>WHTN01000029.1 GCA_009377715.1 Dehalococcoidia bacterium | reverse complement strand
TACGCTTTCGGCAGACCCTGCTGGTAAAGTTCCCAGGCTAAGACGATAAACGTAAGGTTCGACATGTCCATGAGCATACATGGACTGTCGGATTTCTACGGCAACATTCCGCGGTCTTGAATTCAGGCTCAGCGCAGTACCTCATCGATTACCAGCCGGCTTATCTCCTTATCGCTCAGCCCGATGATCTCCCTGCAAACGTACTCCGTATGCTGTCCGAGGCAAGGTGCCGGCGAATGCACTAGGCCTGGCGTCTTCGACAGGCGGAACGGCGGGCCATCGTACGCCGTCCGACCCGCTTCCGGATGGTCGAGGTAGGCATAGTGCCCCCGCTCCCGCAAGTGCGTGTCCACTTCGAGCAGGTCGCGAGCGTTCTGCACGACGCCTGCTGGCACGCCGGCCGCCTGCAGAGTTGCCATCGCTTCTTCAGCGCTACGCGTCTTCGTCCAGCCCTCCACCAGGCAGTCGAGTTCGTCTTCGTTCGCCTTGCGCGCCGCTAGCGTTGCAAAGCGTGGGTCGTCGCGCCACTCCGTATGGCCGGTCGCCTGGCAAAACGCCTCCCACTCGGCGTCGCTCGTCACGGCGATCGCGCACCAGCGGTCTTCGCCGGCGCAGCGGTAAGCGCCGTGGGGCGCCGCGTGAGCCACGCGATTGCCGGCACGTTCGCCGGCGCGGCCGTTCGCCGTATAGTCGAGGATCGCCGCGCCGATGACGGCCGCCGCCGACTCCACCTGCGCGACCTCGATCATCTGACCTCTGCCCGTGCGATCGCGATAGTGCAGCGCCGCCATGATCGCGACGGCGATATGGCCAGGGTTCACGACGAAGTCCGAATAGTTGGTGCCCGCACCGACGGGCGGCCGGTCTGGAAAGCCGGTCAGGTGGCTTAGCCCGGCCAGGGCGGTGATAAAAGCGCCGTAGCCAGCAAAATCGCGGTGTGGACCGTCGCTGCCCTGCATTGGCGCTCGCACGTAGATGATGTCCGGCCGCACTTTCGTTAGCGCCTCGTAGCCCAGCCCCCACTTATCGAAGACGCCGGGCGAAAAGTTCTCGATGACGACGTCGCATTCGCCAATCAATCGCAGGGCTGTCTCGCGCGCCTGTGGGTGCGCCATGTTCAACGCCAGCGAGAGCTTGTTCGCGTTGAAGTTGTTGAAGTAGCCGCTCAGATTGAGGCCGGAGCGGTCTTTCGGCATGGGATGGAGCACGCGCAAGCCGTCCGGCTTCGCCTCCGACTCAACCTTTACGACTTCCGCGCCGTGCTGCGCTAGGATCATGCTCGCGATCGGCCCTGCCGCATACCAACTGAAGTCGGCGACGCGTATGCCGGCCAACGGCTGGTTGTGATTTCCGTTATTCTGAGTGAAACGAAGAATCCGAGCTCCCTCGGTGGCCGCCGGCGCCTTCGCAATGACATCGGTATGCTCACCGATAAGCGGCGCCCGTCGGTCGATGCGCCACGGCGTCTCGGAAAAGCGGTACGGCGGGCCGGAATAGCGTATCGTCGCGCTGAGTTCGGGATGCTCGACCTCGGTCAGCCAGCCTTGATGCTCTAGTTGTGGGCTTTCGACGATATCTTTCGGCGTGTTCACCGGCCCGATGAGCAGGCCGCGTCGCTGGCCTTCCTCGTACAGGTACTGTTTCGTGTGGCGCTTTAGAAAAGCGGTGAGCACCGCCTCCATCGCCACGAACCGCTCGCGTAAGCGCTCTCCGCTTTCGGCATCTGTGCGAAAGTAAACGTCCAGCGCCATGCGGGAGTTCAGTCCTTCGAACAGCGACTCCAGTTCTGCCCCCGCTCCGCCGGGCGAATCTTCGCGTATCCAGTCGAGCAGCGCCGGCCAAGGCGCGCCGAAGCCCGGCAGCCCGACGCGCAGAAGCACGTGGCCGTCCGCGCATTCGTACGTGCCGACGCCCGGCAGCGGGTGGTTGTCGCCGGTGCGGGTGCGCAGTTCACGGCGCAGGTCCCAGTACGGCATCGCCGTCTCCTGGTTCAGCAGGTTCGCCTCCTGGATGGCGACGTCAACGTGCTGGCCTTCGCCAGTGCGCTCGCGGTGGAAGAGGGCGATCAGCGTGCCTACGGCCGCCTGAGTCGACGCACAGTGGTACGCCTGCTCGCCGTAGAGCATATTCGGCGGGTCGTCTGGGAAGCCGTCGAGATGCATCATGCCGCTCATCGCCTGCCCGACCATGTCCGCCGTTTTGTACTGCGAGTGCGGCCCGCTCTGGCCGAAGCCGGTGATCGACGTAACGATGATGTCCGGCCGAATCTGGCTCAAGTCGTCATAGCCGAGGCTGAGCGAATCGAGATAGCCAGGCTGAAAGCACTCGACGACAACATCCGCCGTCGCCGCCAGGCGACGGAATGATTCCTGCCCGTCCGCAGATCCCAAATCGCGCGTTACGCTGCGCTTGTTCGTGTTGAGGTTCCAGAAGTAGAGGCTCTTGTTCGAGTTGCTCTCGTCCCCGTAGAACGGCCCGATGCGCCGCGCCGCTGCGCCGTCCGGCGGCTCCATCAGGATCACGTCCGCGCCGAGGTCGGCGAGGAGCTTCGTGCAGTACATCCCCGCCTCCCCGGCGAGATCGAGGACGCGGATGCCGTCTAGGGCTTGGGGCGGTACGTTGTCGGCGGCCATGCCGCCTCATTATAAGGCAGAACTGCTGTTGACTTAACTATCTTAAATGTTACGGGCAGTGGCAGACATAGGCGATAATGCCTTCGTCCGTCCAGCCCAAGATTTGGGCGACGCCTTCCGTAAGCTGGTACGCGCCAGAGCCATCCGCGTTTGCAATCACGATCCCTTGCCTTTGATCGTCGGAAATGTACAAAGCAATTTGGGAACCGCCAGGCGACCAGAAAAGTGATGAGGGCATTACGCTGGTGGATAATACGTTAGTAATGACGCCTGTCGATAGGGAAACGACAAACGCTCCTTCGTCCGTTCCATATGCCAAGCGCTCGCCATCCAGCGCCCATTGGAGCGTGCCTACGCGGTAAAAGCCCGGATCGCCAGGCGCTACGCTCAATGGCACAACCGTTCTTATCGTAGTAGTTGGGCCTGAATTGACGATTTTAATTTCTCCTCGTTCTGCATAAGCCAACCATGCGGAGTCAGGCGACCACTCCGGCCTGGTGTATGGAAACGTTATGACCTGTGTAGGAGTCCAGTCAGGAGATTGCGCTTTGTAAAGCATACCGTCCTTAACTAAAACTAAGCGGTTGTCGGGAGACCACGATAGATGCACAGGCTTACCGAATTCTCCTAGGGCATACCGTTGACCGGTCTGGACGTCCATCACTGCTAGCGTGGAGCCTTCGATATCCGGAATGATTGCGGCCCACCGACCGTCAGGCGACACTTCCCCGGCCCAGCCAGGCCCGATATTCGTCGCCGTCCCATTTACGATATCCAGCACAGCTAACTCCGAGGCTTCTCCTACTTGCGATGCGGATGACACGAGCACATATCGCCCATTGATGGTAAGGCTTTCTGGGACATAGCCGTCTATGGGCGGCATCTGCTCGTACCTCCCGCTTTCAGGGTCTACAGTTAACCGTGCCTCTGGAGAATCTGGGCCGATGGCGCTGGCATCCAACGACACCGGCGCCTGGTCGCGTTCAACGAACGTTGCCTGTGCTACAGGGGCGCTTGGCGTAGGCTCAACAGTTGGTTGAGCAACTTCGGCCGACGTCCAGGCAGGCCATGTGTTGTTTGAGGGATGGTCAGTAACCCTCGTCACGCCGGAGCCGTCGGCGGCTGCCGTATAGACTTCGAGATTGCCGTCGCGATCCGATACGAATGCGATTTGCTCGCTATCGGATGACCACGAGAGAGCAAAATGGCCTACGGGTACCGCCGCGAAATCAGAGGCTGGATCATTGCTAAGGTTCGTCTGATTAGAGCCGTTGCTGCCCATCACGTAGATTTCGAAGTTGCCATCCCTATCTGAAGCGAACGCGATAAGCTCTCCATCAGGTGCCCAGGTTGCGGAGATGTCTACGGCCGAGTTATCGGTAAGTTTTTGTACATCGGTGCCATCACGATTCATCGTGTAGATTTCGGAATCACCATCTCTTTCGGAGATGAAGGTCAATCTCGTACCGTCTGCAGACCAAGATGGCCCAGCATCGTAGCTAGGGTTGTTTGTGATGTTCCGTAAGTCCGAACCATCCACGTTAATCACGAAGATATCTACATTGCCAGCCTCCTCAGACTCGAATGCGATTCGTTGACCGTCGGGTGACCATGCCGGTGGGAAAGCGTTTTCAACTGGCCCGACATCCGCCAAGTGCGTCAGGCCCGTGCCATCGGGCCTGATAATGGAAAGGCCCCATCGTCCCCCTTGCGTAGTAAGGAAGGCGATCCGCTGACCGTCTGGCGACCACGCTGGTAAGAATGACGATCCAGTAACCGAAAGCTGGGTTAAGCCAGTACTGTCGCGATTGATTACGTAAAGGCTGGGTGGGCCGTTGGCAGATGACCGGAACACGAGCCGGCCGTCGGGCGACCAACTAAAGTTCGCTATATTTCCATCGGTCGTAATACGAGACTGCTGTCCACCTGAAGGGTTGCTTACCCAAATGTCCCTGTCCTGTACGTAAGCTATCGTGCCCATCCCGCCAGCGTTCGGGCCGCTAACATCGGTTGCAGCCTGCTGATCATCGTCCGCCTGGCTGGCGGCGTAGCGTGCCGCGAGAACGATGCCTGCCGTCAGGCCGCCGACCACTACGACCGTTGTCGCGCCGGCCAGCGCGGTCTTGAGGCCCGCCGGTAATGTCATCGCCTTAAGCCTGGCCAACGGCCAGCCTACGACAGCTAAAGCGCTCAGCCACCATGGTCGCTGGCCCGGCTGCCAGGTAGCAGCCTCGTAGCGGCTGCTCACGCCTAGCTTCGAGAGGATTTCGGAGACGTGATACTTCGCGGCGTTGGCGCTGATATTCAGCCGCGACGCGATCTGCTCGTTCGTCAGGCCCTCGCGTAGGAGCGCTTGTACTTCCTGCTCGCGCGGCGTCAGGATATCTGGGTATGGTGGCCGGCCTCTTCGCTTCATGCTTATCTCCTAGATCGTACCTCTCGATATTGAGTCTAGCAACGCTGAACGTGAATTTCCCTACCCGATCCTCTTCGTATCTGTTAATCCGTTACCTATCCGTTGTGAGACCCGTTTGACAGCGTTCCGCCGTGATAGTACCATGCTCCCAAGCGTTATGACCTTCCACATTTACATGATGGCGATGTTACGGCCCGACTCGGTCGGGCCAGCGCGCGCGTCCTAAGCCGTTCCCCTACGGCTAGTTTTTGTTATCATATCGAAAGAGGTTCGCCATCATGACCCACGCTAAAGCCTTACGCTGTCGCGAATGCGGTCGAGAATACCCCCTCGACTCTATAAACGTTTGCGAATTCTGCTTCGGCCCGCTCGAAGTTACGTACGATTACGATGCCATCGCTAAAGTCATCAGCCGCGAGGCCATCGCCAACGGCCCGCCGACCCTCTGGCGCTACCATTACCTGTTGCCCTGCGATCGCGAGATGGCTGTCGATATCGCCGCCGGTTTTACGCCGCTGATCCGTGCCCAAAACCTCGGCGAGGCGCTTGGCCTCCGCTATTTGTACATCAAAAACGATTGCGTTAACCCGACCTGGTCGTTCAAGGACCGCGTCGTCGCCGTCGCTAGCACGAAGGCCCGCGAGTTCGGCTTCGATACGCTCGCCTGTGCCTCCACCGGCAACTTGGCGAACAGCGTCGCTGCCCATGCCGCGAAGGCCAGCATGCGCGCCTTCGTCTTCATCCCGGCCGACCTGGAGCAGGGCAAAGTGCTAGGCTCGGCGATCTACAACCCGACCGTTGTGGCGATCAACGGCAACTACGACGATGTCAACCGAGTCTGCAGTGAGCTGTCCGACAAGTATCCCTGGGCGTTCGTGAACATCAACGTGCGACCGTACTACGCCGAGGGCAGCAAGACGCTTGGCTATGAAGTGGCGGAGCAACTCGGCTGGCAGGCGCCCGATCACTGCGTGGTGCCGATGGCCTCCGGGTCGCTCTTCACGAAGATATGGAAAGGCCTCAGCGAACTGTCACAGCTCGGCATGATCAGCAGCGTCCATACGAAGATGTCCGGGACGCAGGCGCTCGGCTGCTCACCGATAGTGGCCGCATGGGAAGGCGGTACGTTGAACGTGCAGCCCGTCCGTCCGAACACGATCGCGAAGTCGCTGGCGATCGGCAATCCTGCCGACGGCTACTACGCGCTGCGCACCATGGCCGATAGCGGTGGCTACGCGGCGTCTTCGACCGACGAAGAGATCGTCGAAGGCATAAGCCTGCTGGCCAAGAGTGAGGGTATCTTTGCCGAGACCGCCGGCGGCGTGGTCATCGCCGGCTTGAAGAAGCTCGTCGACCAGGGTCGCATCGACCCGGATGAGGTCGTGGTAGCCTTCATCACCGGCGGAGGGTTGAAGACGCAGGAAGCGGTCGCCGAGCATGTCAAGCCGCCGCTACAGATAGAGCCGTCGGTGAACGCATTCGAAGAGGCGCTTGCCTCTCGCTCCAGCTAGTGAGCATGCTAGTAGTGAGGTAGAAAATGGCCAAACAGAGAGTGAAATTTACGTTCGTTCAAGACCTTATCCGCCAGCCGGTTATCTGGGAGCTCGGGAAGGAGTTCGAACTCGTAACGAATATCCGTCGCGCCGATGTCACGGAGGACCGCGGCTGGGTCGTACTCGAACTCGAAGGCGAATCGACCGAGATCGAGCGCGGCCTGCAGTGGGTAGCCGAGCAGGGCGTGCGCGTCGACCCCGTACCGGGCGACATCGTTGAGGGCTAGGAGCAATGGCGAGCTTTAGCTCGTCAGCACCAGGAGGTAAGAGTGAGCGTTAACGTCAAGATCCCTACGCCGATGCGCAAGATCGCCGGCGATCAGGACTCGGTAAGCGCCGAAGGTGGGACTCTGCGCGAGTGCATCGATTCGCTGGAAGCGTCGTACCCCGGTCTGAAGGAGCGCCTTTGCGAGGATGGCGGGGAGCTGCGGCGCTTCGTCAACGTCTACGTCAACGGCGACGACGTCCGCTTCTTGCAGGGACTGCAAACGCCGCTCAAGGCAGGCGATGAAGTGAGCATCGTGCCGGCGGTCGCGGGCGGGGTAGGGTGTATCTTCTTTATGGCCTAAGGGTCTCACATGGCGAAGTTGATCTACTCAGCGATCACGTCGCTCGACGGCTACGTTGCGGATGAGGATGGCAACTTCGACTGGGTTGAGCCGGACGAGGAGGTGCACACCTTCATCAACGACCTCGAGCGGCCGGTCGGTACCTATCTTCTCGGGCGCCGCATGTACGAAGTGCTGGTCGAGTGGGAGACTATCGTGCTCGCCGACCAGCCGCCCTTCATTCAAGACTTCGCAGAGATATGGCGGGCGGCCGACAAGATCGTGTACTCCAAAACGTTGGAGACGGTATCCAGCGCCAAGACGCGGATCGAGCGAGACTTCGATCCTGAAGCGGTCCGGCAGATGAAAGCGACAGCGAGACGCGATATCACAGTGGGCGGTCTCGACCTCGCCGCCCAGGCGATCAAGGCCGGTTTGGTCGACGAGTGCCTCCTGTTCGTCGCGCCCATCGTGGTGGGAGGCGGCAAACAGGCTCTTCCTAACGATGTCCGTCTGAAGCTAGAACTGCTGAACGAACGCCGTTTCAGCAACGGCGTGGTTTACCTCCGCTACCGCATCAGGACGTGAGCCAGCGGTGCATGTCGCTCGATCAACGCAACCCAGAGACTCGCTCCAGGTAAGGCCAAACTTTATTGCTCGGCTGCTCGCTACGCCTTATAATTGTGCTAGTCTGCACGAAGTAGCCGGGGAGCATCTTTAGCTTTGAGCATCGCCGACCAGGACCAGGTCCTAGACAACCCGCTTTCGGGAATAAGCACGCTTTTAGACAACGTCCTACCCGAACTCAGCCAGCTATTACCGTCTTTACATAAGATACAGCATGAGTTGGGATACGTGCCGCGCGAGGCTATCCCCATCATCGCATCCAAGCTGCACACAACGCCTGCGGCCATCTACGGCGCGATAACCTTCTACTCCGAGATCCGACTCGAACCGCCGCCAGAGACGGAGATCGCCTGGTGCAGCGGCCCAGCCTGCCGGCTGAAGGGGTCGGAGAATATCAAGCGCGCTTTAGAGGCCGTTCTCGACGTCCGCATGGGGCAGAAGACGCCGGACAGCCGCCTGGGACTGCGCCTGGTGCAGTGCGATGGCACCTGCGAGCAGGCGCCGCTCGTGCGACTGAACGGTCGGACGATGGGTAACCTGAACGTCAGCGAAGCGATCAAACTGGGGCGTGATCTCTTGGCAGGACAGCAGGCGTGAGCACCTACGAAGAGCTACGCCAGCAAGCTGACGAAGCATGGCGAGAGTGGGCATCGCCGGCCCGGACGCTGATCAAGATCGGTCTGGCGACTTGCAGCAAGGCGAAGGGCGCTGAAGATACCTTCGAGGCCATCCGCGATGAGATCAACGCGCGTGGCCTCGACGCCGATGTTGCTATAACGGGCTGCCTTGGCCTCTGCTACGCCGAGCCGCTGGTCGAAGTGCACCGCCCGGACGGCCGACGCTTCCTCTACGGTGACGTAACGCCCGAAAAAGCGAAGCAGCTTGTCGATGCGATCGCTGAAGACGGCGTCTCGGCCGAGCTTGCGCTCGCCGTCATCCAAGGGCCGGACGTGCCCGGCGTGCCACGTCTCGAAGATATACCGTTCTTCGCCATCCAGGAACGCCGGTTGATGGCCGACTGCGGAACGATTCACCCGCGCAACATCGACCACTACATGGCCCGCGGTGGCTATGAGGGCCTCGCGCGAGCGCTGACTATGACTTCGGAAGAGGTGATCAAAGAAGTTCTGGACTCCGGCCTCTGGGGCCGTGGCGGCGCCGCCTTCCCGACCGGGCGTAAGTGGGACTTCCTGCGTACCGCCCGAGGCGAGCCGAAATACATCCTCTGCAACGCCGACGAGGGCGACCCCGGCTCCTTCGTTAACCGTAACCTGATGGAGAGCAATCCGCACCTCGTCGTCGAAGGGATGATCATCGCCGGCTACGCTACCGGCGGCGCGCGCGGCTTCGCTTACATACGCGACGAGTACCCGATCTGCGTCGAGCGGATGGAGTTCGCCGTGCAGCAGGCGCGCGAACGCGGCCTGCTCGGCGAGAACATCTTCGGCAGCGGCTTCTCGTTCAATATGGAGGTAGTCCGCGGTGCGGGCGCCTACGTTTGCGGCGAGGAGACGGGCCTGATAGCGTCCATCGAAGGGCTGCGCGGCATGCCGAAGATCCGGCCGCCGTTCCCGGCCCAGGCGGGCGTCTTCAACAAGCCGTCGAACGTGAATAACGTGGAATCCTACGCCAACGCGCCGCTGGTTCTTCGCAACGGCGCGGCATGGTGGTCCTCCGTCGGCAGCGAACGCCATAAAGGGACGAAGATGTTTAGCCTCTCCGGCGCCATCCAGCGCGTCGGTATCTTGGAGGTGCCGCTCGGCATTTCGATGCGTGAGGTGTTGATCGAGGCGGGCGGCGGCGTGCCCGACGGCCAGATTATGAAGGCGATCCAGTCCGGGGGGCCGCTGAGCGGCATCATCCCGGCCTCCGATATCAACGAGCCGCTGGAGCCAGAGCCGTTCCGCGATCGCGGCATGTTCATGGGCTCGGGCGGCCTTATAGTGCTCGACGACACGGACTGCATCGTCGACCTATGCATCTACTTCGAGCAGTTCGCCGAGGACGAGTCATGCGGCCGCTGCACGACCTGCCACGGTGGGACGCAACGCCTCGTCGAGATACTGCGCCGCATAAGCAACGGCCAGGGCCGATCTTCGGACATCGACCACATCCGGCTGCTCGCCGATACGATGCGCTATGCGAACTGCGTGCACGGCCAAGCGGCGCCGACCGCCGTGCTGAGCATGATCCGCTTCTTCGAAGATGAGTTAAAGGCGCATATGCAGGAGAAGCGTTGCCCGGCCAAGGTCTGCCGCGCCCTCATCTGCTACGAGGTCGGCGAGCAAGGGCCGAACCTGCCGAAGGCAGAAGCGATCTGCCCGACGAACGCGGTTGTGCGTGAGGCGACGGCATACAGGATCGACCAGGAGAAGTGCATTAAGTGCGGCGCCTGCAAAGAGGTCGTGCCGGAATCGATCCAAGTCCTCGACGCCTATCAGGATGTCGTCGCCATCTTGACGCCGCTGTAAACTGTGGATCAGGGTAATGCCGCCCAAGTCGTCTGGTGGGGGCTGCTTCTAGGCGACCTAATTGGCGCTATCTGCAAGTCATTGCTAAACCTTCGTATTGAACTGCCCTACGTTTTGAGGGTGCCTCAGACGGGGCAAATCGTCATTATCCCGGGCATAGTGGGAGATCTAATTCTCGGCCCGGTCGCGGCCTTGATCCTCCTCGGAGCTTCTGCCGCAACATACAATTTTCAAACGGAATACAATTCCCAAGGCTTTTGGGGCCCGTTCCTAGCCAGTATCCTGGCCGGTATAGGTAGCGCTCAAATTCTACAAAGCATAGCGAGGCAGCGGGTTGAAGAAGTCGAAAGTGATTTATTGACAATCGCCGACGAGGCGGTAGACAATAATTAGGGCAGATTGAGGTTATGCAATGGGCGATAATCGACAAGGAACAATAACAAAAGAAGAGCTAGCCAGAATCAAGGAAGAATTGCAGCGTGCTCAAAGTCCCGCCAAAAAGGCTCGCATTCTGAAGGATCTCAGCCAGCGTTTGCCTTCGGGCCGTTAAGCGCAAAACAACCCAGCTGTACCGAAGCCTTCCCCTGGAAGCATAAATCCGAAATCAGTAGGCAAATAAGCCTCTCGTGAGTCGGCGCCATCTTGACTCCGCTTTGGTAGCTGGCGTTAAAATCACACTTAGCATTATCCAAAAAGGAGGCGTCATGCCGTACATACTCGTTCGCCACAAAGTCGAGGACTACAACAAATGGCATCCGATGTATACCGAGCACGAAAGCACTCGCAAAGCCGTTGGTTCAAAAGGCACGCGGCTCTTTCGCAACGCCAGCGACCCCAACGAGCTGATCATTCTGCTCGAATGGGACGATTTGCAAAAGGCTCAGCAGTTCGCCTGCTCACCCGATCTACGTGAGGTGATGGAGCGAGCGGGCGTGGCCGACCAGCCTGACCTGTACTTCCTCGAAGAGATCGAGCAGACGTCGGCTTAAATCTTCCTAGCATCGTCGGATACTGCCTGCATGATGAAACAACCGCCAGATGAGCGAGTAGAGACCCCCATCCGGCGCCAGTACCTCGATATAAAGCGTCGCTATCCCCACGCCATCGTCTTCTTCCGCTTAGGCGACTTCTACGAGACGTTCGACGAAGACGCGCTGCTTTGCGCCCGCGAACTTGAGATCGCGCTGACCTCCCGACCCGTCGGCAAAGGGCAGCGGGTGCCGCTGGCCGGCATACCGTATCACGCCCTCAACAGCTATCTCGGCAAGCTCATCTCGAAGGGCTATAAGGTCGCGATCTGCGAGCAGGTGAGCGACCCCTCCGCCGGCCGCGGCCTCGTCCAGCGCGAGGTGGTGCGCGTGGTCACGCCCGGCACGGTGCTCGAAGAGAACCTGCTTGACCAGCAAACGAACAACTATCTTGCCGCGCTTGCTATCGAGGACGGCATCGCCGGCCTGGCGTACGTCGACATCACGACCGGCGAGTTCGCCACCACGCAGTTTCCGGCCGAGGCTGCCCAGGCAGAACTCGACCGCCTGCGACCCGCCGAACTGCTCGTGCCGAAGGGCCAGGTCGCGCCGGACGGCTTCACCGCGATAACGGGCGTCGATTTCGAACTGTTCGACCAGCGCCAGGCCGCCGAGATGCTGCTCGGCCACTTCGCCGCAGAGTCGCTGGAAGCCTTCGGCTGCCACAGCTTGCCGCTGGCGACCGCCGCCGCTGGCGCGGTCGTCTCTTACCTTCAAGAGAACCAGCGCGCTGTGCTCCCCAACGTCTCACGCCTTTCGACCTACAATACGCAGGCTTACATGGCGCTCGACGCCCAGACCCGGCGCAATCTAGAGCTTTTTGCCGAGATACGCGAGGGCAAACGCGACGGCTCTCTATTGGGCATCCTCGACCTCACCCGCACGGCCATGGGGGCGCGGCAGCTGAAGCAGTGGCTGGGGCAGCCTCTGCTGAGTGTAGAGGGGATAGGGCAGCGGCAGGATAAGGTCACGTTCTTCCATGCCAGCGCCATCAGGCGCGGCCGAATCGCTACGGTCCTCGGCCGCATGCCAGACGTCGAGCGGCTGCTCGGAAGGATAAACGCGGGCGTCGCCTCCCCGCGCGACCTGCTGGCCTTACGCAACGGTCTTCAGGCACTGCCCGAGATGCGGTCGTTCCTGCTGGACGGCGACGAATCGATAGGTGTCGAACTATCGGCGAGCTTACCCGACCAAACCGAAATCCTCGCACTTTTCGCCGCGGCCATCGCAGAGGAACCGCCCTCGACCCTCGACCAGGGTGGCGTCATTCGCGCCAGCTTCTCAAGCGAACTCGATGGCTTCCGGTCGCTCGCCGGCGACGCCAAGACGTACCTGCTCGACCTCGAACGCCGCGAGCGCGATCGGACGGGCATCAAAAATCTAAAGGTCGGCTACAACAAGGTCTTCGGCTACTATATCGAAGTAAGCAAGGCAAACGCCCATCTGGCGCCGGATGACTATCACCGCTTCCAGACGCTGGTCGGCGGTGAACGGTTCACCACTCCCGAACTGAAGGAGTACGAGTTCAAGATCCTGCACGCCGAAGAGCAGTTGCGGGAGCTGGAAGCGAGCCTCTTCCGCCAGGTCTGCGCTCAGGTCGCCGCCGAATCTTCGAAAGTCCTTGCGGCCGCCCGGGCGCTGGCCGAGATCGATGTATTCGCGTCCCTGGCGGAGGCCGCCGCCCGCTACGGCTACGTCCGACCCGAGGTCAACGACGGCGAGGAGATCGTTGTCTCCGAGGGTCGTCATCCGGTTGTCGAGCGCATGCTGCCGCCGGGCGCTTTCGTCCCAAACGACGCGCAGCTTGCGAACAGCGACGTCCAGGTGCTCGTCATCACTGGCCCGAACATGGCTGGCAAGTCGACCTACCTGCGCCAGGTCGCGCTGATAGCGTTGCTGGCCCAGGTCGGCAGCTTTGTGCCAGCGCGCAGCGCCACTATCGGCGTGGTCGACCACATATTTACGCGCATCGGCGCTGTCGATGACATCGCCGCCGGCCGCTCGACCTTCATGGTGGAGATGGTGGAGACGGCGGCGATCCTGCACAATGCGACGCCGCGCTCGCTGCTTATCTTCGACGAGATCGGCCGCGGGACCAGCACCTACGACGGCCTGGCTATAGCGCAGGCCGTCGTAGAGTTCCTCCACAATCGGCCCGAAGCGGCAGCGAAGACCCTCTTCGCCACCCACTATCACGAGCTGGTCGGCCTAGCCGCAGTCCTGCCGCGCGTCCGCAACTTCAACGTGGCGGTGGTCGAAGAGGCGGACGAGATCACCTTCGCGCACCGGATCTTGCCCGGCGGCGCCGACAAGAGCTACGGCGTGCACGTGGCTGAATTAGCCGGACTGCCGCGGGCCGTGACCCAGCGCGCCCGCGAAGTGCTCGCTGACCTCGAGGCGGCGCGAGGAAAGCCGGCCAGACAGCCCCGCACCACTGCACCGGGCCCGCAGTTGCCGCTCTTCGAGCGCTCGCCGTTGCTCGGCGAACTCGCCGCGCTGGAGGTCGATACGCTGACGCCGCTGGAGGCGCTCACCAAGCTTTATGAACTCCGGCAGCGGGCGCGCGGGGAGGACGGCTAAGGCTTGGTTACGCCCGGCACGATGCTCTGGTACGCCCCTTGCGTGAGCGCCCGGCCGATGTCGATGCGGCCGCAGCCGTCCCAGTTAGGCGTTTCGCCGTCCGGCATATCGACCGCGGTAGCGCAGAGGATCGTGCGGATGTTGGCGTCGGTCCGCGTATCGTCTTGCGACAGCAGGAGGGCGATCAAGCCGGAGACGAACGGCGCGGCGAAGGACGTACCCTGGAGTCTGCCGGTATATAGCCCTTCGCTCTCATCATTGCTAGTGCTCGTTATACACTGACCCGGCGCCGCGACATCGATCTCCGGCCCCCAGTTACTCGCATCAGAGCCACTAAGGTTGAATATTGCCCGTTTATTTGGGTCAAACTCCATATCCAACTCGCAGCCCAGGCCGCTCCCAGAAGATTGCTCAGTTACAGGACCGGCGAAGGCGCCGACGGCTATAACGCCGGGGGCTGCTGCCGGATCAGGTACGCAAGAAAGGTCCATGTTTCCAGCCGCAGCGACGACTATGGTCCCGTAAAGCTGTTGGACTTGTTGGATTGCGCCACGAAGATTCGGCAAAGCACCGCAAGCTAGATTAGCGAAGCTCATGTTAACGATCTGGGCGCCGTTGGTAGCCGCGTAATTAAGCGCTTCGATGACGTTCTCTTCGGTTGTGTTTTCCCCAGTGCTATCTACAACCTTTAGTGGCATGATCCTGACGTTCCAAGCCACGCCAGCCACACCGGTCGCGTTGTCCGTCTGCGCGCCGATGATGCCTGATACAAAAGTACCGTGACCGTTCCCACTGTCGTCGGTAGGGTCGTTATCACCGTTGTAGAAGTCCCAGCCTAGCACGTCGTCGGTATAGCCGTTCTGGTCGTTGTCGATGCCGTCCGGGACCTCTTGTATGTTGCTCCAGATACGGTTCTGCAGGTCTTCGTGGTTGAGTTTTATGCCGGAGTCGAGCACCGCTACCACTACCGTGGAGCTTCCCTGCTCCACGTCCCAGCCTTGCGGCGCGTTCATCAGCTCGTAGTACCACTCTTGCTGGCCGTTGTAGAGCGGGTCGTTCGGCACTTCCGCGAGGCGTAAAACGTGATTAGGCCCTGCATATTCCACCCCAGGCAGCTGGTTCAGTATCTCCGCCGCCTGCTCGACGTCGCTGCCGGGCGGCAGGCGCAGCTTGTGCAGGTCGGGGGCGCCGCGCACCGGCTCGGCGGCGGCCAAGGACAGCGATCGCTGCGTCGCCCCGAGCGCGCTATCGAGCGTGTTGCCGGGGCGTACCTTCACCAGCAATTCGTCGGGGACGTAGCGCATCTCCGTCCCCGATCCGCCGGCCGCGGGCAGGAGCGGCACAGGCGGCGATGGATCGCTGGAGGGCGCGGCGCGGACTACTAGCCCGCCCGCTAATGCGGCGACCAGGACGGCTAGCAACCAGACCTGTCCTGAGCGTAGTCGAAGGAGGCGTAACTTCCCCACGGATAACCAGTATAGCAAATGGGGGTCTTACTTGCCACGGTCCGCTTCCGTTCCTCATGCTTATCGATTAGAATAACGACGAGAGGTGATAAAGGGTGTGAGCATTCGCCTACTTTCTCCGAACGTCGCCGCGAAGATCGCTGCCGGCGAGGTCGTCGAGCGCCCCGCCTCGATCGTCAAGGAGCTGCTAGAGAACTCGCTCGACGCCGGAGCGACGCGCATCTCGGTGGAGGTGGCCCAGGGCGGCCTCAGCCTTATCCGGGTCAGCGACGACGGCTGTGGTCTGCCGGCCGGGGAGCTAGCGCTCGCCTTCGAGCGGCACGCCACCAGCAAGCTAGCCACGGCCGACGACCTAGACGCGATCGCCACCCTTGGCTTCCGTGGCGAGGCCTTGCCGAGCATCGCCGCCGTCGCTGTCGTAGAATTAGTATCCTGCCCGGCCGATGCTCTGACCGGCGAGTTCGTCCAGTTTGTCGACGGCCAGATCGAGGGTCGAGGCTCGCGCGGCGTCGCCCGCGGAACGACCGTCACCGTGCGGGGCCTCTTCGGCCGGCAGCCGGCACGACGGAAGTTCCTGCGCACCCCTGAGGCTGAGGCGCGGCAGATCGCCGTCGTCGTAAGCCACTACGCGCTAGCCTATCCGGAAGTAAGCTTCTCCTTGCGGGTCGATAACCGGCAGAGCCTGAGCACGGGCGGCGGCCCGTTAAGTGGCGCCGTCGCTGCTGTCTACGGCGCAGAAGTCGCTGCCGCCGTGCTGCCTATCGATGCCGCTGGCGATATAGCTATCCATGGCCTGGTGGCGCCGCCGTCGCTGTCGCGGGCGAGCCGCAACTACGTCAGCATCTTCGTCAACCGTCGCTGGGTGCAGAACCGCCGCCTCGCTTACGCGGTCGGCGAGGCCTACCACGGTATGCTTACCGTGGACCGCCACCCGATAGCCATCGTTAACGTCATGCTGCCACCGGGCGAGGTCGACGTTAACGTGCATCCAACGAAAGCCGAGGTGCGTTTTCGCAAGGAGAGCGATGTCTTCGCAGCGATCCAGAGGTCGGTCCGACAGGCGCTGCTCCAACAGGCGCCGGTGCCATCGCTGGCCTACAGCGGCGTATCTTTCGGCGCATTTTCCGGCACCGTTTGGCCCCGTACGGCGCCCGTTCCGCCGCTTTCACCGATGTGGCGCGGCCCTGGTCTATCCGCTGCCACGAATGAAAGTTCGCTCGCCCAAACCGCGTCGGCGCCTTTGCCCAGGCTCACGCTCCCGGTATTGCGGGTCGTCGGGCAGATCGATAACACCTACGTCGTCGCCGAAGGCCCCGACGGGATGTACCTCATCGACCAGCATGCCGCCCACGAGCGGGTGCTTTTCGAGGAGATCGCCGGGCGTAGCATAGCCGACGACGCCCAAGGCCTGCTCACGCCTACCCCCATCGAGTTGACTGCCGCCCAGGAGGAGCTATTGCGAGTATGTGGAGACGCCCTCGGTGAGCAGGGCTTCCTGCTGGAGCCGTTCGGGCCGCGAGTGCACCTGATCCGCTCGGTGCCTACCTATCTTCAGGGCGACCCCCGGGATGCCCTGCTAGCGTTTCTCGACCGCTTAGGCAGCGAAGAAGGCGTAGATAGCGCGGAGCGGGTCGCGAAGTCGTTGTCGTGCCATGCGGCGGTACGGGCTGGCAAAACGCTTAGCCTCGACGAGATGCGCGAGCTAGTGCGACGCCTCGAGGCGAGCCAGGTGCCGCATACCTGTCCCCACGGCCGCCCGACGATGATCCATATGAGCACGATGTCGCTCGAACGCGAGTTTCATCGCCGTTAGGCTTGGACAAAAGTATGGACTTAGTTTGGCGATCTGAGCCCTTCGCTGAATGTCATTCTGAACGAAGTGAAGAATCCGTGCTCTTAGCTTGAGCTGACGATTTTACTAGCGGATTCTTCGTCGCCAGTTTACCCTGAGCGAAGTCGAAGGGGCTCCTCAGAATGACATTTTTGTGCAAGCCTTCGCCGCTAGGCCAGCCACTTATGCTTGACCTCGGCGACCCTGGCCGCGGGCTGCTGTAGATACGCACCGAGGCTCTTCGGCCTGTACGACATGTCGTTCCCATGTCTGTGGGCCGCGGTGGGATGAACGGCCTCGTTCGCCGCTTTGCCCGTTCCGATGGCCCTGTCCCGACTTTTCATGAGCTTGAAGATGCCGTTCCGCGAGTCGTGCAGCGTCCCGTTCCACGCCGCGACGACGTGCTCAGCGACGTAATCTTCGTCGAAGGCCAGCCCGCAGGCCCGCGGCCTTCTCCTTGATCCACAGGAAGGCGGTGTTCGAAAGGCCGGCTTCCTCGTAGCCGCCGCCTACGTCCACATGTACGCCGGTGAACCAGCCCTGCTCAACGGTCTGGCCTTCCTTCTGGACGTTGGCCCAGAGGGCAGGCTCGTAAGGGGCGCGCCTCTCATCGATGCCGATCGCCTGGTAAGCGTTCTTGACGATGCCGCTGAGTTCGAGGTTGTGGAACTCGTGGCGGCCTTTGGTGAGCAGCCTGAGCCAGTCGAACGGGATGCCTATGCCGGCGGGGATCCCCAGGGATCCCACTGTATCCCATACGCCGATGAACTTGATCTCGATCTCCTGCGAAAAATCTCTTCTAAATTCGGTCGCTTCGTACGTGTCGGGCGTCGGGTCCTTCTTGCGGTAGATCTCATAGGCCCGGCCGAACTTGTCCGCGTGCATCTTGTGCAGCAGGCCGCATTTGCGGATAAGCCCCACCGCGCTTCTCGCCGTATAAGCGCCGCGGCTGAAGCCGAAGAAGTAGACTTCGTCTTCCGCCTGGTAGTTATCGACCAAGAACCGGTAGGCGTCTTCGACGTTCCTGTTCAGGCCGCCGCCGAACGCGCCGCCCGTGAGGCGGTCCAGCCAGTTGCTGCCGGTGCCCACACCCTGATCGTAGAAGACGACCTGGTTTATGCCATCGGGCGCGGTTGGGACGGTGGCTATCGCCAGTTTGGCGACATTAGTGAGGTAGCGCTGGTTCCTGGTGTTCCAGGTGCCATCGCAGCAGATAACGATGCGCTTACCCATTATGGCTGTCCGGAATGTGGATACGGCGTTCTGTCATTTTGAGCCTTTCGACATGGCCCAGCGTGACGAAGTTAATCGATGCTGAGCTCCTGCTTGACCTCGCGTACCGCTTGTACCATCACGCGCAGCTTGTCTTCGGCCTCCTCGACCGTTCGCGTCTTGAGGCCGCAGTCGGGGTCGATATATAGCCGTTCCGGCTCGAGAAACGAAAGAGCGCGCTTTATGCCGTCCTTCACCTGCTCGACGCTTTCGAGGTTGTGGTCGTGGACGTCGACGACCCCCATCGCCAGCTCCTTGCTGAAGCTGTTCTTGTGCTGGCGAATGAGCTCCAGCAGGTCGAAGTCGCTATTCGCTGTCTCGATGTCGATTTGGTCGACAGGCAGCGAGATGAGCTGGTCGAACACTTTCCCAAAGTCGCCGTAGCAGATATGGGTGATCGTCTTCGCTGTAAGGCCCTGGGCCGACCTCGCCAGACCCTCCGCCACCAGCGACATCTCCTCCGGGCGCGTCGTGGCCGCCGGTTCGTCGATCTGGATGTACTGCGCCCCCGCGTCCTGCAGGGCCAGCGCTTCCTCGTTCACCATTTCGGCCATCGCCAGTACGGAGTCGCGGCGGGTCTCATAGTACTCGTCGAACGACCAGTCGACCATGGTGTAAGGGCCGGTGAGCATGCCCTTGACCGGTTTATCCGTGAGGCTTTGGGCGTAGCGCCACATATCCACGGTCATTGGCCCCTGCCAGTGCAGCGCGCCGGTGATTATCGGCTTATGGTAATAGCGGTTGCCGTAGGAACGTACGAGCCCGGCTAGGGCCATGCTTTCGGTGAGCAGATCGGCGAAGTAGGCCACCATATCGCCGCGCTCCATCTCGCCGTGCACCAGGATATCCAGCCCGATCTCTTCCTGACGCTTGATCCAGTAGGCGGTAGCCTCTCGCTCAAGCTTGCTAAGCTCATCGTCCGAGATCTGACCGCGAGAATGCTTATTGCGCGCCTGTTGCAGATAGGGCGGCTTCGGGAAGCTGCCGACGGTAGTCGTCAAAAGGCCGCTGGTCATCTCAATACCTCCGTAGTCCGGCTCGCTCCTTCGACCAGGCGCTTTAGTTTCGCCTGCGCCGTCTCCCGCGGCAGGTACTCCAGACCACAGCTGGGGTTTAGGTACAGCCGGTCCGCAGGCACAACGTCCGAGATGCGTCTTACCTGATCGGCTATGTAGTCGGCGCTTTCTAGCCTCGTGTTGCGCGCGTCGACTACCCCGAAGCCGAGCTTCTTCGTGAAAGGCGCGCGTTTAAGAGCATCGAAGTTGTTGCGGCCCATCACGAAGTCGAGGCCAATTGTATCGACTGGCAGATCCAGTATCTTCGGATACAGACCGTTTAGCGACCCAAACCAGGTATAAAGGGCCTTTTCGGCGTTTATATCATCGAACACCGTTTCCAGCGCCTTCTGCAGCAAAGGGTAGTCCTCTTGCCGCCTCAGGATCGACGGCTCGTTGATCTGGATGATCGGCGCGCCCGCGTCCTGCAAGGCTTGCGCCTCTTGCTTGAGTGCGAGCGCGGTATCCATGACCAGGTCGCTGAAATCGCTGTAGTGCTCGTTCAGCGAAAGCGCAGCCAGGGTGTACGGGCCGGTTAGCACCGCTTTCACGGGCTTCGAGCTGTGAGCGACCGCAAACTCGTAGTCCTTTACCGTGATCGGCTCTCGCCAGCCAACGGTCCCAGATACTACCGGCTGCCGGTAGTAAGTGTTCGTGTCGAAATAGCGGATGAGGCCGCTGATGGAGAAGCCGGCGAGCTTGCGGGCTAAGTATGTTGCTTCGTCCTCCCAGCGGATCTGACCATCGGTGATGATATCGAGGCCGGCTTCGATCTGTTCGTCTATGGCTTCGATCGTCACCTCATCCGCGACCTGGCTTAGTTCGTCCTCGTCGATTTCGCCGCGGTCGAGCCGGGCGATAGCGTTGCGAAGCCGGGCTGGGCGGGGATGGTTCGGTGTCTTGGGATAGTGGCTAACTACTGTTGTCTGCATCTTCCTTGTTATTCTGCCTCGCGTCTATCTATAGAATAGGGGTCGGTCTTTTACCAACCCCTTTGCATGCGGTATTCTAGCATCGCATCGGTTGGATGGTCAATCGCTGGGACATCTCTGAATGTCATTCTGAGCGAAGCGAAGAATCTAGGTTCTGTGCGGGCTTTTTCGCTTACATAGATTGCAATGAGTCTTTCTTGGCACCATTAATAGCTGTGGTATATACTCATCCTGCGTTTAGCTAGAAGGGAAGCATGGCAAAACCGATAGTGGAACTTTTCGCCCACAACCTCTGGGCGAACTCGCGAATCATTAACATTTGCGCCGATCTTAGCGACGAAGTGTTGGATGCCGCTGTGTCCTCCATCTACGGGAGCGTCCGCAACACGCTTGTGCAGATCCTGACGAATGAAGAGTTCTACGTCGGCCTGCTTACTCGAAAGCAGCCCGCTATTCCCCTCTTCGCCATCAAGGGTTTCCCCGGCTTCGAAGACCTTCACGACCGCGCGATACGTACTGGCACGGCTTTGATCGACGCCGCGGGGAAGCAACGGCCGAACCAGCTATTGAAGGGAACATCGCAGGGGCGGCCGTACGAGATGCCGGCGGCTATACCGTTGATCCAGGCCATCAACCACGCCACCGAGAACAGGACTCACATAATTCGCGCCTTAACCGAGCTCGGCGTAAAAGTTCCCGCTCTCGATGCCTGGGCTTACTGGCAGCAAGGGTTGGTGCACAGCCATGACCATGACCATGACTACGATCATGAACACGGCCACGAGCATTAAACGCTTGCCGAAATGTCATTCTTGAGCGACCGAAGGGGAGCGAAGAATCTTACGTTTAAGGTTGTATTTACGTAAGACTCTTCCCTTAGATAGTAGACACGTTTAGGAGGCCTTTAGATGTCCGAGCAGCATATCATCGTTCCTTTGGATGGCTCCGATCTATCGGAGATGGCTGTCCCATTGGCCGTGCAACTAGCCCGTCCCATGGGAGCGGATATTACCTTTTTGATGGTGCGGGAGGAGGATGGCCCTTCGTTGGCAGAACGGTTCGGGCTTGGAAACGCGAACGAGATGACCCAGGAGTCCGAACGCTACTACGCCAATTACCTGGATGAAATATCGAAGCAAGCTGAAGGCATCTCCGTCCAAACCATAGTGCGTGTAGGCGATCCGGCCGAGGAGATCCTCAAGTTCGAAGAGGAGCGGTCCGCCCAGATAGTCGTTATGGCTTCACACGGCCGCTCGGGGCTGAGTCGTTGGCGCTACGGCAGCGTTGCCGACAAGATCGTCCACGGCTCCACCGTGCCTGTTCTCATCATCGGGCCGCGTGTGCTAGAAGAGCACAGGACAACGTCCGTCGAGCACATCGCCGTCCCCCTGGACGGTTCGGAAGAAGCGGAGGCAGCACTGCCATTTGCCATCGATCTCGCAAGGTCAACGGGCGCTCAGCTGAGCCTGATCCGCGCCGTACGTTGGGCCGCGCAGATGTACCCCTACACGATGGCCCAAACTTACGTTCCGGCCTACACTGAAATCGATTCCAGCCTTGAGGCTGAAGCGAAAGACTACTTAGAGCAAGTCAAAAACCGCATTACCGGTGTTCAGACCATTCATACTGGCGTCATGCGGGGCATCATCGTCGATAGCCTCGTCGAATACTGCGAACAAAAAGGCGCCGACTTCATAGTTATGACGACTCGCGCTCGCGGCGGGTTAGCGCGGGCCGCCCTCGGCAGCGTCGCCGACAGGATGATAAACGGTCCAGCGCCGGTGCTCCTGATCCGCCCCGAAGAATAAGACCTGCATTCGAGAGAACCCCATGTAGGGGCACGGAATGCCGTTGCCCCTACATTTTCTCGATGCTTGATGCGCCTACATTAAACTGACGGCGTTCTGGCAGGGTGCCCGGAGTCAATAAGATACCGCCGCCTGCACGAAATATTCCCAGTCGCATTGCGGGTTGCGACGCTTCGTTCGTCGTTGAACCATCGGTAAGACCCCTTAGTGGCCTGCTCCTTCTAACTGAAGCTTTGACCCAGCCTCAATAATTATCGACTGCCGTAAGCCATTCCGCGAAATAAGTCAGCCCGGTGCATATTCAGACATGCCACTCATACGGCAGTATTCGTCATCTTTCGCGAGTAAATACTTTGTAACGCCCAGATCACGGCATGCGTCTCTTTGATCAAGAAACGCAGAAAGATTCCAATACGAGGATGCAAGAGTGAATAATATTGCCTTTACCCTAAGTCGCCGCCAGTGGGAATTCCTAAAACTGTTAGTTTTCGGAATGACCGACAAGCAGATAGCATTTTATCTGTACGTCTCCCCATATACCGTTCGCAACTACATGACCAACCTGTTTCAGTGTACGGGCCTCCATAATCGTACGCAGCCCGCACTTTGGGGCAAACAGTTCCTACAGAAGTGATGCTGCTATTGATGAAAAAAGGTTAATTTTGAGGATTGCGGCCTGACCATAAACCCTTCATATTGAGGGAGCTTTGAAGGGGGGTGCAGCATGAGTTCCAGATAAAGTGGCCTTGTAAACCCACCCCGTGCAGCGACACAAGTTTTCGAAAACGTAGCACGTCCGCCGCCGAGCGATCGGAAAAAAGCACACCATTTTAAAGGAGGAAGCTGTCGTGATTTCAGGTAGAATCACTAGATTACGGAACCCCGGGGTCGTATTGGCTCTCATGATCTGCATGGCCGTGGCCGGCGCCGTATTGGGCATCAGCATTGCTTTTGCGCATACGGCTCCCTTCAGCATGGTCATCGGCTGGAACGCGTACCAATCGTCTCATAGCCAGTGTACTGGTGGCTTCTGCTACAGTTACAACGATTCTCGGCTTGCGTGGACAAGCAGCAATCAAACGGAGTTCAGCATGGCAAGCACCCAATACACCAACGGTTCGGCTCATTCAGCTTGGAATTTTGGAACTATGTGGGTCTTTGATGAGCAGGGCGAAGCGACTCAGTCGTACGGTGCATTTGCAAACTGGCTTGTTAATGGAATAAACACAACTAAAACGACATCCTGGTATTACAGTGAGGTTGGCGATGACAATCCTACTGTTATTGCGAGTCAGTGCATAAATTTCGGCGAGGAAATCTTCCATTGCGCGGACGAGCAATGGTATCGGTCATGGTGGTGGTAGGACTATCTCCATGACGATGCCGGTCAGCAACATCGTGTCGTTAAGCTTGAAAAAAGAAAGGAAATCAGCATGAAGTACACCAGGTTAGTGGTTGGGCTGGTGATCCTGGTAGCGAGCGCTCTGGCCTCCTGGAACCTCACCGAAATGCTAATAGGGCCCGCTCAGGCTACACAATCGCACTCAGAACCGATAAGGGTTACGAGTGTGGAAGAAGCAAGCGCGGTTGCGGGATATGAAGTAGCAACGCCGCATCTTCCTTCTGGTTTCGTCCGAAATGAATACATCAGCGTAATCGACTTCGAAAATTCCAATCTTCTGCCTATTGTGCATTTCAGGTGGACTCTGGAAGAAGACCGTTCCGTCTGGATGGTCTTTTATAACGCACCGGACAATACAGGGCTTCTTGAAGAAGAGACAGGGCAGGCCAGCCCCGTTGTGATCGGCAGTGCGAAGGGCGAGAAGATAGTCTACGGAGTCGAAAACGAACAGCGACCATACCCTCTGCTCGCTCTATCTTGGGGAGATGAACAAAACGCCTATGTGATATATGCCACCTTGGGTGGGCCGCTAACTGAGGAGGCAGTGATGGAAATAGCGGCCACGGTAGCCGTACGTTAAACTAGGTGCTGATGCGGCTCGCAGTCACGATCACCCTAGTTTGCGGTTTAATAGCGGCAGTTGGATGTGCCTATGAAGAGACACATCCAACTGCCGCTGACTCACGCTTCTCCTCGGTGCTGAGTATTATTCCCCTTTCTTTCAAAGAGCGAGGCATTTGGATAAGCGATCTTGAGAGAAGCATGTCAGTCCACCAGTGGAGAACGCCACCACCGAATGCCATGAGCGATGATTACCAAATGGCTTACCTTGAAGCGACCAGTGCACTGGTTCGGGACTGGCAAGTTGATGCCAAGCCAGACGCTTGGCGTGAGACATTCGGATTCAACTCTTTAGATAGTTCGATCATCGTTAGAACGGGGGCATTGGTTACTCATCCCTTTGCAACGGTGATTCATATGGGAATGTACGATGCCAATGCCATCACTACGCGTCTTTCGGCCCTAGGTTACGAAAGGCGCAATTTAGGCGACTTTGATTACTATTCGATTCGGCGCGATAACGAACCGGGCGACGATGCAGTTAGCGAGCTTGCGCGTGCTACGATGAACAGGGTGTTTACGAACGAGAGTCTCATCATCAGAACGGGACGGACGAGTGACCTTGAAGCCGTTCTTCGCACTGCCGCAAACGATGAGCTCTCGCTAGCGGACGACCGAGCCGTTGCGGCACTGGCCTCATCTCACCAAGCCGCTTTGTCTTTCGGCATACTTGTGCCGGAAAATGTATTGGGATCGCCCATACAAGGCTCACCTCTCGAGAAGCAAGAAGGATGGGGTACATTGCACGATTGGCAAGCGGCTTCGTTAGCATATGGCGTATCCAGCGGATCAGCTTGGTGGTCTGTGTCACTCTATTACGATGATCAGGATGCAGGTGAAGCAGATCGTCCAGAACTCGAGAGCCGACTGCGAAGTTACCTGTCGATTGCCGAAGGATCGCAGAGGTCATCCGAACCATTTAGTGACTTCTGCGAAACTATAAGTGGTCGGTCGAGAGAGTACGCGAAGGCATCAGTTTTGACGGTCAGGTGCGATTTGGCTGCGTCCGCACCTGTTGCAGGATGGATGCAACTCGCAGAAACGCGGGACCTAGCCTTCTTGGTTCCCTGATAACTGAAGGCCTTGTGTGGAGTGCCTTTAGAGTTACCTTACGCAGTATTCTCCGTAAATATCCGACAGTCAGCTAGGCTCCTTTCTGTAGGGGTGGGCGCATCCCCAGGGCCAGATGGGGTCGGTGATAATGATACCGCATCAAGAAGGCTTCCACTTGGGCCTGGCAGGCGGCTTGCTCCTCTGGCCGGTATTTCCCCCAGCCTAGACACTCCTTCCGCACCGTGCGATTG
>WHTN01000028.1 GCA_009377715.1 Dehalococcoidia bacterium | reverse complement strand
GTTCGTCGAGTCCAGCATGCCGTAGATCGCTCGCGTTCGCTTGCCATGCTTCTGCCAGCAAGCCGAAATGCTGTTCGAGCAGCGAATAGCGTGCTCGTCCCAGGCCGGCTATTCGAGTGAAGGCCACCCAGTATTTGAGATCAGCCGTTTGTTCCTGCATATAAGGACTTTAATTGTAGCACAGGTCAAAATTTTCAAAGATTTTTTGTACGTTTTTACGCCTTGCCAAATTGTCATTCTTGAGCGACTGTAGGGAGCGAAGAACCTTACGCAACGAAATGTATTTACGTAAGACTCTTCGCGGAGTTTATGCTGAACGTAGGGAAGTGCTCAAAGTGACAGGGTGAGGTAGGGCAACTTTTAGGCAAAGCAGTCGCGTTAAAGCCTCCTAATAGAGATCCTTTTGCCTTACCGATACGTTGCACATTTGAGAGTCTTGTACTCAGCTTTTACGCTCAGCGCTACGAGGAGTTGAGATGTCAAATAAATTCTTTTCGACCATGCTTGGACTGGCGGCAGCAATCTAAACACGCTTCGGGAACTTTGCCAGGAAGACATCTTCTGGATAAACGTCTCGGCGAATGCTACCTGGGTGCAACCGGAATCGTCACCGACGGCCACGCCAACTCCAACCGCAACGCCAACTCCGACGGCCACTGCTACACCGACGCCGACGCCAACAGCGACGGCTACACCAAGCGCTACGCCGACGCCAACAGCGACGGCTACACCAAGCGCTACGCCGACGCCTACAGCGACGGCTACACCAAGCGCTACGCCGACGCCTACAGCGACGGCTACACCAAGCGCTACGCCGACGCCTACTCCAACGGCGACTCCGACATCATCGCCGTATATCTATTAGGGTAGGCCAGAGAAAGCTGCTATTCGGAGTCTTGCACCGTAACGGGCTGCAGGCCCTTGGTGACCCGCACCTTTTTGATGCGGTGTCCCAAAACGGTGAGGATACGGAGGGTGAGGCCGTCTACGCGGACTTCGTCGCCGACGGTTGGTATTTTGCCTAACTGGTGATATACGAATCCGCCGACGGTGTCAAAAGTCTTCACCTCGATTTCGAGGCCGAACAGTTCGTTGATGGCGTCGATGCTAACGCGAGCGTCGATGATCGCTTCGGTCTCGGTTAAACGCTGTATCGGCTCCTCCTCAGAAATATCGTACTCGTCGGCGATCTCGCCTACGATCTCTTCCAGCATATCTTCTATCGTTACCACCCCAGCCGTGCCACCGTATTCGTCGACGACGATAGCCATATGGACGCGTGCATGGCGCATCTCGGCTAGCAGTTCGTCTACTTTTTTGCCTTCCGGTATGAAGTACGGCGTGCGGGCGATGTCGCGCAGGTTCGTTGGACGTCTACCGTTCGTCAAAAAGCCCAAGATGTCCTTGGCGTAGATGACGCCGATGATGTTATCGATCGATTCTTCGTAAAGCGGGATGCGGCTGAATCCGCGGTCGATGATCGTCTGCACAACTTCGTCCAGCGGCGTGCCTAACTCCACCGCTACGATATCGATCCTCGGCATCATGATCTCGCGGGCGGTCGTCTCTTCTAACTCCACGATCTTGCGGATCATCTCCCGCTCCATCTGGTGCTCTTCCCCTGAAGCCTCCTCTTCTACAAGTTGCAGCAGGTCGTCCATATCTTCTTCGGCCTGAATCGTTGGAATTCCCCGCCAGTGACTGAACAAGTTCAGGGGCTGATTAAGCAACAGCGCGGGCCAGCGGAACACGAGGCTTATAACGGTGATTATTTTTGGCATCGCTGTAAACCAGGCATTCGGATTAAGCAAAACCAGAGTGCGTGGCAATGCCTGTGCGAGCCAGGCGCCGACTACTATGCCTAACAACGCTATCAAGAACGGCCCGAAGCGGAGGCCGTAGCTATCGAGCACCAGGTATGTCGTTGCCGAAGCGCCGCCCAAGACGCCCAGGTTACGCGCCAGCGCCATCGCTTCTACTGTCGGCTGGCGCTCTTGAAGTCGATGCAAGAGCGAACTCGCCGTGGAATTCCCCTTGTCCGCGAGAGCGCGTAAACGTGAGTTCGTAAACACGTGCAGACATGTCTCAGCCGCGACCGCGGTGAACAACACGACCAACGAACCGATGAGAAGGGCTAAAGCCGCTAGATTATCGCTATCCAATACTAAAGTCACCTACTGAAAATTAAGATCGATGAGAGGATTCTTCTTCGGTTACGTGCTTTTCCAAAGCGCGGGCGGGGACGCCGACCACTACGCTGCCCGCCGGTACATCGTGCGTTACAACAGCGCCGGCCCCGGTCTTAGCGCCTTTCCCGAGGCTCACCGGCGCGATGAGCATCGTATCGCTGCCGACGAATACGCCGTCTTCGATGATCGTCTGGTGCTTGCCCACGCCATCGAAGTTGCAGGTGATCGTCCCTGCGCCGATGTTGACGTTCGCTCCGATAACAGCGTCTCCCAGGTAGCTGAAGTGGCCCACTTTAGTGTCGCTGCCCAGCCGCGCGTTCTTGACCTCGACGTAGTTCCCGATGTGAACGCCCGGCCCTATAACAGCGCCCGGCCGTAGATGGCTGTACGGGCCGATGTCCACGTCCGCTTCCAGCGTCGACCTCTCGACAGTCGAGGCGGTTATCCGACAGCGCTTGCCTACGATCGAGTCCTCGACGTAAGAGTTTGGCCCGATGCGACAGTCCGCTCCGATTTGTGTGTGGCCCAAAACGTGCGTGTTCGGGGAGATAACGGTGTCCTCGCCTAACGCCACGGTATCGTCGATATACGTTGTCGCAGGGTCCACTATAGTCACGCCGGACAGCATCAGGCGCCGGCAGATACGCTGGCGCAGGGCCTGCTCGACCTCGGCCATCTGCACGCGGTCGTTGACGTCTATCGCCTCGCTTGGGTCTTCAATAGGCAGCATGGCAACCGCTTCGCCGTATACGCCGATACCCAACGTCTCGAGCAGGCTTTCGTCCTCTCGCTTCGATCGTTCGGCCAAATGTGGCCATAGCCACGAGGAATCGAAGCAGTAGGCGATAGCGTTTCCGGCTTCGCGTGATCCAGCCGTGAGCAAAGTCGCTACGGCCCCGGTCTCGCTGTGGTGCTCCAGCAGCCGTTCGAGCGTCTCCGGCCTGAGCAAGGGGATATCGCCATTCAGTACTAGGACGTACGGCGTGGCCGAAGCCTCCTGCGCTCGCGCCAGTGCGTCCGCGGGTCCTAACTGCGTGTCCTGTTCGACCAACGCGACGGTGTCAGACGAAAAATCGTGGAACGCGTCGTTGCCTTGCGGCACGACCGCGATCAGTCGCTCGATCCCGGCATTACGGGCGGCGAGGATAACGTACTCTAACATTGGCCGCCCGGCCAGACGGTGGAGGACTTTGGGTGTTCGCGAATGCATCCGCCGTCCCGGCCCTGCGGCCAGCACGACGGCTGTCCAATTATCCATGTGAGGGTAGAAGGGTTGGTGAAGAAGGCGATAGTCCGAGGCCTCGACGTTGTGGAACGTCGTCGCTTGGAGCTACGGTACTATGGTCGCCTGCTGGCTCTGATTGTGTATCCAAGAAGCAAATCCGGTTTACAGTCCAACTGTAACCTCACATATTATATCACAATCAAATAGCAGGGTTTGTCAACAGCAATAGACGCGTTGACTTGTCTCACCCCCAATTCTATGATGCAAACGCGGCCCTTTATTAGATGGAGCGCTGAGTTGGAGCGATCGAGCAAGACTTTCTACGATATCTGGTGGCTGACGCTACCGTTCGCCATCGGTGGCATCGTCGCGCTTCTGCTGCTTAATGTTCGCTGGGTGCTGGACGGTGGCCTGCGCAACTGGGATGGCGCCGCTTATCTGCCGTTCTTGGCATTCGGCGTCGGCCTCGCGTTATGGGCGTTGGTGCCGGCGGCGCTATATCTCGCGGCTGCGTCCGCCGAAGATGGCCGCGCCCTGCGCTTGATTGCGGCGTGGCAACGGTCCATCGAAGAGATGCGCGACTGGCTGTCGCTGCCCGTTGAGGTCTTGCTTATAGGCGTGCGCTGGGGCATATTGATCGCCGCCGCGGCTTTCGGCGCCTGGTTCCTCATCGCCGGCGACGACACGAGCTTCGGCGATCCCGACTGGCTCGTGCCGGCGGCCATCCGCTTTGCTCTTTTTCTCCTCCTTTATCTCAACTTCGTGATCTTGGCCGGGGTAGTCGCTGGCCTCTGGACGCTGCTACGTAGGGAGAGCGGCAATAACGAGCGCCTCGACCGTGCGCAGCAACATTCGCGGGGCAACGAGGCCTGATATGGCTATACCCGTAGTCGTGCCCACGTTGGGCCGCGCGATGACGGAAGGACGTCTGACGCGCTGGCTTACGGCGGACGGCGCCTGGGTGGAAAAAGGTGAAGCGATTTTTCTCCTCGAGACTGAAAAGATCGAATGCGAGGTGGAAGCCGGGGCGTCCGGTCAGTTGCGACACTTGTCTGCCGAAGGCAGCGTCCTCCCGCCTGAAGCGGTCGTAGGATGCCTCCTCGAAGATGGCGAAGAGCTTCCATCAGAATACCGTGACGCTGCTGAAAAGGCGCGCGCGTCACAAATGACTACAGCACCCGGCTCCCCCGAAGAAGCGGTTATCCCATATCAGGGGATGCGCCGGACCATAGGCGAGCGTTTACACAAGGGGCTGCAAGATATCGCGCAAGTTACCATAACCATGGAAGCCGATATGACCGAGGCGGCGGAGCTCCTCGGTCGGCTGAGGGCTGAGTGGCGGCGTGAGGGTGTTCACGTCACCTACACTGACCTCATAGTAAAAGCTTGTGCCATAGCGCTTTCCGAACACCGCGGCGTAAATGCCATGCTGGATGGTGACGTCATACGGATGCTGCCGGAGATAAACATCGGCATCGCCATAGCGCTAGACGAAGGCTTAATCGTGCCGGTCGTCCATCGCGCCGACGAGAAGGACTTGCGCGAGATCGGCGCCGTTGTCCACGACCTCGCGCAGCGGGCGCGCGAAGGCACGTTAACTGTGGATAACGTGACCGGCGGCACGTTCGGTATCACCAACCTCGGTATGCTGGATGTCGAAGTTTTCACTCCCATCGTTAACCCACCGCAGGCGGCGATCCTCGGCGTTGGGCGGATCAAAGAAGTGCCGGCCTTCCAGGGCGACCAGGTAGTGAAGCGCTCGGTCACGAACCTGAGCCTCTCCTTCGATCACCGCATCGTGGATGGCGCGCCCGCCGCGCGCTTCCTCCAGCGCATCAAACGGCTGCTAGAACGTCCAGCGTCGCTCGTTTGAACTCAGGGAGAAGAGTAGCTGCAGGGCTAAAGCCCTGCAGCTACTCTTCTTCGATCTCTGCGCGGGGAGACTAATCGTAAAATTATTGGTAGTATCTAAAGGAAACTTTTGTAGCCTATATTGCCTGAATAGTAAGCGTGTCTGCCGGATTTAATATTAGCTACTCCTCCACCGATGCAAAGCGGCTACTGCTTTGCCTTCTCGCCTTTGAAGTACTCCTAGCAGCCATCTACTGTGCGATTCGCGTCATAGCGCCCGACCTGCGATGGGGCCCTCTTGTGACGATATTCGATGTCGATCAGGAGATGTCTATTCCAACCTGGTTTTCATCCGTCCAGATATTCATCGTAGCGCTGCTAGTTATCATCTTGGCACGGACCGACAGAAGGATTGGATTAGGTTTTTTTATCCTCGGGCTTGGGTTAATATTCCTATCTATGGATGAATCCTCAGCCATCCACGAAAAAATAATCGAGATAGCGAAAAATTTGAATATCGGTTGGCTTTTGTTCTTAACCTTAGATGGCAACCATAAAGCGTGGGCGATACCCTATGCTTTGATTGGGATCCCTGTCCTGTTGGTTACTTCCCGCGCACTCTTGCATGTAATGAGCAATTTTCAGGAAGAAGCCTCTATTGTGTTAATAGGGGGCATCATGGTCGTTGTAGGCGCTGTCGGACTCGAGATCGTCAGTCTTCCAACGTCGGCAGCCAATCCTACTATTGGTCTGTCGCAAGCGAAGAACTTTTGGAGATGGCGGGCATGAGCGTCATGCTCTACGGGTTCATGCTGCTCGGAATTCGAATCCAGTCTGAGATGCCCCTTAACTCCCGAGACGAAGTATCGTACTCGGAGGCACCCGAACAGGACCGAGATGAGGCAGAAACCAGAGATTCCCTTTCGACACCGATATAACTGCGCTAACTTTGACGGGGTTTAGCCGGTGGCTCCGCTCCCCATAATATGCCGCAGCACCGCCGGTAGGATGCCGCCCTGCTTGACGTAGTCGAGGTCAACAGCGGCGTCGATGCGGGCGATCGTATCGAAAGTCGTCTCCGTGCCGGCGTCGCGGCGGACACGAACGGTAACGTGCTGGCGAGGCGCTAGGTTGCCAAGCCCTTCGATCGTGTAAGTCTCGTGGCCGGTGAGGCCGAGCGTCTCGCGGCTCTCTCCCGGCAGGAACTGGAGCGGCAGCACACCCATACCGACAAGGTTGCTACGGTGGATGCGCTCGTAGCTTTCGGCGATGATCGCCTTCACGCCTAGCTGCTGGGCGCCCTTGGCCGCCCAGTCGCGCGAACTGCCGGAGCCGTACTCTTTCCCGGCGACGACCACTAACGGGATGCCGGCCGCTTTATAAAGCTGCGCCGCGTCGTATATCGTCATGCGTTCGTTAGTGAGGTGGTATAGCGTCCAGCCGCCTTCCGGGCCGGGCACTAGTTCGTTCTTCAGTCGCACGTTAGCGAAAGTGCCGCGGATCATTACCTCATGGTTGCCCCGGCGGGCGCCGTATGTATTGAAATCGCGCGGCTCGATGCCTTTTTCGATCAGGTATTGCCCGGCTGGGCCATCAGTTGCGATGCTGCCCGCCGGGGAAATGTGGTCGGTGGTGATGGAGTCGCCGAGGACCGCTAGAGCGAGGGCGTCACGGATGTCCTGCAGCGGTTGCGGCTCGGGCGCGAAGTCTTCGAAGTATGGCGGCTGCTGGATGTAAGTCGACACTGCATCCCAGTGGTAGAGTTCGCCTTCAGGGGCCGGCAGGCCGCGCCAGCGCTCATCTCCCTCGAACACGGACGAATACTGCTGGCGAAACATCTCTGGATTAAGGGCGTGCCGCATCGTCTCCTGGATCTCTTGTTGCGAAGGCCAGATGTCACGGAGGTAGACGGGCTGACCGTTGCTATCGTGGCCTATGGCGTCGGTGGTGAGGTTAACGTTCACGGAGCCAGCCAGCGCATACGCGACCACCAGCATCGGCGAGGCCAGGTAATTGGCCTTCACCAGCGGTTGGATTCGCGCCTCGAAGTTGCGGTTGCCGCTGAGGACGGCCGCGACCACCAGGTCCTTCTCGCGCACCGCCTGGCTCACCTCGTCAGGCAACGGGCCGCTATTGCCGATGCAAGTCGTGCAGCCGTAGCCGACGAGATGGAAGCGCAGTTCTTCCAGGTACGGTAGTAAGCCGGCGCTCGTCAGATAATCTGTCACAACCCTCGACCCGGGGGCGAGGCTGGTCTTCACCCACGGCTTCACGGTCAGGCCGCGCTCAACAGCTTTCTTCGCTAGCAACCCCGCTCCGATCATGACGGATGGGTTCGACGTGTTCGTACAACTAGTGATGGCCGAGATCACCACCGAGCCGTGCGTAATATCCGGCTCTTGCGGCGCTACAGACTCTGTGCTCAGCGCTTGATCGGCTTCGTCGTCCGGATTTGGATTGCCGCCTTCGTCGAACCAGTGGTTAGAGTTGTCTCTAGGCTCCTGCTCCAGCTTCTCGAAGACGTCCCTAAAGGCGTCGCGGAAAGCAGTATTCACCTGGCCGAGCGGAACACGGTCCTGAGGCAGCCTAGGGCCGGCCAAGCTTGGCTCCACTCTGCTGAGGTCTAGCCCTAAAGCGCTGGTGTATTGGGGATCGGGCATATCGTCATCGCGGAAGAGAAGGTTGGCCTTCGCGTAGGCTTCCACCATCTCGATGAGCGCGGCCGGTCGGCCGGTCCCGATCATGTAATGGATCGTTTCGTCGTCTACGGGGAAGAAGCCCATCGTTGCGCCGTATTCGGGCGCCATGTTGCCTATGGTGGCCCTGTCTGGCAGGCTCAGGCTGCTTAGGCCCGGGCCGTAGAACTCCACGAACTTGTCGACGACGCCATGGCGACGAAGCATCTCGGTGACCGTCAGTACGAGGTCGGTGGCGGTAGCGCCCTCACGCAGTTGGCCGGTAAGCTTCATGCCCACCACATCCGGCACCAGCATGTAATATGGCTGCCCGAGCATCACCGCCTCGGCTTCGATGCCGCCGACGCCCCAGCCGAGGATGCCGAGCGCATTGATCATCGTCGTATGGGAGTCGGTGCCTACGAGCGTGTCAGGGTAGGCGATGCGCTGGCCACCGCGTTCGGCCGTCTGAATTACCTTACCTAGGTACTCCAGGTTGACCTGGTGGACGATGCCCGTCCCCGGCGGCACTACCTGGCAATGGTCGAACGCCTTCTGCGCCCAGCGCAAGAACGTATAGCGCTCGCGGTTGCGTTCGTACTCGCGCTCGACGTTGAAGGCGAACGCCGCGTCCGTTCCGAAAACGTCCACCTGCACGGAGTGGTCGATCACAAGATCGACCGGTACGAGCGGGTTGACCTTGGCGGGGTCGCCGCCTAGACGCACGATAGCGTCGCGCATAGCGGCCAAGTCCACTAGCGTTGGGATGCCGGTGAAGTCCTGTAAGAGAACGCGGGCCGGCATAAACGGTATCTCGGTGCGTTCGCCTTGCGGCTGCCAGTGGGCTAGAGCCGTAACGTCCTTGTCCCCGACGAAGCTACTGTTATAGTGCCGGAGGATGTTCTCAAGCAGTATACGGATCGAAAATGGCAACCGCTGAATGGATGCGATCCCTTCGTCTTTGAGGCGGCGCAGCGAATAGAAACCGACAGCGCCCCCGCTTGTATTTAAGGTCTCGAGTACGTTAAAGGCGCTGTTTTTTTGCGAGCTCATCGGCGAGTTCCCCCTCGAAGTTGTAGATAAAGCTGACTTTAACTAAATCATAGCAAGTGTTTGTCTCACTGGCTATCAGGAGTGCGTTTCCGTTGTAAAGGTATAACGACTATGCTAACCTTCCGTTGCGGGGCGGTTAACTCGCGCCGAAGCGAGTCGCCAGAGGCGACAGCGAGTGGCTTCGAAGAATCGGCAATATAATTTGGGCGGTTAGCTCAGCGGTTAGAGCGCCTGCTTCACACGCAGGAGGCCGGAGGTTCAAATCCTCCACCGCCCACCATAGATTCAAATAGAGCGCATAACTGCACAATTTGGCCTCTTGACCTTTGTCACAGCGTTGATTAAGATGATAACTGAACAAAATTAGGGTTGGGAGGCCGGCTGTGAGTCAAGACACTCTAACTGTAGAGCATGCGCTCTATCTAGATAGCTTCACGCGCTCCCTGGAGGCCCAAAACGCCTCTGGGCGCACGGTGGAGACGTATACGGAGTCCGTCCGCCAGCTGGCGGCATACCTGGCCGAAAGGGGAATGCCTACGCATCCTGAGGCCATCGCCAGGGAGCACGTTGAGAGCTTCATGGGCCACCTGCTGGCGAAGTGGAAGCCCGCGACGGCCAATAACCGCTATCGCGGCCTACAAGCCTACTTCAAGTGGCTGTTGGAGGAGGGCGAGATCCGCGAGTCGCCAATGGCCCGTATGAAGCCGCCCAGGGTTCCGGAGCAGCCGCCTGAGGTGCTATCCGACGAGGAGATCTCGCGGCTGATACGGGCTTGCGATGGACGCAACTTCGAGGATCGGCGAGACATGGCGATCGTCCGGCTGTTGCTCGACTGTGGCCTTCGCCGGACGGAGCTAGCGGAACTGACCTTGGATGCTGTGGACTTCGATACAAACGCCGTCTGTGTGATGGGGAAGGGTAACAGGGCGCGGGTGGTTCCGTTCGGGCGGAAGGCGGCTCGTGACCTTGACAGGTATCTAAGAGCGCGCCAGCTCCACCGTGACGCGGGGCTTCCTAACCTGTGGCTAGGCAAGGCAGGCCCGATGACCCCCAGCGGCATCTATCAGGTGGTGAGGGACAGGGCCTTGCGGGCAGGCTTCAAGGCCTACACCCACCTCTTCCGCCACACTTTCGCCCATTTGTGGCTGGGCGCGGACGGGCAAGAAGGCGACCTGATGTCCCTCGCGGGTTGGCGCTCGCGTACAATGCTAGGCCGCTACGGGGCAAGCAAGGCCGCAGAAAGGGCCAGGGCCGCCCACAAGCGGCTGAGCCCAGGGGATCGATATTAGGTCATGGATGCGGAGTGGCAAAGCGATAAGGCTTACTGCGGGCGGGTTGGCTGCGAGACTTACCTTAGGGTGCAGCAGCGTTTCCTTCCGCCGCCCAGAGTCCCAGAGGGGGAGCGTGACCTCCTCGACCTTAACGCAGAAATGCGTGGCTGGACGGCGGCGCCGACTCGCATGTGTTTTTTAGCCCTAGAATACACGCGACGTGACGACGCGAAGGGCGTTTATTATCAGATACCCAGGTCTAGAATACGAGCATCGGGAAATATGTTGCACGGCATTCGTCGGCTTGGAAGCCCCCGCCGGCCCCCGCTGCGATTTCTAAAGGGAGAAATAAAGGGTGGCCGGCCACTGAGCAATGAGGACATGCCGATCCGGCTAAAGTGCCCCGCCTGTGAGCGACTGAACGTTGTGGCTTGACACAGCGTTGCAGCATCGCTGATAATACACTCAGCCGCATAGGCTTAATTGAATAAACCTTCCGCGCCACGGCGCGGCCAATCGCTCGGCCCCGGCGCTCCCCGGCCCCGAAGCTGAAAGGTCGCGCTCGATGCACACAACGCACCATAGCGCCGCAGGCCGCCTCGGCGGTCTAGTAAAAGCCAGTCGCTATCCACCCGCAGAGCTTACAACAGCTGCCAGATCGGCTTTCCTCTCACGATTCGAAGTTGAAGTAGACCCTGAGCGCGTGCTTGATGCTGCTGAGCGCCTGCGCCGGGCCGCCCTCGCGCGTAGGGTCTACTTTACCAGGCTGGCCCAACGAAGCGCAGCGGCGCGGGCGCGCCGGGCGGTGCTGCGATGACCGTCGATAGTAAAAGCCAGCACCTGCGCGCCGATCCCGCCGCTATAGCGGAGGCTTTGCGCCAGCTGATATTGCCTGGCGCCGTTACGGAACTCCGCATGCCCGGCACAACCCACGGCACTGTCTCCGGCTACTTTACTGACCTCGAAGCCCTAGCTCGCGCCGGCGCCACTGGGAGTGGGAAGGCCGCGGGTGTTTATATAACGGTTAATCCCGTGCGGCCGGAGCTATTGGCCCGGGCGACGAACCGTGTCGTCGAGTATGCAAAACACACGACCGCCGACACCGATATACAAGCTCGCCGCTGGTTGCCCTTCGACTTCGATCCCGCGCGACCAGCGGGCATCTCGTCGACAGAGGCTGAGCATCGCGCCGCAATAGCGCGGGCTATGGCGGGTCGGGATTGGCTCATTAGCCAGGGCTGGCCGGCGGCCGCCCTAATACTGGCTGACAGCGGGAACGGAGCGCATCTTGTTGCGCGTATTGGGCTCCCCAACACGGCTGAGGCCACCGCGCTTGTGAAACGCTGCCTGGAGGTCATGGCGCTGCACTTCGGCGACGATGAGGTGTTAGTTGATCAAACAACACACAACGCGGCTCGCATTTGGAAATTGTACGGCACACTAGCCGCAAAGGGTGACGCCTCTGAGGAGCGCCCGCACCGATTGGCGCGGGTACTGGGGGCGGCGCCGGACGCCGCGGTAGTACCGAATGAGTGCTTGGCGCGACTTGCGGCGCTGGCCCCGCAGGAACCGCCGCGGGCCGCGGGTAAAAACAAAGGCGCGGGCCTCGACCTCGAGGCGTGGATTGCCGAGCATCATCTACCCGTTGTGCAGGCGGGGGCGTGGATGAGTGGCCGGAAATGGCTTCTGAGCCCCTGCCCTTGGGACTCCGCCCACACTAACCGGGCTGCTTATATCGTGCAGTTTGGGTCGGGCGCGATCGCCGCCGGCTGTCATCATAACGGCTGTGCGGGCAAAAGTTGGGCGGATTTGCGCCAGCTGTATGAACCTGCGGGCGGCCGACGGGCCGGGGCGCCTGGCTCAGGGGCTGAGGACGGCGATGAAGATGCGGTCGCGGTTGGCCCTTACGAAATGACTGACGCCGGCATAACGTGGCAGCGTGATACGCGTGACGGCGTTGTGCCGACCAGGTTAACAAACTTCGCGGCGCATATTGTCGGCGACGTAGCGGAGGATGATGGCTCCGGTGACGACCTGCGCCGGCTTTTTGAGATAGAGACGACGCTCAATGGGCGTGTGGCGCGTTTCGAGTTGCCGGCGGCTAGGTTCGCGGCGATGGGGTGGCCGGCTGAATACCTGGGCGCTAGCGCGCTTCTGTATCCGGGGAATGCCATAAAAGATCACGCCCGTGCTGCCATCCAGATGTTCAGCGCGGACGTGCAGGGCAGGCGCGTATTTACGCACGCCGGCTGGCGGAGGGTTGATGGCCGCTTAGTCTATCTCCACGCTGGGGGGGCGATTTGCTCGGAGGGGGCGCTCACGGGGGTGGAGGTAGCCCTACCAGGTGCGTTGGCCCGTTTCGAGCTGCCTGAGCCACCGGGCGCCTCTCAGCTTCGAACCGCGCTACAGGCGTCTTTAATGGTGCTTGACGTTGCTCCGGACAGGTTAACGATTCCTCTACTCGCCTCGACCTATGGCGGGCCGCTCAGCGCTGTTGATTTTAGCGTGCACTACGCCGGCCAACGGGGGCAGGAAAGAGCGAGCTGGTGGCACTGGGGCAGCAGCACTACGGCTCGGCGATGAACGCTCGCAATCTTCCGGGGTCGTGGAGTTCCACGGGGAACAGCCTGGAAATCTTAGCTCATTCGGCCAAGGACGCACTTCTCGTCGTCGACGACTTTGCGCCGGGCGGCTCGACGGCGGACGTCCAGCGCTACCACAGGGAGGCCGACCGGCTGCTTCGGGCGCAAGGCAACAGGAGCGCCCGCCAGCGGCTACGCTCGGACGCGACCCTCCGACCCGCGAAGCCCCCGCGCGGCATGATCGTAAGCACGGGCGAGGACGTGCCGCGGGGTCAATCCTTGCGGGCACGTCTGCTTGTGTCGGAAGTTAGCCCCGGCGACCTGAATTGGGAAGCCCTAACCGAGAGCCAGCGGGCCGCGAGCGAGGGCCTGTTCGCAGAGGCCATGGCGGGCTACATCCAATGGATTGCCGGACGGTACGATGAGATTCACGAGCATATGCACAGGCGTAGCCTCGAGCTACGCTCGCAGGCCCACCGCAGCGGTCGGCACAGGCGTACGGCGGATATTGTGGCTCGGCTGGGCGCTGCTTGGGCGACATTCCTTGATTTCGCAGCGTCATGCGGAGCCACGACGGCGCAGGAGCGGGCTGAACTTTGGCAAAGGGGCTGGGACGCACTCGGGGAGGCGGCCGAGGCGCAATCGCAGCACCAGGCCGCGAGCGAACCGACGACTCGTTTTCTGGAACTATTACGTTCGGCGATAAGTTCCAAGCGCGCGCACGTCGCGTCTACGGAGGGATTTGAGCCGTCACAGCCCGACGCTTGGGGCTGGCAACTCAGAACCACCGGCAGCGGTGATTATGAACGAACGATCTGGGAACCGCAGGGCCCGCGAGTGGGCTGGACTAAGGGGCAGGATCTGTACCTGGATCCAGACGCCGCTTTTGAAGCAGCTCAAGCCGCCGGCCAGCGGGGTGGTGACGTTCTGGCGATCACGCCGACAACGCTTGCGAAGAGGCTCCACGAGCGAGGCTTGCTTAAGAGCATAGAAGAGTCGCATTCAACACTCAAAATACGGGTAACCGCCGAGAGCAAGCGCGTGGCTGTGCTGCATTTGGGTACCCCTATGTTGCTACAACCCGCCCAATTGGCCTCATTTGAACCTGAGCCTGGGCAGTTTTCTGGGCGGGTTTGGGGTCCGTCGCGGCAAAAACCTGCCCAGAAACCCGCCCAATTAGAGGCGCAGGCCGTATCTGGAGAGGAGGTAAGTGGGCAGTTTGGGCAGGTTGGGCAGTTTGGAGAGGCATACCCCCCTGCCCCACGCGCGGACGCGGCGGACGCAACGGACGCGGTTTCCCAGCCTTTATCTGGGGAGCGGCAGGGGTTGCCCAACAAGCCGGGCAAGCTTGCCCATGCAGGCGACGATGCGGACGAGGTAATTTGATATGAATGCTCTTGCCGTTATCGATCGGTGCCAGCAGCTTGGAATCGTCTTGATTGTTGAGGGCGAGAACATCCGTGTGCGCAAGCCGATCCCGCTACCAGATGAAATCCGTGAGGCTCTGCGCGCCAACAAGCCAGAGGTGATCGAGCTGCTTGAGCAGCAAAGCCGTGAGCCTAAGACGCGGCTGGGCAAAGCAGTGGCCGAACGAGCACCCACTGTGCACTTCACGGTTTGGGAGACGGACGACGCAGCTGGCGACGTTGCCTGGCTTCGCGAGGTTAGACGCCTTATCGAGGAGTTTGATGGCATGAACAAGGTCATCATGAACCTACATACGCCCGACGGCAAGAGCGTGAAAGTTCAGTGGCACGCCCTCGCTACAAAAGCATTCAGAAGGCAACTCGCAACCCTATTACTGGATCGAGCCAGAGTGACCGGTCACCAAATAGCGGCACATACCCCTGAGCGCGCGGTGGACGCGGCGGACGCAAAGGACGCAAATTCTCAGCCTTTATCTGGGGAGGAGCAGGGCTTGGGCAAGCCAGGGCGCAAACACTGGGGGGCAGAAATCCCATGAACGGCCCCCTTGAAGTGATCCGGCGAGTTGAGGTACTAGGCGGCAAGCTTTTCGTGGATGAGGGCGGCAAGCTGCGGGTGCAGGCGCCGGAGCCACTGCCGCAGCCACTGATGGAGGAGATCTCCGCGGAGAAGGCGGCTATCATGGTGGCCCTTGGGACACCGATGAATACGGTGATCCATTCGGTATTGGGTGAGATACGCCCATTCCTGCCGCAGAGCCTGGGGCGGCTATCCGATGACAGGCTACTGGCGCTGGTGAATTACTCCGTCATTGCCGCCTGGCATCGGGCAATTGAGAAGGCGGGGGAGAAGGCGGGCAGAAGGTGAGTTTCCCTTAGGGGGGATAGGGATTAGAGAGAGAGTGGCCCACCTCGTAAGCCGCCCAACAAGAGGTGGGCCAGGAAGGGGCAGAACATGACAACTATAAAGAGAAAGGGCACAAGAGTCCAGAGCGTGGCGGTCTAGGCGATGGCTGCCTGGCGCTATCGCCGATGTCCCCGTTGCCATCGCGTATTCCCTGGCGGACGCCTTAGGCCCGTACGCTACGGTGGCAGCCACTGGAACAGCGCGGGTTATAGCCGGCGCCGCTGCCCTGAGTGCGGCTACGTGGCGCAAACCAAGGACTTCCTCATCGTACAGGCGGCTACTGTCTGAGGAACGTTAGGATGCCTGGTGCGACGCTGAAGAAGGACAACCCGGGCGATGGGCTTTGGCGGTTCGTTCTGGACTGCCCGTGTGCCCGGACGCGAGCTATCTTTACGACATCGACCGATGAGTTGGCCGCGGAAGCAGGTGAGGCGCTGGTGAAGTTGGTGTTGTTGCGCCATATGCAAGAGCAGCTGCACTGCGTTCATATCATTCCATTGATAGCCCGGCACCTGGGCCCTATTAAGATAATGGCATAGGACACCGCTAACGTAGCCCTACGATAAGCCCCCATACGAAAGCACTACTGATAAGAAGCACGGCCCATAGTAGGTAGTACTTGGTCATCGTATACGCTTTTGTCGCAGGGACAGCTCTACGAGGCTCTGGACCCCCGTGGCCTGGCCTGAGGCGATGGGTAGACGATTCTACGTCTTTATTATTCGATGTGCCGGGTTTTGGCGCTGGGAGGCCGTCGCGCCAGTAAGGTAAGCTAGTCTCCGGGCATAATCCAAAGTGATTGGCTGTCGTACACCAAATTCCAACGTTGCCAATTAAGCTTCGTCAAGGCCAACAGTCCGTACGCGATGTCCCAGTGACTTAGGAACGGCTCCGGATATTGCGTGATGCTCGCCTTTAGGAGGACCGGTGTGCCCATACGGCGCTTACGACGAGAGGACGTGCCTGTCGTGCTTATCAGAATGTCGTCTTCACCAAGGACTACAACCTGTCCCCTTGCAACGTCGTGCCCTTGATTGGAGTCATCATAAACTCGAAGACCATGAGTGTCGTCAAGGCGACGATTGCGAGTCGAAACTCGTTCAATTCCGCGGCAAGCGCCCGCTTAATTGCCGATAGTTCTGCTTCACTCAGGCGCTTAAAGTAATGGATGACTATATCACGAGGCGGGCTGGCACTGCGAAGGGCCCTCGCGCGAGTGACCGCGGACCGGATCATGGCTTCGATGGCAGGAAGTCGCTCCTCCATCCTAACAGGCCTTGCCGATCCGTCCATAAACCGCCACCGACTATAGGAATCAAAGATATTGACAAAGGCCACGCACCTGCCGCCAGCGCGTCCTTGATCGGTTACAGGATGTGACATTTCGATACCGAGAAACATATCCACCCTAGGTAGCGCGTCTCTGAGGACCCAAGGTGTCGCGCCAGCTTTCGAAAATATGCCGAGGGCCAAATTCATTAGCTTCCAGTCCGGCTCTGTGAGAATAGACTCAGAAAGCATTTGAGAAGCGTAACCTAGTTGGGCCAGCTGAAGCTTCAGCTGGTTATAGGGTGCTCCAAGGTGGGTCCTTGGCTCTAGCGACGTGTACGCTAGAACAGTGTCAATTCGGTCCGCCGGGGCGTGCACGGCGAGGGCATCACAAGCTCGTTGAATCGACGTCTGGTCCAGCGCGGAAAGCTCTTCGATGGTCACTATCTCGATATTGGTATGAAACATCGCCTGCATACCGCCCTGAAAAGTCCTGTGACCTGAGTTTAGGATGCTCACCAGGTTTTCAGTACGCGCACGCCAGCGGGACGGAGTGAGAAGGGCCACGCGTTAGTTCCTCTGTAGTTTCGTAAATGCGCCAAAACTGCGAAGGCCTGCGATGGGATCCTGATGGACCTTAGTGGCGTCAGAGTCGTCGAACTGTAAGTAGGGTTCCTGCTCGATTTGAAAGCCTGTAAGAGTTAACGGCATTTACGTCACCAACTTATTAACGATGTCGATTGGCTCTTCGCTCGGCGTGCGCGTTTGCAAAACTGTTAACGTCGTGGATGAGAAGCATACGGTCAGGGTAACTGACTGGCTATGCGGTCGCACTAGACTCGAGGTTTGCGCGTCTGGAACGATTGTTGTATGCTTTGTCCTGGTTTCAGTGGGTGGGAATCGACCACCTAATCGAGTGAGCCGATGACCCCTAGTTGTTAGCAGCTAGCATGTAAAGTCGGCCAGTTTCAGGTTAGAAGCAGCTAGCATACGAGGGGGATAATTGCCAAGAACGTACTATGGCCGTCAACAGTGGTGGTGTCGATGGCCATGTAGCCAAGCTTCGAAACGCTCACCTTCGCTTCCATTATCGGCACCTCCCCGACCCTGGCTTCGTTGCACGATGGATGCGTTGCATCTGGCTGGCGACGCGATTGCCTAGTTAGGCATCACCGTTACATGAATAGCGTCGAATTCTCCCTCGCGGCCGGCTGCCTGCAATGCTGAATACGTCTCGTCGATTGAAAACCTGTGCGTAGCCAGGTTTTCTAATGGGTATTTGCCACTTTCGACAAGATGGATGGCTGCCCGCGCAGAGCGCTGATCTCGCCCCCCGATGCCTTTGATGGTCAACCTTTTCCCGTTGATTTTTTCAAGACCGCTTACTGCCTCACGGGGGTAGGAGGAAGTTACAATCGTCGCTCTCTCCCCAGCCAAATCAAAAGCGGTCTCCATAGCTGGTAAACCGCCCGCGGTATTAAGAACCATGTCGGCCATTTTACCGTCTGTAATCTCCTTAACGGCTTCGACCACGTTATCGACATCAGCTCGTAAGATGTAATCGGCGCCCAACTCTTTGGCTGCGGCCAAGCGCCGTTCATCATGTGAAAGGCCGATGCTAATGACACAAGCTGCTCCCGCTTCCTTGGCTCCTATCACGCCGCCGAGTCCATGCTGTCCTGGACCCTCGATGATGACTGTACTCCCTATCTTTGCTCCTCCTACATCCGCTACCCAGTAGATGCCGTTGGAGATCGGAAGGTATAGAGGTGCTATATCGGCGGACACCTGTTGCGATACCTTGCTCACAACAGAGTGTCTGTCAAGATACACGTATTCGCTATAACCCCCCCAAAGCGCCGGAGAATCGCTAATGGGCTTGCTCCCATACTTATCGTAGGACTTACACTTAGGAAACCCCTGGTAATACCCGGCAAGGCAAGCTTCACAGATGCCACAAGGACGGATTTCTTCTACTACTATCCTTTCACCCTTTTTGATATCTAATAGTCGGGCCAATTCGTCGCCTATTACTTCCACTCGTCCAACGATCTCGTGGCCCAGTATTAACGGGTAAGGGGACGTGCCGAGAGAGTTGCCCACGAAAGGAGGATAATCGGCAGTGCAAACACCACAAGCCTCGACTTTGAGCAGCCCTTCGGTGGAGCCTATGTCTGGTAGTGAGAACGCCCTTACTTCGAGTTCCCTTGGCCCAATAAGTACAGCAGCTTTTGCCACAGTGTCCATCGCACCTTCTCCTTTGTTCAAACGCACGCTAAAGCAGTTTCAACGGCAGCGTGTCCATGGGACTCGACCCCAAGCGACTGACAGTTTTTATACCAACTGCATTATTAACGCTATTACTAGAGTAAGCCCTAATCAACTTCCATAAGGCGTTTCCATTGCCGATGAATTGCTCGCTGAGTAACCTCAGGGCGGATATCAGAAGGGACTGATCTAATCCCTGGCTCGTCTTCAATTTCTTCATCAAGGCCCCTAGAGATTAATACCCAGGGCGTCGATTTGGTTGCCTTCAAGCCCTCCTGTAACCGCGCGAATATCTCGAGGTCATCGGTCGAGATGAAGCCTGCAGGACCATAGCCCTCTTCATGGGTGCGAATCCTGGACTCATTAAGGTCGTCAGGCAGTAATAGCCGCCGCCCCGACTCGGCCCGGGGACGCCATGTGTAGGACACACCGGCTGCGCAGGAGCCTCTACAGGGCCGTAGAACGGCCGTTCTCGCTATGGGATACGGGGTATGCGGGGTATCTGGTATAATAGGCGCGAGGGTACATGCATATTGATGTTTTTTTGTAGAACAATAACATGCCGTTTCAAAAAGGCAACAAGTTAGCCGTCGGCAAAGGCCGTCCATCGCTGCGCGAGGCGCTGGAGCGTAGGCTGCGGGCGCCAGATGCGAGCAGTAGCTTCAGTAGTCATCCTTGCCAATGGTCTGCTCATAGATGAACTGATTAACCTGCGGCTTGAGCCTAGCCAGCGAGGTCTTGCCTGCTGGCCTGAACCTCTGGCAAACGAACAGAAACCCTAGGTTAACTGGGGATCGTTGATACTCAGCGATGAAACTGCTGACTATCGAGGTTCACCTTTTGCTCGCCGATAGGCTCCCGCGTGTAACCTGTTCCCGTCCTGTTGGAAGCAGTTACGTAAGAGAGCCTCTCAGTACCAGTGTTCCTTATCCCGTGCGGCGCACCGCGCGGCGCGATAAAGAACATACTGGCCTTAATAGGCACCGGAGGTAGATCCTCGCCCCGGAGGGCCTCGCCGCTGCCTCGCATTACGATCAGGATCTGTCCAAAGTCAGGATGCGAGTGAGCGGAGTTCTCCTGCCCTGGCTCAAGGTTCCACATCGTAAGCCCGATGTCTTGGTCGTTATAGACTCCTACTACCTTGCCTTGTTCCGGAGAGAACAACTGGTAATCGGCAGCATCTACCACGCCTGTGCCCAGGTCTCCGGGGAGAGCCTTTCTGGCATCGTCTCCTGCGTCATTACGCCTCACCTCCACCCATGGCCGGCGCCATGATCGCCGCGTATTTCTTCTCCAGCTCAGCGTGACGCCGTCCGTTTTCCATTGCCGCCTCCTCCATGTCTTTGGGCATGTAGTTATATGGCGGCCTCATCGCCCCCGCCTTGACATACCCGGACGCATTCATGCGGACTTTCTCGATCTGGATGTTGAATTGAGCGAAAACCTCCACCGAAGATGTGAAAGGCCTGATAGGCTCGCCAGCCCAGTGGATCTCGTCGGAGACCTCCTTTGCCCTAGTCATGTCGCCTGCCTCGATAGCGTTCATCAGTGCGATGCCCGGGTGAGGGCCCATGGTGGGGGCCCAAGCCGTTGTGGTTGTCTCGCGAGACACCTGGGCTAAGGCGTACGCGCCTCCCTCGTTGGGGATAAAGTTAATGCGTCTGCCCGTCACTTCGAGAGCGCGTTCCAAGGTGTTCCCGGTAGCGCCGCCCTTCGCGGACATTACGGTTGGCGCCTTCTTTGAGACGGCTTCGAAAAAGTCCACATCGAACGGATGCCTAAACGCCCGCGAGTTGGCGTAGATCATAAGCGGAAAGTCGGGGAAGGTCTCCGACACTTCGGCATAGTATTTGACGGCGCCTTCCGTCGTAAGAGGTTGCCACATGGGCATGCTCAGCAGGGTGCCGTCCGCGCCAAGATCGCGGATGAACCGAATCCGGCAAGCGATCTCGTGCGCTCCAAGAGCGGTGGTGCCGATGATCATCGGCACGCGCTTTCTGGCCGTCGAAAGCACGCAATCGACGAACTTCTCGTAGTCAGCCTGCGACGTTGTCGCGCACTCGCCCATCGTGCCGAGGGCCCAGATGCCACCGACGCCGTCGTTGATGAGCTGGCCTACCACGCGTTCGGTTTCATCGAGGTCCGCGGTGTCTACGGCGTCCATTCGCTCCCCTCCCGGCTTGAGGGGAGTCGGAAGTATGCTCATGAGTCCTTTTAGATCCCAATGTCCTAACATAATCGCTTCTCCCTCTAGCCTTCTTTTCTTTCGCTCGAGGCAAACTGTAAGGAACAGGCACACCTTTGTCAATGAGTTCTTACCGAAATTCTGGCCAAGCATTATGGAAAAGCATTGCGGAAAGGCCTGTAGACTAGTATAGTTTACGCATCTTGTAGCGCCCCTACGAAGCATGGATTAACAGGAGGCTTTTTGTGGAAGAGAATAGCTACTGGCAGGGACTTTGGCGCAAGCGTATAGGTCGAAGACGACTGCTCAAAGGAAGCGCTCTCGCGGCTATAGGGCTTTCGGCGGCGGCCGTGGTTGGCTGCAGCGACGAAGAGACCGAGCCGGCGTCCTCCCAGGCGCCCTCAGGCGGCGCGACAATCGGCCAGCCTCAACGCGGTGGCAAACTAACGATCCTCTACGACAGTTCGGACGCGCCTCACATCGATCCTCAACAGCAGTCGTTTGCCGCACTACACGATACGGGGCCGGCGATGGCTTACAGCCGGCTAATGACGGTTGACCTGAGTAAATATCCCGAGGCCATCGGGTTTGCTGGCGAGCTTGCTGAGAGTTTCGAGGTGCCTGACCCGCAAACTTATGTATTCAAGCTCCGAAAGGGAGTCAAATTCCATGACATTCCTCCGGTTAGCGGCCGCGAGTTGGTCGCCGCCGACGTCGCCTTCAGCTTACAGCGGCAGATCGATGAGAAGGTGAATAGAGGCGTTATCGCAGCCCTAGACAAGGTGGAAGCCGTAGATGATTACACCGTGCGACTGACCCTGACGAAGCCCGACGCCGACTTCATCTACGGTCCTGCCGACCTGCGTTCAAAGGTAGTCGCGCCGGAAGCCGTGGCGGTAAACGGCGATCTGAAAAACGGCCCGACGATAGGGACGGGGCCGTGGATATTGGATCAGTGGACGCCGGAGCAGACGCTCACGATGAAGCGAAACCCCTCTTATCTGCGCCAGGGCCAGCCGTACGCGGAGACCTACGAGCGCATTATCATCCTCGACGCGAGCACGGCGCAGGCGGCGTTCCGGACCGGCCAGGCGTTAAACATCGGCACTAACGGCCAGCTCACAAGGCTGCTCAGGCAAAGCGTGCCAGACTTGCAGGTCCAGGACGCCAAGCTGCTGCAGGCGGCAAGCCACCGGGCTATGTTGTTGTCGGCGGTACAGGCACCGCTCACGGACAAACGGGCGCGCCAGGCCGTGTCCAAGCTGGTCGACCGCGAGGCGATCATCAGAGATGCTATGTTCGGCAGCGGCTGGTTGCAGGTCGGCGTCTTCGTCCCCTCCTTCGACTGGCATCTTCCGGAGGCGGAAAGGAACAGCGTCTTTGCGCGAGACGTTCAAGGGGCCAAACAGCTGCTTTCGGCGGCTGGGGTGGATATCAGCAGTTGGAAGCCCGAGATGGACCTCGGGATACCGACCGCGGACTTCAGCGCCGCCGGCGATATTATCGTCAGCAACTTCAAGGAAGCAGGGCTTGAAATAAGCGGCGTGCGCCAGGTAGATAAGGTGGAGGTGACCGAGCGCGGCTGGGCGAATGCCGTGCCAGCCGTTTGCGTCTGCAACACGCGTCCCAGTGGCGGCGGAACGAACGGCACTCTCTTCACCTGGTTTCACAGTTCAGGGACCGACGCCGGCTACTTTAAGCAGCTGGGAGATAAGGAACTTGACCGTATGATCGAAGAGCAGTCGGTAATTCTAAACGAGCCGGAAAGAAGGAAGGGCCTTCTTCAACAGATCATGAGGAGGATAGTGGACGATGCCGTCTACAACGCTCTACCTACCCCCAACGGCGAAATCGCTCTGGCCGCCAAGTTACAAGGCTACAAGCACCACAACAGCGAACCGAACCGGTTCGCCGAATCATGGCTCAAGGCATAGGAGGAAACAGCATGGTAGCAGCTGCTGAACTTGTAGATCCGCTAACGGGCCGAATAAGCCGGAGCATCTATGTTGACCGTGAGGTCTACGAGCACGAGCTGGAAAAGATCTTCGCCCGCTGCTGGCTTTTCCTGGCTCACGAATCGCAGATCCCGAACCCCGGTGATTTCGTGGCTGCGTACATGGGCGAAGACCCGGTGCTCGTGGTGCGGGACTCGCGGGGCAAGATCGGCGCGTTCCTGAACACCTGTCGTCACCGCGGCATGCGCGTCTGCCGGGCAGACGCGGGCAACGCGGCCGCTTTCACCTGCACGTACCACGGCTGGACGTACGGCAACGACGGCAAGCTGGTCGGTGTGCCGGGCTACAAAGAGTACTACTACGAAGAGTTAGACATGGAGCAGTGGGGCCTGGTGCCGGTGGCGCAGGTCGACTCTTACAAGGGTCTCATTTTCGGAACGTTCGACGCGAACGCCGTGCCGTTACCGGACGCTCTGGGCGACATGAAGTACTACATGGACTACATGTTCGACCGGCGTGAAGGCGGCGTAGAAGTTATCGGCGGCGTGCATAAATGGATTATGCCTTGTAATTGGAAGTTCGCCGCCGATAACTTCAGTGGAGATGGATACCATCTGAACACGACTCATATCTCGGCCCTAAAAGTCCAGGGGAATCCCCAGGCGGGAGTACTTTCCGGGGACGACAGGATTGGCGTTTATGCTGGCAACGGACACGCTGTTACGCTATCTGTGGGCCCAGGAGTTCCAGCATCGGGAAACCCGGCGGTCCGCGATTACTACGCGTCCACTTGGCCGGAGACCGCTGCACGTTTGGGCCCCCTAACGTCAAAAATTGCGCTTACAAACGGTGCCGCAACCGTGTTCCCCAACTTTTCGTTTCTGCTCACGGCTTCTAGCATTAGGGTCTGGCATCCGCGCGGCCCGGAACGAACGGAAGTCTGGTCATGGTGTTGCGTTGATAACGACGCTCCAGAGGAAGTTAAAGAGGAGTTGCGCCTGAATTCGCTCCGTACCTTCTGCATGGCAGGTATTTTGGAACAGGATGACGGCGAAAACTGGAACATGTGCACTGCCTCGAGTCGTGGCCGAGTCGCGAGGTTACACGACTTTAACTATTCGATGGGCGTAGGTCACGAACGCCGTGATGAAGACATCCCGGGTATAATAGGGCCACGCGTAAACGAGAACCAGCAACGCGGCTTTTACGATGGCTGGCTTCAGATGATGTCTGCTTGACGCTCTCGGAAGCGCGCATATGCCTCATTCAGGCGTGAATCGTTTTTGGATACGATCGCAGTGGCCTCCGCTATTGAACGTGTTGAACTCCTCCATCAGCGTGACCAGGGCATCGATGCCCCGCCAGGGCGCATGACCGTCGCTCAGTTCTTGGAACACTGGCTGACTGCCTACGCCGAGCCAAACGTTGCGCCCTCGACCCTCCTCCGCTACAAGCAACTGATTCAAAAGCAACTCGTGCCGCACCTTGGCCACCTAGCCCTAGCCAAGCTTCGGCCAATAATGGTTCAGTCCTGCTATTCCACCCTATTCGCTAAGGGGTTATCCGGCCGCACCGTCCTTCACAGCCACCGCGTGCTGCGGGAAGCTCTGCAGCACGCTCTCAAATGGCAGCTGATCGTCAACAACCCTGCCGACCTGGTGGAGGCGCCGCGTGCTCAAAGATACCAGGTGCCGGCTATGGCGCCGGAGCAAGCAGAGGCGCTAATAGAGGCCGCTGCCCACACCCCCTACGGCACAGTAGTTGAGCTGGCTATTATGGCAGGCCTGCGCATGGGCGAGCTTCTAGGCCTCCGTTGGCAGGATGTAGACCTGGAGGCCGGAGTGCTTTCCGTCCGCCAAACATGCCAATGGCTACCGCAGCGAGGCTTCATCTTCAGGCAACCAAAGACGCACCGAAGCGAACGGCCGGTAGCGCTCACGGCCGGCACCGTGGAAGCGCTCAGGCAACACCGCCGCAAACAACTGGAGGGTAGATTACTGGCTGGCCCGGCGTACGTCGATAACGATCTGGTATTCGCTACACCGCTCGGCGAGCCAATAGATCCGGCCAACCTTCGTCGAACGTTCCGTGGCATAACGAAAGCCGTGGGCCAGCCTAAGCTCCGCTTCCACGATCTCCGGCACGGACACGCCACGCTGATGCTGAAAGGCGGCGCCCATCCCAAGATTGTGCAAGAGCGCTTGGGTCACGCCTCCATCACAACGACTTTGGACGTGTATAGCCACGTGTTGCCAAACCTCCAGGCAGAAGCGATAGCGTCGTTAGATGGCCTCATCGGGCGGCACTATTCAAGGACGCACGAAAACAAGAGAGCGCTGGATGCACATAAGCGCTTCAGCCCAGGCGATAGAGTCTAGGTAAAAGGAGAGACAACGTGAGGCAAACTATTTACGGCGCTATCTTAGGGTTGGCGCTATCGCTCGGCGTTATAGGAGTCGTCGTTGGGATCGCTGTCTCTCAGGGATATGTGCTCTTCGATAGAGATTCGCAGAGCCTACGATCCGATGTAGACGCAATCCAGCGGCAACTTAATCAGAGTACACCGATTTCATCAGTGATAGCTTCGCCGACGCCGAGGGCTATCACCGTGCCAGTGCAGGCTCCTACCGACAGGACAAGCAACCCGGCACAGCCCACCGTCCGTCCTGTTCAGCCCCAAACTCAGCCGCAGTGCGGGTATGGGGAGCGCTACGATACCTTAAAGAGCCGCTGCGTACAGACAAGCTTGTCCTGTACATCCGGTGAAACCTTCGATTACCTACGAGATAGGTGCGTAACCGCTACTCCAGGCCCGGCCGACTGCAGCTATGGGGAACGGTATGACTATCTCGATGACCGGTGCGTCCCAAGACCGAGCTCCTGCCCAAGTCAAGAGGAATATGACTACACACGTGATCGCTGTGTTCCCAAAGCGCCGAGCTTCAGCGACTGCACCTATGACGAGCGGTTTGATTATTTTAAAGACCGATGTGTCCCGCGATAGCGTCGTTAGATGGCCTCATCGGGCGGCGCGTTTCGGAGAACCGTTAGCAAATTGTTAGCAACTGCTAAGCCAGATAAACAGAAAGGCCCTCATGAGAGGGCCTTTTCGTATCTAAGACCTGGTGCCCCAGGAGGGACTCGAACCCCCGACCTGCGGTTTAGGAAATCCCTGCGCTACATGATCTCTGGCGTCGGCTAATGTTCTGACGTGCCATTTCGTATCTAAAATGGGCACTTGTAATGTCATCTTGTGCCGCCTAGTGACGGGACTTGCTAACGAGTTTGTTAGCAAAATGTTAGCAAGTGGTTATGACCAGCGGGGCCAGCGTAGGAATTTCCGGAAAGTGCCTCAGTGATGATTGAAACAACGCCCGCGCTACCGGCCATAAGTGGTTACCTCCGCAGGGCACTACGGCACGTCCTCGTCAGGATGCAACACCATCGTTATGCCCATGCTGCCGCGATGCTCCACCGTCTGCCCCGGACGCCCGTCCAAGTGCTCGGTGATGTAGCTTAACGCCGCCAGGCGCGCGTTGG
>WHTN01000027.1:25869-26711 GCA_009377715.1 Dehalococcoidia bacterium | reverse complement strand
AGAGACGAGTCATCCTGTGAAGGCGGGGGACATAGCCATCGCCGTTGCGGGCCAGATTCATGGCACCCAGAATACAGCCGACCAGCCATTGCGCTACCTTTGCGTGGAAGGCCCTCTGCCGAAAGAAGGCCTAGCGCTCGTCGAGCCGGGTGCCAACCTTCCCGTGTCCGAGGAGTTGGCGACGATGCGTAGGGTGTGGACGCTCAAGGAAGAGATAGACAAGGGTGGCTTCGTGCCCTGGGATACCGAAACGTTGCCGGGCTACGCCATCAAGAGGTTTTTGTCCCGACATCTCTGCCGGCACATGATCCAGTTGGCGCAAATAGAACCTGGTCACAAGAAAGTCCACACGCATGAGGCTGAGAACGTTCTTGTCTTCCTTGAGGGCGAGGCTGAGTATTTCTCGGAGTGGGACAAGACGCAACCCGTGAAGCCTGGTGACATTTGCATTGCCATGGCGAACGAAGTGCACGGCTTTCGTAACACAGGTACTGAGATGATCAACTTCCTGGCTATCGAAGGGCCACTGCCACTGATAGACGCTTCGGCCCCTCACGCAGGATCTCACATGAGCTAGCCAATCCCAAGGGGACACGAACTAGGAAAAAGCGGGCTGCCGTGAGAGTGTCAACAGGACTTGCTGGCTGGAGGGCCTATGCCATGGCGCTCCCCTTTAGGTGGTGTCTAACCTGTTGGAGTCGTGAACGCTAGAGCACCATGGAGGTGTGTTACCCTATGGAACAAGGAAAGGGCTACTGGCAGCAATTACAGCAAAGGCGGTTAAGCCGTCGCCGTATGCTTAAAGGGGCAGCCCTAGGAAGTGCCGGCCTAGCCGCCGCTGC
>WHTN01000027.1:0-25859 GCA_009377715.1 Dehalococcoidia bacterium | reverse complement strand
TCATCGGCTGCGGCGAGGGAGGGCAACCGACGACAACGGCCACGGAGTCTGCGGTAGCGCAGCCCAGAAGGGGCGGTATCCTTCGGCGAGAAGGCCGTCATGAGATGCAGTACCAACTGGATCCTCATATCGTCTCAGCCATCACAGCGAACACTTTGCGAGCGATCTACCAAGGGCTACTTGCCTTCGACCTCCGTACCTACGAACCGATCGCAGAGCTGGCGCAGAAATGGGAGCAGCCTTCTCAAACCGAGTACATCTTCACCCTCCAACCTGGAGTCAAGTGGCAAAACAAGCCCCCAGCTAACGGACGTGAGCTAACAATTGATGATGTGCTTTACAGTCTAAAGCGCGTTTCCTCGGACGAGCCTCAGTTCGTCAGCCGGTCTGCGCTGGAGGCCGTAGCCAAGATGGAAGCTGTGTCCAGTTCTAGCATCAAGATAACGGCGAAGGAGCCTAACGTAACCGTCCTCAGCAAGTTCTCAGGCGACCCGATTATGATCCTTAACCCTGAGACCGTTGAGAAGGCCGACAAGTTCCTCGATCCTCAGGAAGCGGTAGGCACCGGCCCTTTCATGATCACGGCGCGTGAAGAGCGAGTTAGCGCCGAGTTCGAGCGCAACCCGAATTATTGGAAGCCCGGGCTACCATATCTGGACGGCCTGCGGACCGCCTATTTCAACGAGCAACAGCATGCCTATGCGGCCTGGATCGGTGGCCAGTTGGATATATCCGGCCTCCCGGTTGAGCACCAGAAAGACTACATCGCCCGCAGAGGGTCCGGCTTCGTGCCAGACCGCTTCAAAAGCACCACCATCTCACCTGCCGAAATAAACGTTCAGAGAAAGCCTCTGGATGATGCTCGCGTCTGGAGAGCGTTGCGCCTGTTGATCGATCACAACGAATGGCGACGCCGGGATGAAAAACTAACCGGGGAGGTCGGTCGATATGCTTCAGTGTTCCCTGCCGCGCTCGAGCAGTGGGATATAGCCGAGGCGGAGTATGAGAAAAAGGTCTTCTGGAAGCAGCCCAAGGACGATGCCGCCAGAGAGGCCCTTGAACTACTGAGCGCCGCCGGGTTCACTAAGGATAACCCTCTGCGTTTTGAACTCACCGTCCAGGAAGGATTTATCGACGATGCGGAACTTCTCGACGGTCAGTGGAGGCGACTGGGACAGGGCGTAGTAGACACGCAACTAAAACAGGTCGATCGAGCCACTGCCACCAAGGTACGATCCCAGAAGGCCTTTGAGGCGATTTTCCACGGCCAGGTCGTCAGCCAGACAGAGCCTGATGCCTGGCTCTCGGAGCTTTACCGAACCGGAGGCTCCCGCAATTTCGGCGGCTTCAGCGATCCTAAACTGGATGAAATGATCGACAAACAGCGCGTGATGTTCAACACCGAAGAGCGAAAGGCCTTCGTCAAACAGATCGTGGACTACGCCGCTGACCACGTCGCTACCGTCTCCCCGGCCAGCGCCGTTGGTGGGCTTTTGGCGGTGAAACCCACCGTTCGAGATCACATACCTGAGAGCACGATTTTTGCGGGACGCCAATGTGAATGGTTATGGTTAGAATCTTAACTGGTGCCTTTGCAAAATTTAAGAAGCCGTTAAACTCAACATCGATAATGGCAGTCAAGCCAGACACGTTTATGAGTCGAAGGAGGAGTCATCATGGCGATTACTAGGTCAGGGATCGATTACGACGAGCTTATCCAGGAAGATCGGGTGCACGGTCGCCTGTACTGCGACCCAGACATCTTCCAAGAGGAGATGGAGAAGATCTGGCATCGAGGCTGGGTTTACGTGGGGCACGAGAGCGAGATCAAGGAGCCAGGCGACTATGTGCTACGCAACATAGGGCTGCAGTCGGTGATTATGTGTCGTGACCAAGATGGCCGGGTGCATTTGCTGATGAACCGCTGCCGCCATCGTGCCAACACCGTCTGCCAAGCTGAGAAGGGTAACTCGATGTTCTTCCGCTGTGCCTACCATGGCTGGAGTTATTCCAACAAAGGGGACTTGGTGGGAGTGACCTATGAGGATGGCTATGATGAGGGCTTCCGCAAAGAGGAGTATGGGTTGATCAACGTGCCGCGGGTGGGCATCCATCGAGGCTTCATCTTTGGCAGCCTTAGCCCTACGGGCGAGGATTTCTACGATTATTTGGGCGATGCCAAAAACTATATCGACCGAGTCTGTGACCTAGCGCCCGATGGAGAGGTCTTGCTGACGGCCGGTAGGCAGAAGATTCACTACAGGGGGAACTGGAAATACCAGTTGGAAAACCTGGTCGATGGTTATCACGTCCCCTTCGTCCATATGATGTCTAGGGTCTATGAAAGCAGGGCCAGGGTTGACCGGCAAGTCCCCCAAGAGTACGGCTCGACAGGCGATTATGGCCATGGTCACACGACCTTAGGAATCCTGGCACAGAGGCGAAATGACTATTCCGCCGTCGCCGGCGGAAGGGTTGACCAACGGGGCCCCACCGGCGCCGCGGGTACCACCGATCCCAGGGTTATGAAGGGAATAGCGAAGCGTGTAGGCAGCATGGAGGAAGCAGAGCGCATCGTCAACGCGGGCCCTCCCCACATGATGGTCTTCCCCAACCTCATGCTTATCTGGGAGGCCATCCGCGTGCTACAGCCAGTAAGTGCAAACGAGACCCAAATTCACTTCTATCCCGTCATGCTTAAGGGCGCGCCGGAAGATATTAATATTATGCGGCTGCGGTCCCATGAGTTCGGCCAGGGCCCAGGTGGTCGGACGGGCCCCGATGATTGGGAGATGTTCGAACGTAACCAGTTGGGAATGGAACAGCGAGTGAACGAATGGTTGCTTCTAAGGCGCGGCTTCAACGATGATAAGGTGCTTGAGGACGACTTTGGAGTGCCGGTCCGGACCGGGCGGGTGCGCGGGTCCGAGCTTCCGCAGAGGGCCATTTGGCAACACTACAAATCGGTCATGTCAGCGCTTTAGCTAAGTAACCTTGCCTATCCGCTGATAACGAGTTCGCTTTATTTAACAAACCCGAAGGAAGGTAAAGGTAAATGGCTCTAGAAAGACAAGAGATCGAATCCTTCCTCTATCGAGAGGCTCGGCTAATGGATGAACATCATTACGACGAGTGGGAGGCATTATGGACAGACGATGCGCTTTACTGGGTGCCCTGCGGTGGGGATGACACCGATCCCCAGCACCAAGTATCCCATATTTACGACGACCGCAAACACATTGGTTATCGAACTGCTCGCATGAAGAGCGGGGCTTGCTGGGCACAGGACCCGCCATCGCGTCTTTGCCGCTTGATCTCCAACATCGAAATCCAGGAAGGAGACAACGACGATATAGTCGTCTACTCCAAGTTCAATCTCTCTGAGCTACGAATGCACCGCCAGAACACTTGGGTAGGCAAAACGACCCACAAGCTTCGACGAGAGAATGGGTCCCTCAAGGTGGCCTACAAGAAAGTTACGTTGGTCAACATGGACGAAGACATAGGAAGCCTGTGGTTCCTGTTATAGTAAATGAGAAAACGTGGTCCCCAACCGTCAGAGGATTTTGACAATTGGGATTCTAATACGGCGTAGTAAGGAAACATTAGATGCGGATAGGTTTTATCGGCACCGGCACAATGGGCAACATGATGTGTAGCCGTATAATAGCGGGCGGCCATCAGCTCACGGTCTTCGACCTTCACCGCGAGGCTGCGGTGAACCTACTGGAGGCCGGGGCCCACTGGGCCAAGAACCCACGCCAGGTTGCGGAAGCCAGTGAAGTGATCTTTACGTCGCTGCCAGGGCCACGAGAGGTGGAGGAAGTGGTGCTCGCTTCAGACAATGGCATACTATCGGGGATCACGCCATCAACATGCTACATTGACACTACCACCAACTCTCCATCCAGCTTCCTAAAAATAGCTCAAGCCTGCCGCCAGCGCGGTGCGGAGGTGCTAGACGCTCCGGTAAGTGGCCGGTACCCGGAAATGACCATCATGGTAGGTGGTGATACGGAAACCCATGCTAAGTACCGGCCGTTGCTGGAATGCATGGCGAAGCACGTGTTCCACGTAGGCGAGAGCGGCAAGGGTATGGTAGCCAAATTAGTGACCCAATATATAGGCTACACTAGCCGAACAGCAACCCTGGAAGGAATGCTCCTCGCCGCGAAAGCAGGCGTCGACCTCGAGATCCTGGCAGAGATCATTCCTGTGAGCGCCGCAAGTCGAGGTTTTGAAACGTTTGCGCGCTCGCTGATCGACCGCGAGTCTATGGCCGCGCGGGGAGGAAGTTCCGGTATCATCGCGAAGGACCTCGATCTGGCTTGCGAGTTGGCCAGGCAGTTAAAGGTTCCAGCCACCCTAGGGACTATCGCCTGCGACGTATACAAACGTGCCGAGGTTTTAGAGTCAGGTAGCCCCCAGCGAGTGCTCGAGCTTATGGCCGGCGTTCAGCTACTGCCTAGTCAGTCGCCGGCTGCATCGAAGCTTCCCTGACTGGTGGCATTTTTCGTATGCGCGCGCTCGGACGGCGCCTTAGCGTTTCAACTAGAAGAGCTCAAGAATGCGCCTAACCTGTTAGGATTTAGTTTTTTTGACGATTTGGTTTAGGGGTAATCTTGAGGAGTCTAAACAGTGGCGGGCGAGTGTTGCACCAGATCGATAAGGGGAACGCCAGTTAGAACTTGCGTGAGGTGTGACGGAAAGCCCGGACACGAGGCCCAATTCATCTAAGGAGGGAAAGATGGCAGACGTAGTAAGGCGAGGAGGAAGAAGATGGCTGATATGATAATGGAAGGCCAGGTCAAGAACCTGCAGGAAGAGATCGCAAAGGGAGGCTTCGGTCCGGTACCAGGGGAGGGTATCGCGGGCTACGACCGAAAGCTCTTAGTCCCTCGCGATGATCGGACGCTACATCTGATACAAATCGTCCGCTGCAGCCTGGCACCGAAAAGTCTCGACATACCCATGATAGCGCCGAGACCGTCATTGTCGTGCTGGAAGGCGAAGGCGAGTTCCTTATGGACGGCGACAGGAGTCAGCCGGTCAAAGCTGGAGACCTACTCCACGCCTATCCTAAACAGGTTCATGGGTTCCGAAACAGGGGCAATCAGGTGATGCGAATCCTGACCATAGAAGGCCCATATCCCAGCGGCTCCCCGAGCTTTGCTCCCCGATAGCCGACGCCTGATCAATTGGAAAAGTCATATACATAAATCTATGTAGTGCACGATCGCTCTACAAATCTCGTTAGACAAGGGAAGGTAAGTAGTGATGACGGGCGGGATGAACTATTGGCAGCAATTACAGCGAAGGCGGCTGAGCCGCCGTCGGATGCTGCAAGGAGCAGCGCTTGGGGCTGCGGGCCTCGGAGCGGCTGCTGTATTAGGCTGCGACGAGGGAGGGCAACCGACTGGCACCTCCGTTGCGCCAGTGGCACAGGAGCCAAAAAGAGGTGGCATCTACAAGCATCGTAGCTCATGGGAAGCACGAGGGGTGGGATTCGATCCCCATACGCTGTCCCGCACTCAATCAAAGACCTCCGCGCTTTTCTACCAGTCCCTACTGGCCTACGACTACGGTACCTATGAACCTAAGCCGCTAATTGCCCAATCGTGGGAACAACCATCGCCGACAGAATACGTCTTCGCCCTATCACCTGGAGTCAAGTGGCAGAATAAGCCACCGGTTGATGGCCGCGAGTTGACAGTGGAGGACGTGATCTTCAACTACCAACGAATTCGAACGAACGAGCCCCGTTTCATTAACAAGACTCTCTTCGACGCCATCGAGAAGATCGAGGCCCCCAGCAAGACAACCATCAAGGTTACGACCAAGTTCCCCGATTCGAGCACACTGGCCAAATTCTCCGGCGAGCCGACCGCCTTCCTGGCACCGGAGGTGGTCGAGAAGTTCGACCGTCTCCTCACTGCTGAGCATGCAGTAGGTACCGGCCCTCTTATTATCACAAAAGCAGAGGAAAACATTGGCGGGGAATATGAGGCGAACCGCGCCTACTGGAAGACCGGACTACCTTACCTCAGCGGCATGGCAACACATTTCTTTCTCGACGACTCGGCGGCCTGGGCAGCTTTCGTGGCTGGGGAATTTCACTCTCACGCTGTTCCCGCGGAAGAGCAGAAAAGCTACCTCCAACAGCAAGGACCAGGCTTCACTCCGAATTGGCTCGCTAGCGACGCCATGCAAATAATCGAGCCTAATACACTAGTGAAGCCGTTTGATGATCCGCGTATTACACGAGCCCTTAACCTCCTGCGCGACCGCGATGAGGCCATTCAAGTAGGTGGAAGTGAGAAGGCACTCTACGGCTCTTTCTTCTGTAGCGCCCTAGAGGCTTGGGATTTGACCCATGAGGAGTATGGCAAGCTTCCATTTTGGAAGCAACCGCGAACCGAGGCGATAAGAGAGGGTCTCCAGCTCCTAGACGCAGCGGGCTTCAACCAGCAGAGCCGCCTCGAATTTAAAATGCACGTTAAAGACAGGACTGTAGATGCTGCCACCCTGATTCAGGCCCAGTGGCGGCAGATTTCCCAGGGTGTAGTGCAGACTCAGTTCGAGATAGTGGACCAAGTGGGCAGCGACAGGGTGAGGCAGTCGCGGGAGTTTACCATAATTCATACCGACAACTCGGCGGGCATCATAGAGCCTGATGCCTGGCTCACCCAGCTCTATCATAGCAAGGGCTCCCGCGCCTTCTCCGGCTATGCCAACGCGCAGTTGGACTCGATGATAGATCGGCAACGCGGAATAATGGAGGTTGAGGAGCGGCGAGCCCTAGTGAAGGCTACCTTAAGGTTTATGATCGAAAATCATGCTTCATCGACTCTTGGCGTCAGAACGTACTCGCTAGGAGCGATCCAGCCAGTAGTTCGTAATCTCATCAAGGAGGACAGTATGATTCTGGGCCTCCAATTTGAGTCTGTATGGTTGGACGCTTAGCCCATTAACATCCAGTAACGATTGACGCGCTGATGGCCGAAGCTTCAGCATGTGACAGGCTTTGTAATGGTGTCGTTGCGAGGAGGAGAAATGATAGCCGATTCCAAAATAGCCTTTTCAGATCTCATTGAGGATGGTTCAGAGGGAAAGCTGTTCCGCGTCCACAAGAGGCTTTTTCGAGATCCAGACGTATTCGACGCGGAGATGGAGAGGATTTTCGAGCGAGAGTGGGTATATGTAGCGTATGAAACAGAGGTCGCTCACGGCGGTGACTACAAGACTACGTACATCGGCCGTCAGCCGGTAATCGTCACTCGCCACTCAGACGATGGCGAAGTTCACGTGCTGTACAACAGCTGTAGGCATCGAGGAGCAGCCGTATGCCAGCAAGAATCAGGCAACGCAAACTTTTTCCGCTGCGGCTATCATGGCTGGGTTTACAACAACCGTGGCGAAAATGTAAGCGTGCCGGATAAAGAGGGCTACGATGAGGATTTCGATCAACGAGAATGGGGATTGATACCCGTTCCGCGCGTAGCCAATTACGCCGGCTTCATCTTCGCCAGCCTCAGTCCTACGGGCCCGAGCCTCGAGGAGCACCTTGGCAACGCTCGTCAATGGCTGGACTTATTCACGAACATAAGTCCTCAGGGCATCTTGGTGCGGAGCGATGTGATCCATAAATCCGCCTATGAGGGCAACTGGAAGTTCCAATTGGAGAACCCCAACGACGGCTATCATTTCGATACGACGCACCACAGCATTTTGGAGGTCCGGCGCCGTCGCCCGGGAGGAGAGGCGGTAACAGCTGCCCGAGGCGAGAGAAGGGCCTTCAACAGTCGCGGGGCCCTGGCCCTCGGCAACGGCCATTGCGCCAGCGACTTTAATTTTGATCCAGCCGCGTACGCCGAAAGGCTGAAAAACCTGACCCAGGTATTTCCGCCTACGGCTATTTTCCCTAACCTTGTGATCATTGACGTGCAGATTCGCCATATAATCCCCAGAGCGCACAATCGTACGGACCTGTGGGTGCACCCCGTAACCCTTAAAGACGTACCTGACGTAATGAATGCTCAACGCATGCGCAAGCAAGAAGACTTTTACGGTTCTGCGGGCTTCGGCGCCCCGGACGATTGGGAGCAGTTCGAGCGGGTTCAAAAGGGAGCTTACGCAACTGGCAATGAGTGGTTGCTGTACGCCAGGGGCCTGCGGGATGAAGTGGAAGACCCGGAAACCGGCATCCGGTGGACGCCCAACGTCCGTCAAGGTTCGGAGGTCACCCTACGTGGTATTTACCGACATTGGAAGCAGCTAATGGCTAAGGCCTAGCTAAAGATCGGTAATCGCCAGGAGGTTCGATTATGACTTCGACGCAACAACCCATCGCAAATACGCCCCGGAATCGAGAAGAGATTGAGCAGTTTCTTTACTATGAATCTCATCTCATCGATAAGGGCGAATTGGAGGAGTGGCACGGTCTATTCACCGAGGACGCTATCTACTGGGTGCCATCCAACCGCGAGACTGTCAACACAAGTTTAGAAGCGTCCATCATCTGGGATAACTGGGCCCGGATTGGAGAACGGGCATGGCGGTTGCAGAGCGGACTTGCACACACGACGGATCCCGCCTCCAAGACCCGGCACATGGTCACCAACGTCATGTTGGGGGAGGTAGCGGGAAATGAAATCACGGTATACTCGAACCTTACCCTGTTTCACCTACGGCGCGGCGAACAGAGAGTCTACGCTGCCCATTGTGAACATCGCCTCCGCGTGATGGATGGTTCGTGGAAGATCGTTCTCAAGAAGGTTGACCTCTTAACCAATAATGAGGTCCTGGCCAGCCTTCAGTTCATAATTTGAAGATGACTCGGAGGAAGATTAGCTATGCCCACCAAGACTAAGTCGGCGGTGCTTGTCGGCCCCAAGCAGATCGAAATCAAGGAGTTTGCCTTACCTGAGATCGGCTCTGATGAGGGACTGTTGCGGGTAGAGGTTTGCGGAGTTTGCGGTTCCGATTGGCCGCCGTATTTGCGTGGAGCTTTCGGTCGATATAAGCTGCCTCTAATTCTCGGACACGAGACGATCGGTCGCATAGAGCAGATCGGTTCGGACGCGGCGAAGGCCTGGAGTGTGAAGGTGGGTGACAGGGTTACACTAGAAGAACCTTTACCCTGTGGTGCATGTGACGCCTGTCGAGCAGGATGGTACTTTAAATGCCGCTCCAAAGGCGGTAGGTCAGGAGCTACGACCTACGGTGCAACGGCCCTGGATGTCTCCCCCGGTCTTTGGGGAGGCTATGGCGAGTACGTCTTTCTTGACTCACACGCCATTGTCCATAAAATGTCGACGTCGGTTTCATTGGAGATAGCGCCCTTGTTTATCCCGATCTCCAATGGTATCTGTTGGACCCAGGAGTTGGGAGAGGTGAAGGTGGGAAGCACAGTGGTGATCCAGGGCCCTGGGCAGCACGGACTCGGTTGCGTAATTGGGGCCAAAGAGGCCGGTGCCGGTTGTATCATCGTCATCGGCCTCTCCAGAGACGCCGAACGCTTGGCAATAGCCAAGGACTTGGGCGCTGATTACACTCTGTGCACCGATGATGATAACTTGGTCGACAAGGTAACCGAGATTACGGGTGGCAGGATGGCCTCCGTAGTAATTAATGTGGCGTCGGGAGCCCCGGAGTCTTTCGAGACGGGTCTTGACCTGGCCGGAACCGACGCGATTATTGTGAAGATTGGCAGCGCGGGGCGGCCAACTACCAGTTTCAACCCGGACAAGTTAGCAGGCAAGACGATAAAGAGCGGCGGCGGACGCGACCGACGATCGGTCAAGTCGGCGATTCGCATTATTGAATCAGGGGCATATCCCCTGGAAAACCTGTGCACCCATACCTACGGAATCGACGAGACTGACCGTGCTCTCAGGACGTTAGGCTGGGAAGGTGACCCTAATCCTATCCATATCTCTATTGTAACCGCCTAACCGGCGTTTAGGGATCACGGAAGGAATACTGAGCCAAAATCTGCAGCCGAATAACTCTGAGAACTCTCCCCTCGTATTCCAGGTGTGCGCCCACGGCTTCCGCCAAACGTTCGACACCTGGGCGATAGTGCACGATGTCCGGTAGCTCCAGCAGTACCTCCGCGGACATTCTTCCATTCTAGCGGCCGTGCAGCTGGACTCTTCAAGCAGTTAGGCGATCGAGAGTTCGACGCCGACAAGCAAGCGGCGGCAGTCGGCGATCCCGAGGGACGCAAAGCCACAATGCAGCAACTGATGAGGCGCAATATCGAGCTCGCTGTGGCTATGCCAATCGTTACCGAGAGCGGGGAGAGCGCTCTATCCTCCAAACTCAGGGGCTACAAGCATCACACTGCGGAGCCTCACCGTTACGCTGAGTCATGGCTAAGCGGTTAAGATTTGCTGCGGGAGGTGCTTAACGGGAACGAAGCTACGGGCTAGGATCCGCGTAAGGTTTACTAGGTACCTCGTCGGCACGCACCTTCATCGGGAATCCTGCGAGCTAGCAGAGGAAAAGGAGAGTATCCTTATGAGCGTCACCGATCTTTTGGATGTAGACAAGGGTAAAATCGGACGTAATCTCTTCATTGACCGAGAGATTTACGAGCAAGAGTTAGAGGATATCTTCGCGCGTTGCTGGTGCTACCTCGCTCACGAGTCGCAGATACCTAATCCAGGCGACTTCGTCTCGGCCTACATTGGCGAAGACCCGGTGTTGGTAGTGCGCGACTCGCGTGGCAAGATCGGCGCCTTTCTCAATACCTGCCGTCACCGCGGCATGCGCGTCTGCCGGGCCGACCAAGGCAACGCCGCGGCTTTCACCTGCACCTATCACGGCTGGACGTACGGCAACGATGGTAAGCTTGTGGGCGTGCCGGGCTATAAAGAGTACTACTACGAAGAGCTGGATATGGAGCAGTGGGGCCTGGTGCCCGTGGCCCAGGTCGATTCCTACAAAGGCCTGATCTTCGGGACCTTCGACCCACAAGCCCCGCCGCTTCTCGAATACTTAGGCGACATGGCCTATTACCTCGATATCTTTGTAGACCGTCGAGATGGTGGTGCAGAGATTATCGGTGGGGTGCACAAGTGGATCATCCCCGGCAACTGGAAGCTTGCTTCCGAGAATTTCGTCGGAGATTCTTACCACTTTCCCATTACACACGCTTCGTCGGCTAAGGTGATGCCGAGAACGCCGGGAGGCAGACCGCAGGCTCAGCCCGGTCAGAACGCTCCCAAGGATTTCGTGGCCAACGTCGGTAATGGGCACGGTATGATGATGAACCCCGGCCGCGAGGACCCGCCAGGCAGCTATCTCGCAGATATCCTGCCGGAAATGGAGAGCCGCTTGGGGCCGGCGCGAGCCAGATTAGCCGCTTCTGCGGGGACGGTTTTCCCGAACTTTTCGACGCTCTGGGGCACGAGCACCATACGCGTGTGGCACCCGCGCGGACCTGACAAGATAGAGGTGTGGTCCTGGGTCATTGTCGATAAGGCCGCGCCTCCGGAAGTTAAGGACACTACACGCGTTCAGTGCCTCCGGTCATTCAGCCCGGGCGGTATAACCGAAGAAGCAGATGGTGAAAACTGGAGCCAGGTGACGGCTTCCACACGCGGCCACGTAGCGCGTGGGTATACCTTCAATTACCAAATGTCCCTGGGTCACGAGAAATCCAGCGAGGAGTTTCCCGGATGGCTTGGGCCGAGGATAAGCGAACACAACCAACGCGGCTTCTATCGTCGCTGGGCGGAGCTAATAAGCGGCAGAAATTGGTCCCAGCGTAGCAAAGGCTTACCGACGTAGGTAAGGCCTCACGGTAGACGTAGCTTTGCAGGCGGATAGGCGCTGGGCTTCATATTTTCCCGACAGCTCGCGAAGCTCAACATCGGGTGCATTCGAATGATCGTAGCGCACATCAGTCGCCAGCCGTGCTGCGAAGGAACGATGCCCACCGTGTGCTGTGGCAGCCAATAACCTGGCCAATTCGCCATGGCCGCAGACTTGGACTCCGCTACGTTGGCGATGTCCTCAGAATGACAGGTGTGCTATGTTTCGCGAAACGCTCGTACGCACGCGTAAGGAAAAGGGAGGATAAAACATGGTTGACTCAGCAATGACTCGGGTTATGACCCTGAAGGACGAGATAGCGAAGGGTGGATTCGGGCCTGTGCCGAATGAGACCATTCCTGGCTATGAGATAAAAAGCCTGGTGCCTATGGAACTTGCATGCCACAGGATTAACCTCGCGTCGCTCGGCGTGGGCTTCCATCACTACGCTCATGCCCATGTCGACGCGCAAAGCATCATCGTGTTCCTCGAAGGCCAGGGTGAATTCCTCCTAGGCGGGGACAAGAGCGTGCCTGTAAAGCCCGGGAGTGTCGCCGTCTCCGTCGCAGGACAGCTCCACGGCGTGAAGAACATCGGCGACGTACCGATGCATTACTTCACGGTCGAAGGGCCGATACCACGGGACGGTTCGCGTCAAGGGCGGGTCCCCGCGGAGCAGGCGCTGCCTGCCGAGATCCCGGGCGTCGTAAGGGTGCAGTCGCTACAGGCTCTCATCGACGACTGGGACTAAGCAAAGATCGGCGGTCGAGAAGGGAAACTACGATGCAAAGATCGGCAGTAGGCCGGTGCAGCTTACACTGCCGGATCCAGCCTTTCAAGGTCTTCGTCCTACCAGGACGATACGACCCAGACTCGGTCGACGCTCTCCTCCGACATGCCTCCCTGATCTGGAATTAGTGTTCAGGGACAGGGTAGCTCGTCGAATGTCATCCGCCACGGCCCGCCGGTACTCGTGGGTACTGAGCGACTTTCTCCGGCTAGCAACCATCCTCAACGGAGAGCCAGTAAGCGTCTTGGACCTTCTGAGGCAGCCATGTGTATTAGGCAAGACCTTCGCTGCAGGGGAACGCGGGTCCGGCATCGGACTGGTATCAGCGTGGCTTGCCGCACAGAGGCGGAGCGTAGTTCGCTGCTTCACTCGGCTGATGGCTGTCGAACTCAGCCAGGCAGGAATTAACGATCCGGAGATGGTCGTAACGAACGCCCTACGCAACGTCGCTGAGCCCGTCGGGACTGGATTCCGTCTGCCAGTCGGTTGGCCTCGTGGTAGAGGTGGGCCGACGCCTTCGCAAGTCGAGACGGCTCGACTGATCTCCGAAACAAACGCTGAGCAAGGTTGGTTAGGCCACAGGAATTCTGCCTTCCTTCAACTCTTGGCACGCCGAGGCGTTAGGGTGGGGAGCCTCTTGAAACTTGATGGCCACGACGTCCATAGGCTTCCGGACGGTTCCCTGCGCATGGTGCTCCGAGTCAAAAGCTCCAGAGTGCCTCAGGAACTATCCCTCCCGTCATCCGTTACCGCGGAGTTGGAAGTGTACATCTCAACGTTCAACCAGTGGGCTCGCGTTCGGGGTCTGGACGCTCGAATTGGCGTCGGTGTGGCCGGACACGTTTGGCGCGCGAATTCCGGTGGGGTGTGGACGTATAACTCGTGGCGCGAGACGATCAACACGGCCTGCTCAAGAGCTAACCTGCCGCGTTTCACGGCTCACAGTTTCCGAAGGAGCTTCGCCACTGATGCCGTTGCGATCGTTAGTAGGTCACTAGTAGCGGCTGCCGGCAGTTGGAAAAGCCCGCGGCGCATGGACGATCACTACGTTCATCCGAGTAAAGATATTCTCATTTCCCGCCTTAGCAACCTACAAGACCGAGCGCTCGACGGTGTCCAGGATAGCCGCCCGACCGACGAAGCCGTCGTAGAGGGAGTTGGGTGATGCTCCAGCTCAGGTTGCTCGCTGAGCCGTTGGTACTGGACGTCTCTGCAGGCTCAGTTAGTTTGCTGCTCCATTACAAGCTCTACCGTGAGTGTCTGCAGGCTGCGCCTTCTACCGTTCGCTCCGAGGTGTCTCAACTTCGCTCCTTGGCTCGCTTGGCCGAGCGCGATCTAGGCTTCAATCTCTATCAGTTATGTGAGCAACCCGCAACAGCCGCAGGTCTCCTTGAATCAGAAGCGTATTTGAGCGTCTCTACGATTCAGCTCAGAGTTCGAGCGTTTCAGCGCCTTCTTTTATTTGACGTGGGCGATCAGGAAGGCCGTAGGAGAATCGCCAAGTTTCGGGCGGCGCTTCCGAAGGCTCAATCTCGGGGTTGGCACGATGCAGGGCTCTCGTTGCCCGGCCGCCGAGTGCAAATCCGGATGCCTGGACCTACACCCGGCCCGATGGACCTGGAAGACATTTTGGAGAAGGCTTCGAATATTTCCGCGAGGGACGGAGCAGTGGCGTCCCTCGCATGCTTCAGCGGGCTCGATGTAGAAGCTATCGTCAGTCTCTGCTGGGATGACTTGGCATGGAGGGACGCCGGAAAGACTCCATTCTGGGAAGTGACTTGTGCACGGCGAGGACATCGCGTTTCTTTCTGCATATTGGGCCCGGGCGCCAATGCACTCTTGCGTTGGGGTCTCGCCTCAACACTTGTTAGAGACGCGTTCGTGTTGTCTGGCAGAAACGCGGGCTCACGGTTATCCGTCCGTGCCTTTCGTGATCGACTCGGGACTGTCTGCGCGGCTGCGGGCTGGCCGAAGCTAACGCGATCCCAGCTGTTATCGGCTTTCGTCGCCTGGCTGCGCGAGCGCGGGCTCGACGACCACTCGATTCGCCTGGTAATTGGCCGCCGCCGGGTTGCATCGGTTGATCGTCTGCTTCGCCGTCAAGATCAGCTCGGGGCCCAGGGGCTAATCGACGCGAGGAGTAACCAGGATTTGAGCCTTGACAAGGCTTGAGAGCTATGCTAGACTAGCCCTCAAGGAGGTGCTCCAAGATGGCTACTTCAGCTACGTCACGACTCATTCCTACGGGCTACTGTTGGTGTGGTTGCGGGAAGGAGACGGGAATTGGTTCATTCTTCTTGCCGGGGCACGACAAGATTGCGGAATCTGCAGTAATTCTTGTCGAGTACGGAGGCGTCCCCCGGTTTCTTCAAGACAATGGCTACGGCCCTGGCGGTAAGAATCCTCGCACGGAGCTTGAGGAGTGGCGGAAGAGCGGCCGACGGGAGCGGTGACTCACGAGGGTGTAGTGGATAGAATTATGGTAGCAAGGTGCATTATCTATAGTAGGGTTTCGACGGACGCTCAAGAGCGAGACGGTACATCGCTTGTGACACAGGAACTGGCCTGCCGCGACTACGCGCGGTCCAACGGCTGGACCGTGGTGGAAGAGGTGCGGGATGCAGCAAGCGGATTCACGCTCGAGAGACCTGGAATGGTTCGCGTACGCGAGGTCCTGCGTCAGGGGTGCGCCGACGTGGTGCTGAGCTACGCCGTTGACCGACTCGCGCGCAACCAGAACCACATGGTGGGCCATTCCCTGAACCGCGGACGATACCTCTATTATAGATGTCGCCACAGCTATGGCAGCGAATGGAAGCCCCGCTGCTACTCCAAGTACATCAAGTGTGCGGACATTGAGGGCGCCGTTCGCCAGGCCCTTGCGGACCTACTAGCTCATCCCGAACGCATTCTCGCTGAGGTGCAGAGGTTTAGGGCGTTCCAGACATCCGAGAGTCAACTTCCTTCGATTCTCGAAGCGCTTCAGGACATCGAAGCTCGTCAGCGACGACTGGTTCGCCTGTTCACAGATGGCGATCTTCCCGTTGAACTTATGGAGGAACAGCGACGTGAGTTGAGCCAGCGACGAGCTCAACTGGAGGACGAACGTAGGAGCGCCGAAGCCAGGACAAGCTCGCCACTCGACCTCAAGGAGATCGAGCGCTCTTTACCCAGAGCCGTGGCTTTCATCAGCGAGTGGGTCAGCGAGTCCGCAGGAGACCGTTTCGATCTACTGTTGAGATCTGTTGATGCGAGAATCCATGCCTCGGATTCAGAGGTGCGGATCGAGGGCTCAGTACCGGTCTACGAGCTGGCCGGCAGCCAGCATTTGGTTACCATTGAACGAACATCGGCATGATGACGTGGACGTAGTTTTCTACGCCTACCGGGCGCAGGAGACCGGGGCTGGAGGGGCCAGTCGTCTCTAAGGAGACTTGCTTGGCGTCGATTACCTGCAATACTTCCTGAAGGTAGCGGCTGTTGAAAGCGATGCGCGACTCTTCGCCTTCGACCTGAGCGTCCACTTCGCCGCGGTTGTCGCCGACCTCCTCCGCGCGGGAGGAGATGGTCACTTTGCCGGAGTTCATCTGAAGCCGCACTATCCCGCTACCGTCGCGGGCGAAGATCGCAGCGATGCGCGTCTCGCGCAAGAACTCGTCTACTTCCATGACGGCGCGACTGGTATAGGACTGCGGTATAAGCTGGCCGTAATTCGGGAATGTCCCCTGGATTAGCTGCGATACCATCTCGACGTTGCCCAGGCGAAACATGACCCGGCTGTGGCCGGCGTTTATCGTCAACTCCACGCTCTCTGCCTCATCGGTGAGAAGGCGGTTCACCTCGCGTAGCGTGCGGGCGGGGATGATCACCTCCGCGCGTTCGCCGAGAGGGCTGCCAAGCGGCAACTTGTGAACGGCGAGCCGGAAGCCATCGGCGGAGGCGAGCGTCAGCTCTTCGCCCTCGAGGAGCACATGCACGCCGGTAAGGACAGGCCGCGTGTCATCGACGGCTGCAGCAAATTCGACCTGATCTATCGCCAGCTTCAACGTAGCCGTATCCAGATTTACGGTCGCGCCATCGACCACCGGGATCGGTGGGAAGTCGTCGGCGTCCATGCCGGTCATGCTCGCCTCGTTGCGAGCGCAGACCATCCTGAGCTGCTTAGCGCGCGGCGCTACGGCTATGTCGATGCGTTCGTTCGGGAGCGAGTTGACGTAGTCGGCCAAAAGGCGAGCCGGCACAGCGATCGCCCCCTCCTCCTCGACCTGCGCTCCTACCCAGCAGGTGACGGCGATCTCCAGGTTCGTAGCGGAGAGCTTGAGCCGGCCGTCATCGGTGGCTATCAATACGTGCGAGGTTATGGGCAGAGTGCTACGTGCAGCGGCCGCTCTGCCTACTATACTTAACCCTTTAGATAGGTTCTCCTGAAGACAAGAAACTCTCATAGCGCTCAACCACTTATACGTTTAGACAGTAGTATACACGCAAGCATACGCGGCAACAAGCTGTAAATGTCGCAAATGCGCAGCAACAGAGCGATTAGACGGAATTAGAGCGAAGAGAGGACTTCTTGTGCGGCGACTATCGTCGCTTGAACGTCGGCCTCCGTGTGCGCAAGTGAAACGAACATCGCCTCAAACTGCGACGGCGCAAGATAGACGCCACGTTTGAGCATGGCCCGAAAGTAGCGAGCATACAGTTCGGTATCGCTACGACGCGCGCTCGCGTAGTTGAAGACAGGGCTATCGCTGAAGAAAAGCGTCATGATAGAGCCGATGCGCTGGATATGGACCGGCAATTCGGCTTGAGCGATCGCCTTCTTCAGGCCGGATTCGAGCGATACGCTAAGATCTTCCAGTTTGGCATACGTGGCATCTTTGCCTAGTTCGGTGAGCACAGCGATGCCCGCAGCCATCGCCAGCGGGTTGCCGGAAAGCGTCCCCGCCTGATAGACGGGGCCTACCGGTGCAAGCCTCTCCATAATCTCGCGCCGTCCGCCATACGCGCCAACCGGTAGCCCCCCGCCGATGATCTTGCCGAGGCAGGTGAGGTCGGGGGTTATCCCGTACATGCTCTGTGCACCGCCATACGCCAGGCGAAAGCCCGTGATCACCTCGTCGAAGATGAGGAGCGCGCCTGCTTGTCGCGTTATCTCGCGCAGCCCTACCAAAAAGCCAGGTATAGGCAATACTACGCCCATGTTCGCGGCGACCGGCTCGACGATGACGCACGCGATGTCGTCGCCGTGAGAGTCGAACAGCGTCTCCACCGCGGCGAGGTCGTTGTACGGCGCGACCAGCGTCTCTCGCGTGTACGACGCCGGCACGCCGGGGCTATCTGACAGGCCAAGCGTGGCGACGCCCGAGCCGGCCTGCACTAGCAGTCCGTCGGCGTGGCCGTGGTAGCAGCCCTCGAACTTGAGTATCTTGTCACAGCCGGTATAGGCGCGGGCCAGGCGCAAAGCGGACATCGTGGCTTCCGTGCCCGAACTGACGAAGCGCACCATCTCTATGGAAGACATCGCCTCAACGATTAATCGCGCGAGTTCTATCTCAAGTTCCGTCGTCGCGCCGTAGGCCGTGCCACGCTCGGCCGCTCGGGCGATCGCGGAGGTTACAACCGTATGCGCATGGCCGAGGATAAGCGGCCCATACGCCCCGACGTAATCGATGTACTCGTTACCGTCGGCGTCACGGACCTTCGAGCCACTACCGGAGGCGGTGACGATCGGGTCGCCGCCAACCGCTTTGAACGCGCGCACGGGACTGGAGACGCCGCCAGGCATGTGCTGTCGCGCTCGCTCGAAGATCTCTCGCGAACGATCGAAACGTCTATCGCTCAAGTGAGTCTACCTCCCGCTCTGTCAGAGGTAGCAACGGAAGCAGATCGCTAAGGCTAGCTATTTCCGCATCGGGCGGTGGCACTTCGGGCGGCAACGTACGGCCGTCGCGGTTCAGCCATACCACCGGCATGCCGGCCCGCCGCGCGCCGAGCACGTCGTCGATTGGCCCATCGCCGACGAATAACACCTGCGATGGCCACACTCCTAGGCGGTCGGCAACGTACTGGAAGATCCGCGGATTGGGCTTAAAAGCCCGGAGTTGCTCGGCGGTAGCAACGACCAAGAAGTACGAAGCGAGGTTATTACCTTCTAGGCTCCCAAGCACGAAATTGTCGTCACCGTTCGAGATGACCGCTAGTGGGTAGCGCAGCTTAAGAACGTCCAGCACCGGCCGCGTCTCTTCGTAGGCGACGGCCTCGGTCAACCGCAACGTGAAGTGGGCCGAAGCCGCGTTACCGTTGCCAGCTAAGCCGAGTTCATTGCAGGCGGCATCGAATATCGCCACCCAGGCGTCGCCGAACCTGGAATAGTCGGCATCGTCGTGGAGGCCCCGGAAGCCAGCGCCAAAATGCTGCCAGAGAAGCCTGCTCTCGGTCGACAGTTGCTGGTCAGAAATAATTTCGCCCAGCGTCGCAATGGCAGCTTCCTCGTCCCAATGGACGAGCGTGCCATGAAAGTCGAAAGCTATCGCTTTTATTTCTTTGAAATTAACCACAGATTCGTTCGAAGGAAGGGGAAAGCAAGAGGAAAGGTCGACGTTTGCTTCTTCCCTCTACCCTCTTTCTACTTCCTTGCTTGTCAACCAGCGCGCGGCTTCCTTTGCGTGGTACGTAATGATGATGTCGGCGCCGGCGCGGGCGATGCCCGTTAGCACTTCCAGAGTCGCATGGCGCTCGTCGAGGAAGCCGCTCTGCGCGGCCGCTTTCACCATCAGGTACTCGCCGCTGACGTTGTACGCCGCGATCGGCAGGTCGAAGCGCTCACGAGCGCGGGCGATGACGTCCAGGTACGGCAGCGCTGGCTTCACCATGACGATGTCGGTGCCTTCTTCGATATCGGCTTCGATCTCGCGCAGCGCCTCGCGGCCATTCGCCGGGTCCATCTGGTAGCTGCGCCTATCGCCAAAAGCAGGCGCTGAGCCGGCGGCCTCGCGGAAGGGGCCATAGAACGCCGACGCGTGCTTGGCCGAATACGCCATGATCGGTGTCTGGGTGAAGCCAGCGTCGTCCAGCGCGCTTCGGATAGCGGCGACGCGGCCGTCCATCATGTCCGACGGCGCGACGACATCCGCGCCGGCCTCCGCCTGCGAGACGGCAGTCCGCGCGAGCAGCGCGAGGCTCTGGTCGTTGTCGATCTCGCCATCGACAACGATACCGCAGTGACCGTGGCTGGTGTACTCACAGAGGCAAACGTCGGTGATAACGGTTAGGGCGGGTGCCTCTCGCTTTAGCGTCCGCACCGCCTGCTGGACGATACCGTCCGGGGCGTACGCCTCCGAGCCGGCGTCGTCCTTCTCGGCGGGCAGACCGAAGAGGATGACAGCGCCGATGCCCAGCGATAGCAACTCCTCCGCCTCGCGGCCGAGCTGGTCAGTCGATAGTTGGTACTGGCCCGGCAGCGACGCGATCTCGCGCTTCACGCCCTGGCCATGCGTCACGAACAGAGGATAGACGAACTGCTGCTGCGAGAGCCGTGTTTCGCGCACGAGGTTGCGCAGCGACTCCGTGCGTCGCAGCCGCCGGAAACGGCGGAAGGTTTGGGTTGAGGTACGAGTGGTAGTGCGAGTTGTGGTCATGACTCGATCTCCTAAAGAAAAGTTCCGCCTAGCATCATTGGTAACTCTCGCAGTTCACGTTTCAGGGGATCGAGGGCAAAGCCCAGACTTTCCAAGGTCAAAGCTCCGAGAAGTGTATAATCGCCTTCTTCTCCAAAAATGAGATCACCTACGCCGATTCTGTCACCATACCTGAATGCTGCCCCACCTCTTTTACGCGTAATTTTTTCGCCATTAGCTAATCGAAATTCCTGTTCAATAATTGGTTTAATTCCTAGGCGGTCTAAAACGGCAGGCGGAACAACAGAATAGGTAGCACCAGAATCGACGAGGAAGTCGAGACGTTCCCAGTTTGTGAGATCGGACGTGTTAGCGATTTCTAGTTCAATGTAAGTCAGTCCCATTACATTAATTCCTTTGATTTCATCAACCCCAAAATATAGTCGATCTGGCCCTGATGCTGAGCCTCGTGATGGGTCGTCTGGTACAGATAATAAGCGATCGTCATCTGCGGCCGCTCGGAACGCGGCGCTTCCGACAGGCAGTCGGTATCCAGATTGCGTACGATCTCGGTTGTGCTAGAGCGGACCGCTTCACCGTAAGCTAATAGGTCTTCGAGTGGCGGCGGCGTCCAGGATACGACCTCCTCGGTCGTCCAACTGTTGCCGACCGTCCAGATCGGGTCGGAGTTGGACGGCGGCGACGGCAGTTCCCAGCGCGCGTTCCAACCCTGGCGTTCCCAAAGTTCGCCGACCGGCTGCACCCAGCGGTGGATATAGCGGTCTTCGGTGCGGAACGTGTGAAACAGCAAGAAGCCTATGGGATTGGCGTCGGGCGTCGCCTGCCAGCGCAGCTGTTCATGTGTCAACCCTTGCACCATTTCCAGCGTAGTCCGGCGCGCTCGCTCCACCGATTCGATGACGAAATCCCTAACGTCCACGGCCGGACCACTCCTGCAGAGATCGCACCAGCCCTGCAACCGTATGCTCTTCCGCGACGATATCGACCCTAAAGCCGTGCTCGCGAGCTGTATCCGCGGTTATTGGGCCAATGCAGGCCACCACGGTGTGCTTCAGCGGTACGATGTTGCCGTCCAAGAGTTGCACCAGGTTCCGCACTGTAGACGAACTTGCGAACGTCACCACGTCCACGTCGCCGCGCTTCACCCGGGCGAGCGCCTCGGCATCGATCTCGCGCGGGGTCGCAGCCACGTAAAGCATCACTTCGTCGACCTGCGCGCCGACAGCTCGCAGCCCTTCGATAAGCTCTGGCCGGGCGTTCTGGGCGCGCGGCAGCAGTACTTTTTGCCCTGCGGCGACCCTTTCCGTCAACGCAGCGGCCAGTTCTTCGGCGATGTACTCGGCCGGTACCAAATCGGCGCGAATGCCGCGTCGATCCAGTTCCTCGGCCGTGGCTGAGCCTATGGCAGCCACTTTTACATTATGAAATACGCGTGCGTCCTGCCCGCGCTCATGCAGGTGCTCGAAGAACAGATCGACGCCGTTTGTACTGGTGAAAACTACCCAGGCGTATTCGCCTAGTGATAAACCGCTGATCGCACGCTCGACTTCGTCTTTATCGGCGGTCGGTTGGATCTCGATGGCCGGTAGCTCGATTACCTCAGCACCCTCCTCGGCCAGCGATCCCACCAGAGCGCTGGCTTGATGGCGGGCGCGCGTCACCAGCACCCGCTTACCGAACAGCGGGCCGAGACCGTACCAGCGCAGCCGTTCTTCCAACCGCACGACGTCGCCGACGACAAGCACCGCCGGCGGCGTAAGGCCGGCCGACTTTACTTTGTCCGCGATGTCCACGAGCGTTCCAACGACCGTCCGCTGCTCGGGAGTCGTACCCCAACGGACTACGGCCGCGGGTGTGTCCTCCGGCCGGCCATGGATGACCAGCCGTCCGACGATGTCCGGCAGGTTCTGCGTGCCCATCATAAATACGAGCGTGTCGGCAGCGGTCGTCAGCTTCTGCCATTCGATGGCAGATTCGGGTTTCGCCGGATTTTCATGGCCGGTCGCGACAAGGAACGAGGACGCGTGATCGCGATGCGTCAGCGGTATGCCGGCGTAAGCGGGCGCCGCGATAGCACTCGTCACGCCCGGCACGACGCCGAACGGCACGCCGGCGGCGACTAGCGCCTCTGCCTCTTCGCCGCCTCGCCCGAAGACGAACGGGTCGCCGCCTTTCAGCCGGACAACGCTCTTGCCTTCCTTCGCTTTCGCCACGAGCAGAGCGTTGATCTCGTTCTGCTCCAGCGCCCTATCGCCGACCGCTTTGCCAGCGAAGATAAGCTCCGCATCAGTGCGGGCGTGTCCGAGCAGCTTCGGGCTGACCAGGCGATCGTAGACAACGACGTCAGCCTCCGACAAGCGCTGAAGACCGGCTACGGTAATCAGGCCGGGGTCGCCGGGCCCCGCGCCGACCAGCCAGACCTTCCCCTCAGCCATTGAACTCCCCTAAAATCCCATCTGCGCCCTGCGCCAGCAGTGCCTCGGCCAGCTTAGTTCCTATCGTTTCGGCGTCGTTCGCGTTACCTCCTGTGCTATCGCGGAGCGACCGGCGACCCGATAAATCGGCGACCAGGCCTGTTAGAGCCAAACGTCCACCGTCGTCTACTTTCCCCAACGCGGCGATGGGCAGGCTGCAGCCGCCACCGAGACGTCGCAAGAAGGCGCGCTCGGCTATAGTTGCCTGGTGCGTCGCTACGTCATCTACCGCGGCGACTACGTCGAGCGCTTCGACATCATCGGAGCGCACTTCTACTGCCAGCGCTCCCTGCCCCACCGCCGGCAACATCACATCGACCGATAAGACTTCAGTCGCGCGCCGCAGCCAGCCGAGACGGGCTAGACCGGCCATCGCAAGTACCACGCCATCGACTTCGCCGTCGGCGACCTTATGTAGGCGCGTATCGACGTTGCCGCGTATCCCTACCACATCTATATCGGGGCGAAAGGCGCGTATTTGGGAAGCGCGACGCACACTGCCCGTACCGACAAGGCTGCCGGGCGAGAGGCCGCTCAAGGGAAAGCCGTTTCGTGAGACAAACGCGTCACGGACATCTTCGCGGACGGTTACTGCTGCGATGGTCACGCCATCGGCGAGCTGCGTCGGCATATCCTTCAAGCTGTGAACGGCGATATCGATCTGCTTATTTAGCAGAGCCAGCTCTAGCTCTTTGACGAAGACGCCCTGGCCCAGCTCTCGAAACGGCACGTCCTGGCGCTTATCACCGGTCGTCTCGACCGTGCCGATCTGAAATTTACGGGCGGAATAAGCCTGAGCGAGCGCCTTGCCGACTATTTCAGCCTGGCGCAGCGCAAGACGACTGCCGCGGGTGCCGATGGTAAAAGTTCTAACGGTGCTCAAGGCGCACCTTAAACGTCTTTAAGTTCGAAAAGCGCTCGCACGGCCTCGGAGTAATGGTGACCGTTACCGTTGGTTTTGAGATGGGAGATCGGTTTATGGAGTATCTTCTTGACTATGGCAGACGTCATCGCCTCGATCCGGCGCTGTTCTTCCGGCGTGAGGTCGAGGCGCTTGAGCGTACGCTCTAGCTCGGCGCGACGGCTGGTTTCCGCCTGCTGCCTAAGCGCTGCTATTGTGGGAAGAACCTCCAAAGAACGCCACCAATCGTTGAAACGGCCGATCTCTTCGTCGATGATTGCTTCTACTTTGTGTACCTCATGAGCGCGTTGTTGCATATTGGTATCGGCTACCTTCTGAAGATCGTCGATATCATATAGATGAACGCTGGTAACTTCCCTCACCCGCGGGTCGATATCGCGCGGCACGGCGATATCGATAAGCAGTAGCGGTCGGCCTTTGCGCTCTGCTGTTACCGACTGCACATCCTCATAATTCAGGACGAAGCCCTCCGACTCTGTAGCGCTGATAACGATATCCGCCGCAGCTACCGCTTCGCCAAGCTTATTGAACGGGACCGCCTCACCGCCGAGCTTAGCGGCGAGTTCACGAGCTTTCGCGTAGGTCCGATTAGTGACGATTATGTTCGACGCGCCGCTATCGAGGAGGCTTTTCGCCGCCAGTTTCCCGGATTCACCAGCGCTGACGATAAGCACTGTACGGTCAGATAGCTTCTTTAGCGTTCGCTTCGCAAGAGCGACAGCGGTCGAACTGACAGAAACGGCGTAGCGGCCGATGTTCGTTTCGCTACGAGCACGCCTGCCACTGGAGATCGCCGAGCGAAAAAGCCGCGCCAGGAGCGGATGCGCCGCGTGGGCATGCTGGGCCTGAGCTAGTGCCTCGCGCACCTGGCCTAGGATCTGCGCCTCTCCGAGAACCATGGAATCTATGCCAGCGGCCACCCGGTGCAGGTGCCTGACAGCCTCCTGATCGTGCAGGACGTAAAAGCGGAGCGGATCGAGCGCCTCGTTCAGCCCCTTGCTTTTCGCCAGCAGCGAAACTAGACCGTCCACCGATCCTACTTTGTCCGACGGAATTGTTATGTAGAGTTCGGTGCGGCTGCAGGTAGAGAGGATGATCGCGCCGCCTAGCTCATCGCTTAGGTGGCGAAGCGCGTCCGGCAATTCCGCCGTACTAAACGCGAGCTGCTCCCGCACTTCAACGGGCGCCGTCCTATGGCTTATCCCTACCGTAAAGATCATAATCGAGCTTAAGCGGTCTCTTCAGACGGTATTAGCAGGCCGGCCAGCAGTAGTTCCTTCGCCTCCTGGCGCTTGCCTTCTGCGATGAGGTCTCGCAGGTCTGGCGTAAGAGCAGCGTTCCAGGCTTCGGCTGGCACAGACTCATTTCGTTGTCGCAGTTCCTGCCTGATCTCGGATACGAGCTCCAAAAGGCCGACGTATTCGTCCGTAAAATAAGCTTCTAATTCCTCGCGCAGCTTGCGCGCTAAAGCCGGGCTGGCGCCACCCGTAGAGATGGCGACGGTTATATCGCCGCGGCGAACGATCGCCGGCATGATAAAATCGCAGTTAGGTGGATCGTCTACGGCGTTCACCCAGATGCCGCGAGCGCGGCCCTCGGCGGTAACCGTCGCGTTTACGGACCTATCATCTGTCCCCACGAACGCGAGCGTATAACCCTCCAGATCTCCGGAGACATAATCGCGCTGTTCGTGCCGGATTAGATTCTGTTCGCGAAGCGATGCTAGGCGTTCCGTCAGAGTAGGGCTGACAACGGTCACCTTCGCGTCGACAGCCAGGAGGCCCTCAACCTTAGTTTGGGCCACCTGGCCGCCGCCGATGACAATACACGGTTTCCCCAGTAAATCGAGGAAGATCGGGTAATACCGCATTATTTTTGCCTCACCTTCGATGCTTCGAAACAACGTTCCAAAGCGCCTTTATGTTACCACGTTTGGCCGTTACGCCTAAACGGATTCGATGTGCGAGGCGCTAAACTCTGTTTAACGCCCGCTAGGACGTTGCGCTAGCGACAACAGAGCCACGGACGCCTTCATAGGCATCGCCCAAGCCAAGCAAGATCTGGTCGGACAGGTTCGAAAGGCCTTCCCAGACCTCTACCAGCTCTTCAGCCTCAAAGCTATTGCGACGCACCAGTTCGATTACGGCGTCATCGAAGCCCTTGCGGAACGACGTGAAGGACTCGAGCGCATCCTTGAACGATAAGCCCTCGCCCTT
>WHTN01000107.1 GCA_009377715.1 Dehalococcoidia bacterium | reverse complement strand
AACGTTCTTGATGACCCGCAGGCCATGGCGGAGCTGGAGGACTTAGGGGTTCTGAGCACCCCTGTGACTGTCATCGATAGCGAAGTAATCGTAGGTTTCAACCGAAAACGGCTAGAGGAGCTGCTGGGCTTATCTTCTTAAAAAGCATCTTGATGTATGTAGCAGACATTCCGCTGGCAGCAACGCTTAAGGAAGAAACAGCAGGATTTGGTACCAAAATAGTATGCCGCTGTTAAGAGGCTTCGCGATGGGCGCCGCTGCGGGCGCCATTATGAGCGCCTGGAAGATGACGATCGATGTAAGCCAAGGCCGCTCTCTTTGGACAGCCCCAAAGCTTATAGCCACGATACTTTTGAGGCCAGAAGCGTACCGAGATGCTTCTAGATGGCGAATAGGGCCGGTGCTCGTAGGATTCATGCTTCATGAGGCAACATCGGCCGTCATGGGGTTGCTGTATGTTCGCTTACTCGCCATCCGTTCTTTGGAGCGCCGCCCGCTTATCGCAGGGATCGGGTATGCCCTCTTCTCATGGCTACTGGCAGTACTGGCTCATGCCGCGGCTTGCCCCCGTAATGGAGAGACACACCTCGCCCAAAGGTCTGGCGATTGCTCACGTCGTCTTTGGTGCAGCCCTGGGTCTCATGGCGACAGGCTGCCAACGCAGCCGACGCATTAAGGTTCCGCGTCCTTTCGAGCGATGACGTAACCGTAGGAAAGGCGTCCCGCTAAGACCAAGTCCCGCACGGTAGCGACCATTCGTCTCGCCGTTTGCAGCTGCTCGCGAGGAACGTGCAGCTTGCCTACGGCTTGGGCGATCCGGGCCATTAGCAGCTTCTGGTCGATGCCTTTAAGGAGGTCCAGGGCCACCTGCTGGCAGTCTTTCTGTGTGGTGACCTGCAGGCCGGTCTCTGCAAGTAAAGCGCCGTACTCTGCGAGCGGGAGAGCGCTGGCTACGCAGAGGATGCTGCTCACCAGCGATTCCAGCGGTTCGGACAAGGGGCTGAGCCTGAGCGTAACGTCGGCGATAACGATGTGGCCGCCGGGCCGCAACACGCGGGCCATTTCCGCGATGGCTGCCTTCTTATTCGGGAACGTGCAAAGGGAGCACTCACAAATGACAAGCCCGAAGCTGTCATCTGCAAAAGGGAGGGCTTCGCCGTCGCCTGACTGAAACGTTACCAAGCCATCGAGATGAGCTTCTTTCGTCGCCGAAGCAGCCGTTTGCAGTATAGCCGGGCTGAGATCGACTCCAGCGACGGAGCAGCCAAAGGCTTTTGACAGCGCCCTGGCGCTTTCGCCATAGCCGCAGGCAACGTCCAGCACGCGGTCGCCCTCAGCTAGGCCAGAGGCCCGGCCGATGTCTACGGTCAGCGCTGTGCCACCCGGATGCCAGGAGTCGCCGAGAACGAAGCGAACGGCAGGCGACTCGTAAGCCAGCGCGCAGCAGGCTTTGAAGGTGGCATCGTCCACTGGCGCGCCTTGAACGTTAAACGGCGTCATGGGCCTTCCTATGGCGCATCGCCAGCTCAGCGCGCACCTGCTCTCGATAGCCGACCGAATTGTAGGCGCAGAAAGGGATCATCCGGCCGTCCGGCACCAGTACGCCTACGCAGCACTTCATAACCTGTTTCACGTTGAAGGTGTAGGCATCTAGAAAGTCCTTTATGGATATCTGAAAGACGTGCTTCCGCAGGTGCGATAGGTCTTCGGGAAGGTCGATGCCGGGGCCGCAGGCGCACTGAAAGCGGCTCGCCAGCCCATCAGAGCCGGCCACCGCGGAGGACGACCACATGCCCTCTAGCGCCGTCCGGATCTCGCTGAAAGAGGGGATGTCGGGGAAGGTGCGGTTGGTTATATAGTCCAGGTACTCCTCAACATCGAGGACTCTGGGCAGTGGGATCACTTGTTCACCGTCGACGTAGAGATAAGTGTTGACCTGACAAGTCGGGAAACAGCACGGCACCGGCACGAAGTCCTCTTTAACGAACACGCCCTCGCCCTGATGAACGATAGCGCCTAGCACGTCCGGTATCGTCATTCGCTGCATGGGGTCGAACGGGATGTGGCGGCCGACGTGCGTCACGGGCTGGAAGACCACGCCCCGTACGGCCGGATGCTGAAGGCCGAACCGGACGATCGCTCCGATCTCGTGCTCGTTGACGCCGCGTTCAATCGCCGCCACGAGGGCAACATCCAGGTCTATCTCCGCCAGCCGGTCGAGGGCCTTGAGCTTCGTCTGCAGGAGGTCTTGACCCCTAATCATGGCGTACGTGCGCGGCTCGAAGCCGTCGAACTGGAAGTAGATCGCCGGTCGCAGTTCGGCTAGCGCCTCAAGAAACTCGTCGTCCTCGGCGATCCGCAGGCCGTTCGTGTTGATCATGACGTACGGGATCTTGCGGTCGATGGCCGCGCGCACGAAGTCCAATATCTGCGGGTGGATGGTCGGCTCGCCGCCACTGAATTGCACCACCTCCGGATTGCCCTCAAGCTCCACGAAGCGGTCCAGCATGCGCTCGACGTCGGCGAGCGTGAGGTTGTAGCCCGCGCCGGCGTTCGCGAAGCACACCGGGCAGTCGAGGTTGCAGGCGGTGTTCACTTCTATCAGCGCCAGGCAGGTGTGCTGCTTGTGCTCCGGACAGAGGCCGCAGTCCAGCGGGCAGCCATCGTGTACCTCGGTGCTGAACTCGAGTGGAATCGTGCCCGGCTTATTGAAGCGGGCGCTTTCCACGTACCACTGAGCGTCGCTGCTGATCAGCCCTTCGAACCAGCCGTGCTCCGGACAGCGTTTGCGCATGTACACTCGGTTGGCCCGCAGGAGTACTTGAGCGTCTATTACGCGCTTGCACTCCGGACAGATGCTCCGGGTCAGCTCGTGGAAAACGTAGTCGGAGTCCTGCTTCTGTTTGCGCCCTTCAATAGCCATCCGCTCCTCCATCTCTCGACGCTCGTTCATCGCGGGACTCCCTAATCGACAGCGGCAGCATCACGAAGTTGATCAGCGTGCCGAGCAAGCAGTACGCACATAGCTTTCGCTGCCGCACCACCATATCGTAGAGGTAGTACACAGCGCCCGCGGCTTGAACGACGACGCTCAGCCCGAGAGCGAGCGAAGCCGTTCGCCTTGTTCGGCCCTCACGAGCGGCCGTGGAGGCCAGCACAAGATTTGAAGCGTAGACCGTCGCTCCAATGGTGCCGTCCGGGATGCCGAACGGGTACGCTTCCGGTGAGGCGTTTATCGTGTCCGAGTCGAAGAAGCGACCGGGCGGGTCCGGCAGGTGGCGGATCAGGCCCATCTGGTACAACGAGATCACAGCGAAGTCGACCACGCCCAGAGCCGATAGCGCTCCAATGTACCGCAGCCGCTTGAGCGATGCGGACCGGCCGCGTCGTAGTAGGTCGCGGGCCGACTCGTTCTCCACCGCACCACCTTCAGTTCAATTGCTAGCCTCATCATATAATTTTCGCGTTCAGTAAGTCAGAAGTCCCTAGCTGCACCCCTTGCGCCCATTATTTCTCGACGTATCGCGGCCTTGAGCGGTCCGGGTTGCGGGACGACGCCCTGGCTAAAGAGCTTGCCGTTAATGACGACGACGGGCGGGTGCCAGCCGCCGCGCCACAGCGCCTGAATGATGTTGTTGAGCCAAGGCTTGATTTCAAGCTTTACGTATTCGCCATCCGAACTGAGGTCGTCTATCACCCGCTCAACTGTTCGAACCGTTAGGTCGCACTCGTGACAGACGCTATCCGGTACGTGAAAGAACAATTGCTTGCCAGCGATAGGGTAAACCGCCACGGTAACCCGGTCTACGTTAGCAGTAGCGGCCATCTTCGATCCTTCAAACGCCGAAAGTGTTGGGCGCAGTGATCGGCGCTGGACAGTTGACCACAAACGATTGACCGCCCGTATCCGGCGTGCCTGGGAACAGCTTGACGTCGCCCGCCTTCTCTCTCGCCAGGATTTCGCTCTCCGTCTTCAGTACAACAGGCGTCTTGCCTTGGTTCCACATCACCGTGACGTGTTCCCACATCGGGCTCCAGGCGGTCTCCCCGGCCTTGGAAGCGAATACGCTGGGCTGGAAGCCCATGGCCGCGAAGCCGGGTATGCCGTTGCCGAAAACGTAGATCTTTTCGGTTGCGCCGACTTCGACTAAAGATCCCGCCGCCGGCGCACCCGCTACGTTCATCATAGCCGCCATCGGCACCGCTCCGGTGTCGGTGATGATGTAGTAGCTCTCGGGGTAGCACTGATGGAGCTTGAAGGTAATAGTCTTTGCGCTTAGGTCAGGAGCCGAGACCAAAGGCCCGCCATCGAGCGCAGCTTCAAGTTTGCTATCGACAGGCAACTCGCCGCCGGGCCATTTGACGAACGGATAGTTCACCACTATTGATGTCTTCTCGACTCTCAAGGCGCCGGCCTGCGCGGCCTCGTTCACCTTTGCGACAGAATCCAAGACCTGCGCATTGCCGCTCCAGGTGGCTCGGTGTACCTGTAGCAGCGGCGTGAAGTCGGGTTGGCCGGGGCCGTGCTGACCACG
>WHTN01000106.1 GCA_009377715.1 Dehalococcoidia bacterium | reverse complement strand
CCAGTTGTTCTGCGACGGCTGCGTTTGATATTTGGTTCGGACCCGATGCCATTCGATCCTGTCGACCTAAGTCGGCGCTCACTGCGCTAAGCGCCAGCGCCGATGCTACGGCCAAGACAACGATTAAGCCCCTCATCCTCACGTTCCTCCCAACTAAATTCTGACTGTACGAATAGCCCAGGCAGTAAATTAGACTTTGCGAATTGTAGCCCTGGTTAATAACCTTTGCCTGAGAGCAGGCTTAAAAACTGCTGAGAACGGTTGGACTTCATGTCGACTTCCCGAAGCCACGTCTCTGGTTTTTTAAACGGCTGCTCATCTCTTTTAGAATCTAAGAACGCGGTTCTTAATAACTTCTAAGGGCCGCCTAAGCCTACTCTTATGGTTTTATGCGTATGCTTAGGCCATGGAGGAGCCGCGGGTGTGTTGGTGGATGTAGGGTGCGATGATAAGCGGCTCCTCCAACACGATGCTTTGAGAGCAAAGCTATTCTTGTATAATTGAATTTGCGGCCGCGCCGCCTAAGCTTAGCGATAAAGTGGAGCTACAAAAAACAATGACAACGATACTGGTCGTCGACGATGATAAGAAACTGGTGGAGATGCTGCGCCGCACGCTCTCTTACGAGGGCTACAAGGTGCTAACTGCCGCCGACGGCGCCGATGCGTTAACCCAGGCCCGGGCTGAAAAGCCCGACGCTGTAGTCCTCGATTGGATGATGCCAGGGATGGACGGCATAGAAGTGGCGAAGCGAATCCGCTCCGCCGACGCTACTCCCATCTTGATGCTTACGGCTCGAGACTCGGTGGAGAATAGGGTCGAAGGGCTGGATAGCGGCGCCGACGATTATCTGGTCAAACCCTTTGCCCCCGAAGAACTCCTAGCGCGAATACGCGCCCTGCTCCGCCGCACTGAAACACTAGGGGATGAACGTCCGCTCACGTTTTCGGACCTGCTTATCGATCCTATGACCAGGGAAGTTAAGCGCGGCGACCGCAGCATCGATCTCACGCCGCGTGAATTCGGCCTTCTCACGTACCTAATACGCAACCCGCGCCGCGTGCTTACCCGCGACCGCATCGTTCAAGACGTTTGGGGTTACGATTACGATGGCTACGATAACGTCCTGGAAGTGTACATAGGATATTTACGGTCCAAGACCGAAGCCGGTGGTGAACCACGCTTGATCCATACGGTACGTGGGATAGGATATGTAATGCGCACAGAATAGCGCGTTACATATCCTGAACGATTCTTTCCGCGACTAGCGTACCAAGCCAACTATGTCGATTAGGCTTCGCCTGACGCTTCTCTTCAGCATCATATTGGCGCTGACTTTAGCAGGCTTCAGCTTTCTGCTGTACTTCAACGTTTCAAGCGCGACGCAGGATTCTATCGAAGAGGCTTTAATCGATGACGGTCAGCAGCTAGTCAACGCCAGGGAATTTCAGCGAGACAGCATCGTACTTCCCGCTAGCAGATTCGCCGGGCCGGAGACGTATGTACAAACTCTGACGATAAACGGTACTTTAACAGATAAAACCGCAAACCTGGGTGAAATAACCCTGCCCCTGAGCAACGAAGGATTGGCCGCTTTACAGGACGGCCAGACCTGGCTGGAAACTCGAGAAGTAGCGAATGAGCGAGTGCTAATTTATAGCTTGCCGATAAGAGCGGGCGATCAGATAGCCGGCATCGCACAAGTCGCGCGCTCTCTGGCCGAGCAGGATAGAGCGGTAGCCACGCTGCGGACGAGGCTGATCATCGCGGGCAGTGGCGTGCTGGTACTCGCATTCGTCGGTGGCTGGATACTCGCCGGCGTCACCCTCCGACCCATCAAACGGCTGACCCAAATGGCGGCGACTATCGGGGCGGAACGAGACTTCGATAGGCGCGTGAACTACAACGGCCCCAAGGACGAGTTGGGACGGCTAGCTACGACGATAAACGGTATGCTCGCTGAGCTTCAGGTCTCTTATCAGCAGGTGGAGCAGGCACTGCAAGCCCAACGCCGTTTCGTCGCCGACGCCTCGCATGAACTTCGAACGCCGTTGACCACGATCCGAGGCAACCTAGCTCTGCTCAGCCGCGAGCCACCCATCTCTTATGAAGACAGGGTAGCTGTTTTAACCGACATCATCTCGGAATGCGAACGCTTAAGCCGGCTCGTTAATCAGCTCCTGGTGCTCGCCCGCGCCGACGCCGGCCAAGCACTTCGCAGCGAACAGCTGCCGGTTGGCCAGATGGTCGAAGAAGTTTGCCGGCAGGCGAGGCTGTTATCGCCGACAAAGGCTATCGAATGCTCAGGCGTAGACGGCCTCCAGGCGATCGGAAACCCCGATGCTCTGAAACAGGTGCTATTGATCCTCCTGGACAATGCTGTGAAATATACGCCAGCGACCAGCAAAATCAACGTAAATTACCTCTCAACAAACGGGCAGATAAGGATCGTTGTCGCCGATAACGGGCCGGGGATCGAGCCGTCTGCGCTGCCGCACATATTCGACCGCTTCTACCGCACCGATAACGCTCGCGCTGGCGATGGCACAGGGCTTGGCCTTGCCATCGCCAAAGCCTTGATCGACGGCCAGCATGGGACAATAAGCGCTGCAAGCGAGCCGGGCAACGGCACCGTTTTTACGATAGAACTGCCGCAAGCGCCTGCCAGCCAGTCGGTCGCCGCGCAATTCAGCCTCCCTTAAAAAGATCGCCGCATTCTAAGCAAGCTCTTATCTCCTCTTAAGGGCGATCTCAGCTTAAGCCGATACCCTGATATTAAGGAATTAGCTCTTTTTGGAGGGAATTATGCTTCGAGAAGGATCTTCGCAGCCTGAAAGTCCGTACAGCGCGGGACTTTCCCAAAACCGCCCCGCCCAGCGACCACGCCGGTTCGGCGCCGCTGCGTTAGTCGCCATCGGTCTGATGGTCGGCGCTATCGGAGGCGGGGCCTTTGGCGCCGTCGCTGCTAGCGAATGGTTGCTGGACGATTCGCAAAACTCGACGCCGTTTACATCGCAAACTATTGCTCAAACGAACAACACTGCCGTCACCCAGCCGAATATCGCAAACGCCGTCTACGACAGCGTCGGCGAGTCGGTCGTGCAGATAACAGTTTCTGGGCAGAGCCTGGGCGGTCTGACACCGTCGGGCAGCGGGACTGGCTTCGTCGTCGATAAAAGCGGTTTGATCCTCACGAACTATCATGTAGTCGAAAATGGACGGGCGATCAGCGTGCGATTCCACGATGGCACAGTGCGCGAGGCCGAAGTGCTCGGCACGGACCAGGGCAACGACCTCGCCTTGTTGAGGGTCGACCTACCCGAAGGCATACCGGTTGCCCCTCTTGGCGACTCGGATGAAGTTGTAGTAGGCGAGACCGCCATTGCCATCGGCAACCCCTTTGGCCTAGATCACACAGTAACGCAAGGCATCATTAGTGCCGTAAACCGCGACTGGCAGCCGGGGAACGGGCGTATCCGCCGTAACCTCATACAGACCGACGCGCCGATCAACCCCGGCAACTCTGGCGGCCCTCTGCTGAACGCAAACGGCGAGGTTATTGGCATCAACAGCCTGATCGAGAGCCCGGTAAACGGTTCGGTCGGCATCGGCTTCGCGATACCGATCAACACGGCAAAAGAGCTTTTGCCAGACCTTGAGGCCGGCGTACAAATCCAACCGGCCTGGCTCGGCGTTACCGGCTTGCCCCTCGACGAGACTATAGCCCAAGACCAAGGGCTTTCCGTCAATGAAGGCGTCCTGATCACCAGCGTTGTGCCAAACAGTCCCGCCGCTCAGGCCGGCCTACGCGGCGGTCAGGGAACGAACGAGCGCGTGCCGGTAGGTGGCGATGTCGTTACGGCCATCGACGGAAAGAGCGTGACCGATATAACGGAGTTGGCGGCGGAATTGGCGACGCGTAGGCCAGGAGAAACAGTTTCGCTAAGCATCGTTCGTAATAGCCGGGCGATGGAACTGACTGTCACGCTACAGCCGTGGCCCGACGGCGGCTAGTCTAAAACGATTTTTTGTTGAGAGGTAGGGGCGGCTCGCGAGCCGCCCCTACGACGTTTTTCGCAAGACGTCTGCCTGGCAGAATTCCAGAACAGGCGTAGCAAAATCGTAGCGCAGACTTTAGGTCTGCTCCGCTTTAATTTGGCGCACATCTTTTGCTCAGTAATAATGAGATTACTATGCTAAAATCGAGGCGACGAAAGCCATGGCTTTACAAAGATCAGTCGTCTGTCCGGTGCTGATCGGCCGCTCTACGCAGGTCGAAGCGCTCAATCACCTCTTAGCGAACGCCCGGAAAGGTGCAGGACGAACGCTATTCATTGCCGGTGAGGCGGGCATTGGCTAGGCTCCTCGCCTCACGTGTGAGGCGAGGAGCCTAGCCACCGAAGCCGGCATGAGAGTGCTTCAAGGCAACTGCTTCGAACAAGACCGCGTTCTACCCTACGCCTCCACCTTCGATCTACTTCGAAGCTATATTGCGAGCGAGACGACCGAAGAGATCGCCGAAGCCTTTGGCCCTGATATT
>WHTN01000105.1 GCA_009377715.1 Dehalococcoidia bacterium | reverse complement strand
TAGCTCGCGGCGCTTGTTATGTGCTGCCCATTCGATAGCCCTCGCTGCCACTTCGGGCTGATAGATGGGCGGCACGGGCTGCGGTTTGCGCGGCATCCGCGTCTTGTTCCAGCTAAACTGGGGCGTATTGACCGCGGGTAGCTGCACCATCGTGAGGTTGACTTTACTGCCATCGTGGATCAGTTCGCAGCGAAGCGACTCTGTAAAGCCCTCTACGGCGTGCTTCGCTGCGCAATACGCCGACTGCAACGGGATGGCCCGATAAGCAAGGGCGGATCCTACCTGTACTATCGAGCCGCGATCGCGCGGCAGCATCCGCTTCAAAGCCACAAGAGTGCCGTACACGTAGCCGAGGTAGGTTACGTCGGTAACCCGCTTAAACTCTTCCGGCGTCATCTCCTTTATCGGCGAGAATACGGTCACCATAGCATTGTTTATCCAGATGTCGATCGGGCCGAAGGTCCGCTCGACGGCATCCGCGGCGTTCTCTACGTACCCCGCATCCGCGACGTCGCCGGCAAGGACAAGAGCTTTCCCACCTAGGGCTTCCACCTCTTTGCGGGCACCCTCCAGGCCATCTTGGCCCCGCGCCATCAGACCGATGTTGGCGCCTCGCTCGGCGAATAATCGGGTGACGGCGCGCCCAACACCCGCGGATGCTCCTGTGATGACGACTACCTCAGGTTTAGTGCTTTGCATTGATACCCCCGATCATCTGAATCCTAGATATCGATCAGTTCCCGGCCGGCAATTCACCAATAAGGCCACACGGACGAGATGCCCAAGTCCTACAGCCAGCGTGAACTTCAAAAAGCTTATGCGGGAAGCGCCGGCTGCCAGTCCGGCGAATTCGAAGAAGGGATTAGGTAAAGCCGACAGCAGGAACAGAGTGAACGCTCCCGCGTGGACCATCAGCCAGTCGATGCTCCGCACGATTTTCCGCAGCCAGCGCCCTAGTCGACCGCCGATGTTGATTTGGCGCTTCTCGGCCTGCGATCTGCCTAGGCCTCCCGCCCAGTACGATATGAACTCGGCCGTCGTCATGGCAACCGTTGCGACCACGATCACTAACACAGCGTTAAGGCTTCCGCGCCGAACAAGATCGAGGCATGACCGGTCGCCGCGAGGCCAGGGATCGGAAAGAAGAGAGTAGCATGGGGAGCAAAGTTCGTAATAAAAATGCCTAAGTAACCGAGGCTTTCCCAGGTCTCCTTGTCCAGCCATCCCGCGGCATAGCCGACTCCAGATGCGACGGTAAGGCCTATCGTTACAAGCACGGCCAGGGTTATCAGTACCTTACGGAGGGTATCGGACCGCTGCCCGCGCGAAGAACGTTGCGCTGAGGCCTCGCTCGCAGATGAAGCTAACCCGGCGCCCGTGGTCTTATAAACGTAATTGGAGGTCATACGCAGCTTCTTCAACGCTTTAAAAGCGACGCCCAGCCATCGCCATATCGCTCTTCGGAACGTACCGGAATGCGGACGAGCACGATTAGTAAGAACCCCGCGATAACGCTGTGAGCTATTGCAGCTACCTCGTCATACTGCAGTGGGATGGGAGCCACGATAAGCCATACGCCGACCGGCAGGTTAAGCCAGCGCAGCCCACGCGTCGTTTCCCAAATCGCCAGCGTAGCGATACTTGCGATCACGGGCCCGAAAATCAAGCTGTTCGAACGGGCCGGCTCGCTGTAATCAGCGACGTCCGGGACCGCCATTAGAGACAGGCCGAGAACGATGCTTAAAATTTGCGGCCAAATACCGTTCACGCCTTGTTCGTCCTTTCGGGCGATCTGAGTCCCCAAAACACCGACCAAAGCGGTCGTCCAGACCGTTGCTGCTGCTTCATGTATTGCAGGCTCGCTAGTACTTCATCCATCGCTGGGCCGATCATGAGGACAGAGATCACCGCTGAGACGAGACAGAGCGTGCACCAGCTATCGAAGGCAACCGGTTGTAAGATAACGAGCATTATGCTTATGGCGCCCAGCGGGCCGACGGCGAGTCCAAAGCCAACAACGAGCCACGGCATCGTACGCCAGCGCAAACGTCCACCTATCGCCCCCGCTACCGCGTCCAGAAGATAACCGGCCGCTCCCAAAGCACCGTCCGGGATGGGCAGGACATGAGAGACAGACGAATTAAGGACTGCGCGGCTGCCATCGCCGAAGAAAGGCTCCCAAACAGTCGCGAATACGCCCCATTGATAGAGCGCGAGGTAGCCAGCGATGCCGGAGCCTATAAGCGCCAGGCCGACGATAGGCAACCTCTCGGACCAGCTCGACGGATTGTAGCCCCAATCCGGTGGTTTAGGATCAAATAAATCCGTCCGTTGGGTCCACTTAGATGGGAATATGCCTTTCAACATTATGACTATGTTCTACAGCTACGTGCAGTAGCATCAAAAGAGATAGAGGAGGCGTTACAAATGAGTAAAGGTCTGTTTGGGCATCTTGGTTTCTCCGCTATTCTTCCTATTGTTGCTGGTGGCGCTCGTAGCGGCAGTAATATTTGCTCTGCCACGCTTCGGTTCACATCACCATACGTAGGTCTCAGATATGAATAGAAGCTGCCCGCGTTTTGCGGGCAGCTTCTATTTGCGCAGTTAAGGATACAATCGGTGTACCATCGATAATACAAGGCAATCCAGTATGTCAGGTCGCAAAAGGGTAATTACCAGACGAGCCATGGGAGGACTGCTCGTCCCGCTTGTTCTGTCATTCGTAAACCTAGTTGGCGCTTTTCTCATCCTCAGCTCGTTCGGCGGCATCGAGCCGTGGACTAACGCGCAGTTCATCGGCCTATTTGGCGCGATCGAGACCGGCCTGGGACTGTCGTTTCTCATCAGTCCCAACATATGGCGGCTGCCCGTAGCGGAGGCAAATACGAGCCGTCGTACCACCGTCAAGCTGGCGGCATCTGTCATTCTCCAGCCCCATTGGGCTGCCCTCGCAAAAGCTATAGCGGGAATGCTAATGATCCTATACGCAGTGTCAGGAGAAGGGCGTTGGGATAAGCACGCTAGGGCTGCCGCTGATGGTGCTTGCCATAGGCGCTAACTTCACCGGCCTTTCGCTGATCGTGGCGCGTTTCGGAGTGGCTCGGCCCGATCTAGATGTGCTGTTCTTTGTAATCGACGACCCGGCCACGACGACCTCGCTCTTCCGGAGTTCAGCATCGGAGGCGTGCTACTTCAGGTCGTAAGCAATTTCGGCATCGTTCCGGCGGTAAACCTACTGTCTCCCGCCGACCTGTACAATCCCGAGTTTGGTCCGTCGCTCAGACTATTGGTTGCGTTAGCCATCGCGAGCCTCCTGCCTTCGATGACTGCGTGGTTGCTCTGGCGAAGACGAATATCGGCAAAAGCGCCCACGGAACAAGAACGGGAGGCCGAAGCCGAATTTACGGCAGATGTCTAAAGGGCACGAGATGGCCTTCGTTTCAAGTAGTATACTGATACCGATGGAGCTAGTTTCCTAGCGATTTTCGTTTCAGAGTTGGCATGTGGAGGTATGAGCGATGAACTCCGACGTCTCTTCCTTTAGAGCAAACGAACTGTTCAGCGGCCTGACCGAGTCAGAGGTAGAGGATGTAATATCGTTGGGAGAGAGTATCACCGCTTCTAGAGATACAAACGTCTGTAGAGAAGGTGAGGAGGCGCAACATTTTTTCCTCGTCATGGACGGGCGGATCATTTTACGCAAGAACTTGGACATCCCCGATTTCAACGTCCACCGCGAGACTCCTGTGGGCGTATGCCATCCAAGCCAGATCATCGGCTGGTCAGCCCTTGTGGAGCCTTACGTCTACACGCTGACTGCGACAACAGAAAAAGAGAGCAGACTGCTTAAGCTCCCGGGACGGGAGACGCAAAAGTTCCTCGGCGAGAGGCCGGAGTTAGGCTACAAAGTGATGAACGCCCTGGCCAATATCATTTCGCGCCGGCTTAGGCAGATCGAGGAAGCTCTCATTACGGAACGCGTCCTCGTCATCGAAGAGGCGCGCGAGCATTCCTCGTAAGTCTGCCAAATTTCATCGATCACCATTACGCTGCTCTTTGTAGCCCCTAGGCCAACCGCGTCTGTATCGCATCCCGTCTAGGGCGAACCTAAGCCCTTATGGCTCCTATAGTTAGTCCTCTTTGCCCATGCCCATTTTGGCGAGATTCTGGCGAGAACTCCGGGAGAGAATAGATGTAAGTGTATGTAGTGGGTCAACTAATCATGGTACGTTATGTGGCTTGGGTGATACTTACCATCACCGCTGGACTAATTGGCCTGGCGGGATTCTTAGCCCAACCACGTACAGCTTCGGCAGACGGGCCGATCGGTTTAGATACCCTGCAAGACGCGACTTCGTTCGAATCACCATCCCTCGGAAACGACCCAGTATCAACGCTTACTGACCAAGTTACCGATAGCCAGCAGCCGGTTACAACCGCACCCGAACCGCCAGCACCCATTCTAACGCCACCCGAAGACCTTACCACGAACGTGATCCCGCAGCAGCAAGTTCAGCCACCAGCTTTAGAGCCAACAATAATGGAGGCCCCTAAGCCGGTACAAGACTTCGTCG
>WHTN01000026.1:24273-27598 GCA_009377715.1 Dehalococcoidia bacterium | reverse complement strand
AAGCTTTGCATTATCAAGGAGGCGACCGTCGCAAAGAAGCTGGCGAAAGTGATGACCATAACGTCGCGGTTCTTTATATGGCTCAACTCGTGCGCGAGCACGCCTTCGAGTTCGCTTTCCGTCAGTCGGTTCATGATACCCGTTGTCACTGCGACTACTGAGTTCTTCGGGCTGCGCCCCGTGGCGAATGCGTTCGGGACATCCGTCTCGACCATGGCGACCCTAGGCTTGGGCAGCCCCGCCATCATCGCTAACTTCTCGATCATCGCGTGCAAAGCGGGGGCTTGTTCCGGCGAAACGATCTTCGCGCGCATCGCTGCTAAAGCGATCTTGTCGGAAAAGAAGTACTGAACGCCCAGCATTACCGCCGCGATTACGATCAGGAAAGCAAAGTTGAGGCCAATGGACCAAAGCACGGCCATAAAGCCCAGGTACAGGACGCCGAGCAAGGCCATAACCAGGAACATCCGGGTCGAAAGCCCGGCGTCATGACCGATCGCGCGCTGTCTCATCATCTTTACATCGACTCCTATTAAAGGACCGTTTGCATTTATATTGTAAGATAAGGTATATCGTCCGTCCAGTGGCTATTACTTTGTGTTATAGACGTTCATAGCTGCGTCTATACCATTTCTGAGTAAATGCTCGACTGCGCTGGCAGCACGCTCGACAGCCTCTTCCAGGATACGATTCTCTTCGCGCGTTGGTTCCCTCAGTACGTAGTCCTTGACCGCCTCCCGGTCGGTTGTCGGCCGGCCGTCGATTTTCGGCCGGCTGATGCCGATTCGCATACGCGGGAAGGCCTGACTGCCCGTGTCCGCGATTATCGATCGCAATCCGTTATGGCCGCCGTGGCTGCCGGATGGACGTAGCCTCAACTGACCCGTGGGCAGATCGAGGCTATCGCATATGACCAGCATCTGCTCTGGTCGGATACGGTGATGCGCAAGCAGGGAGGCGGCTGCCCGGCCGCTATCGTTCATGTAGGTACTAGGCTTGATCAGAAGCAGCTTTTGACCTTCGTACTTGGCCTCGGCGGACCAGTACAGGCGGCTGGTTTTGAACTTGCATTTGAAAGCGTCTGCTAGAAGGTCTACGCACCAAAAGCCGACGTTGTGCCTGTGCCTCGAATAAACGACGCTGGGATTCCCCAAGCCCATAATGAGCTTTATTTCGGCTGGCGCACTGTCGTTCATTGAGAGGAGAAGGATTCCTGTTGGGGTTGTTTCGATGAGTTGCCCACTGCGGCTCGCAGCGATTCCTCGATCAAGCGTTTCGTATCTTGAACGATGCTGTCTATGTCTTTTTCGCCAATGTCTGCTGGGTAAGTCTGAGCGATCCGGTCGAGCAGCGGTTGTAGTCGCACCGGGCGTTCGCCTCGATCAGCATCTGCCTCAAGAAGCCAACCAGTTCGTCGCTTAGAACATCGGCAAGCCCCTGCGAGGTCGCTTGCCTGGACAACTTCGAGGAAACGCTCGACGTTGTCGCCGGAGCGTTGGTTGAGTATATATTGTACCGCCTGGCCCGACAACCGTTGTAGTTGCGATGCTAGCGCTTGGTCTAGTTCTATCCGCAGTTCTTCAGCCTCAGTGTAAGGCGGCCCGCTTGCCAGAGTGATGCCGCACGCTGAACATGCGGGTGCATCTTGGAGGGCCGTTTCGAGACCATCGTTGCTCAGACAGCCCGCCGTCTTCGCCATAAGGGTGTCGCTCCGTTCAGCTAAAGCCAGACCAAGTGGCGTTCCCAACTCTGCTAGTCCGTTTAAACTGCCAAGAGCTTTTATTCGAGGGTTCAGAGTCAGTAGCTTAGAATGGATATGTGCCGTTTCCGACCAATAGCTTCGATGATGGACGGCATAAGCTCTTTGGTATCTTTGCTTGAAGAGCTGGAAACGGGATCGGACCCCCGCGAAGCTGTGAGGATAATCTACCGCTATTGAGTACGATAAGTCTTCCCGCTGGGCGACGCGATCGGTGTAAAGCTCCTGCATAGAGAGCGGTACCTCCGCGCCCTCGACGAACAAGCGCATCTTGGCGATCTCCATGGTTGCTGCTGGATCTTGCGTAACCGCCCGGCTGCATATCACTTCCTCCGCGAGTTCCACAGGATTCGCATACAGGCTTTTAATCAGTTCTACCGCCCGGGAGACATCGGCTGAGCCTAGAGCGTTGACGCGCTTAACGGTCTGTTCTAAAACGTCTCTCTCCTTTGAACCGGAGGCCATTTGGCTTATCACCTTGCTGGCTTCAACACACGCGTGGTTAAGTGCCTGGTGGATTGCTGCGGCAGCTTCGTCGTCGAGTTGGGCTGGTATGGGCATTCGCAGACCGGACGCGATGATCTTAAGGTAGGTCTGCGCTTCTTTTGAGGTCAAAAGGTCTACGGAGGGTGGAGGGGCTGCATCTAGCGGGTCGAGTTTTTCCATAATTGCTGGCGTCGATCCTATAGCATTTCCAATGCCTAGTCAAAGTAAGCTTACTTGTTATTTGGATTTTGCGTGAAGCCAAGCTTTTGTTACGGTTCTGTAATCTTCCTGCACCTATATTTATGGACAGCTAGAACTGACACTCCGAAGTGGCCTTCTCGGCATCATTATTCTGCACGCATCGAAATGTTAAGAAGATCGTTATACAACTGGGCTAACAGCACACTGGCCAATAGAGGCAAGCGAGACGTCTCCGTTAGAGGTATAGTTGTAGTGGCGAGAGGAGGGGCTGATGGCCACCCCTAGGAATTCCATTCGAAGCGACGTGTCTCCACCTACCGCTACAATCGACCATGAGATAATAGACCAGTTGTTAGAAGCTTTCGGCAAGCCCGAATCTGAGGTGGATCCGGCGAACAAGCTCATGAAGCTTTTGGCTGGCCACCGCCTGGTCATAGCTAGCAACCGTGGTCCGGTAAGCTACTCGCTCAACTCCGACGGGTCGTTTGAGGCGCAACGCGGCAGTGGAGGAGTTACGACTGCCCTGACCGCTGCTTGCCGCTTCGTGCCTGTAACCTGGATCGCCAGCGCAATGTCGGAAGGCGATCGCCGGGCAGCCCAGCTTTCGGACCGCCTAAACGTCCCATACAACAGCCACGAGATCGGATTGCGCTTCGTCGTTGCCCCACAGGAGCAATACCATCGCTACTACAACATCATCAGCAATCCGCTCCTCTGGTTCCTGCAGCACTACATGTGGGATACGCCCTACACACCGAACATAAGTGCCGACGTTTACGACGCGTGGCACAAAGGTTACGTGCCGGTTAACGAAGCATTTGCCAGGGCTGTCGCAACCGAGGCCGCCGACGGCGCTCCATCCTATATCATGCTACATGA
>WHTN01000026.1:1422-24263 GCA_009377715.1 Dehalococcoidia bacterium | reverse complement strand
TGCCTGGGATGCTGAAGAAACTAGTGCCGAATTCCGTCGTCCAGCATTTCATCCACATCCCCTGGCCGACGTACCGTTACTGGCTGTTGCTCCCCGCCTTTATGCGGCTGGCGATCATTGAAAGCCTGTGCGCCGCCGATATCATCGGCTTGCAGACCATGCGGGACGTTCGGAGTTTCCTGTTCTGCTGCGAGGAGTTGCTGCCCGAAGCGAAGGTAGACATTGGAAAGCGCACGGTCAACTACAAGGGTCACGAAACAAAGGTCCATAACTACCCGATCGCCATCGACACAGCCGGGCTGGAGGCCTTCGCCGAAAGTCCGCAAGTGCTTGAGTGTGAAAGGTCATTACAGCGTTACGCAAGTGAAAAAACCATCGTGCGAGTCGATCGTATGGAGCCGAGCAAGAACGCTCTGCGTGGCTTCGGCGCTTTCGACACCCTTCTCCGCCGCCGGCCCGACCTCAGAGGTAAAGTCACTTTCCTGAGCTTTTTGGTGCCCTCGCGCACAGGTCTCAACCTGTATCAACGCTATGCGGAAGAAGTGTTCGGTGTTGTTGAGGCGCTCAACGACGATTACGGAACGCCGAACTGGCGGCCGATCAAGGTCTTCTACGAAGAGAACTACGCCCAGGCCGTAGCCGCAATGAAGATGTACGACGCGCTGCTCGTCAATCCCATAATTGATGGCATGAACCTTGTAGCCAAGGAAGGCCCGCTAGTGAACAAGCGCAACGGTGTTCTGATCTTGTCCGAGATGGCGGGTGCTTTCGAGCAGTTAGGTCGCTACAGTTTGCCTGTAGCCCCCACCGACGTCGAAGGCACCTCTAGGGCGCTAGAAATAGCCCTCGAGATGTCGCCGGAAGAGAAACGCGAGCGGTTAAAAGCGCTCAAGGAGACTGTTCGAACCGAGGATATAGTCCAATGGCTCGAACACCAGCTAGAAGACCTCACCACGCTCCGCCCCTCTTGATCTATTTTTCGCAAAGGAGTCCAGAAGGGCAAACCCTTTGGCAGGGGTAAGGGGGGTGTCCCCTTAATATATAACTATATCCCCTAATTAAGCCTTCAGCGTCCCTTTTGTGCTTGGCGCCTGGCCCTCACGCCGCGGGTCGAACGCCACCGCCGCCGCCAGCGAGCGGGCCAGCGCTTTGAAGATCGCCTCTGCCTTGTGGTGGTCGTTGTGGCCGGCTAGTAGGCGTACGTGCAGGTTCAATCGACCCTCTAAAGCGAACGAAATAAGGAAGTGCTCTATCAGTTGCGTCGGCAGTTCGCCGAGCATCTCAGCCGTAAACGGTGCATCGATGACCGCATACGGACGGTCGCTTAGGTCGATCGCCACCAGCGCTAACGTCTCGTCCATCGGTACGATAGCGTGCGCCATACGGACGATCCCTCGCCGTTCGCCTAGCGCTTGGTTTACCGCCCGGCCCAACGCGATTCCAACATCTTCAACGGTGTGGTGGGCGTCTCGCTGCAGATCGCCGCTGGCTTGCACATCAATATCCATAAAGCCGTGGTGCCCCAGCTGTTCGATCAGGTGGTCGAGCATCCCGATGCCTGCGCTGACATCCGTCCGTCCTGTGCCGTCCATGTCCACCGTCACCGAGACATTCGTCTCGCGGGTCTGTCGCTCGATTTTGGCGCTACGCTCGCCCATGCACCGTCTCTCCTATCTCTTGCAACGCCGCTACGAGGCGGTCCGTATCCTGCGGCCGTCCGACGCTGATGCGGATGTAGTTGCTCAGGAGCGCTGTGTGGTAGTAACGGACGATGATTCCTTGCTCCCGTAGCCGGTGCCACACGTCTTTTGCCTCCAGGCCAGAGACTTCGCACAGCAAGAAGTTCGCCGAAGACGGTAGCGCCCTCAGGAATGGCACCGCAGCCAGCTTCTCTCGCAGGCGCTCGCGTTCGTTGATTATCTTGTTGACGTTGATCATGAGGCCACCTACGTCTTGTAACGAGGCCAGCATAGCGACTTGGGCGGCCGCGTTTAGGTTGTACGGCATCTTGACCCGCATCGCTAGCTCGGCTAAATACTGTGGCATTATGCCATAGCCGGCCCGCAAGCCGGCCAGCCCCGCCCACTTACTGAACGTCCGCAGCACGATCAAGTTATCGTTCTGTGGCACCAACTTCACATAACTCTTACCAGCGAACTCGGCGTACGCCTCGTCCAGTACGACAAGCGCATCCAGCGCCAGCAGCGCATCGATCTCCCCGGCCGTCGCTACGTTGCCCGTCGGGTTGTTCGGCGTTGCCGCGAAGATAAGCTTGGCCCCTTGCGCGACCGCTGCCTTAATGCCGTCCAGATCGATGGTGAAGTCGTCGCGACGGCTGACTTTCGCCACGCGCCCGCCAGCGAGCTGGACGATGAACGGGTACATGCCGAAGGTCGGGACGTTATCGACAGCCGCGTCGCCGGGTGCGAGGCTCATCCGCGTTACGATATCCAGAAGTTCGTCCGCCCCGCTGCCGGCGACGATGTGCTCAGCGCCCACGCCGATGTAGTTGGCTAGCGCCTCTCTGACCTCTCCATGCGCCGGATCGGGGTAGAGGTGATAGCTTTTGTAGTCCGCTAGCGCCTCGCCGACGCGTGGCGAAGGGCCGTACGGGTTTTCGTTCGCGTCCAGCTTGGCGATTGCCTCCACGGGCAGACCGAGGCGGCGCGCCAGCACCTCCGGCGGCTCCACCGGTTCGTAGCCGGGCATTGATAGGACATCCGGCCTTAGCCAGCGAGGCAAGCTGTTGCTCATGTCGTTCATGCTTCCGCCTTGTCTTGGACGAATCGTGCTTCGATCGACTCGGCGTGGCCCGTAAGTCCCTCCGCCCGGGCGATGCTCATAGCGGACGGCGCCAGTTTCTCCAACATCGACTTCTCCAGCGAGATCACGGCCGTCGCTTTTAGAAAGTCCTGCACCCCCAACGGCGACGCGAAACGGGCGTTGCCCATGGTAGGCATCACGTGACTGGGGCCGGCCGTATAATCGCCTATCGACTCCACCGAATAATCTCCGACCAGCACGACGCCGGCATTGCGGACCTGTTCCAGGTACTTCTGCGCATCCCGTAAGAGCAAGCACACGTGTTCCGGCGCGAACTCGTTCGTAAGCGCTATCGCTTCTTCTACCGAACCGACTACGCCGATGCCGCCTTGGCGCTCCCACGCCGTACGCGCCACATCGCCGCGCGCGAGCGATGCTAGTCGCTCATCTACTTTGGCCGCAACCCTGTGCGCTAGATTTTCGGAGTCCGTGAGGAAAATTGGCGTCGCCAGTTCGTCGTGCTCCGCTTGCGCCAGCACGTCGGCGGCGCACATGTCCGGATCGGCCGCTTCGTCCGCGATCACTATCGTCTCTGAAGGGCCGTACAGCGCGTCGATGCCGACCGTGCCATAAACTTTGGCCTTCGCTAACGTAACGAATATATTTCCAGGCCCACAGATCTTATCAACGCGCGGGATCGACTCCGTCCCGTAGGCCAGCGCCGCGATGGCTTGAGCGCCGCCCGCCATGAAGACGCGGTCCACCCCCGCGATGTCGCAAGCCACCAGCTTCAAGGGTGACACCTTGCCGTCTGGCATGCCCGGCGTGATGACGATCACTTCTTTCACTCCAGCAACGCGGGCAGGAATAGCCGTCATTAGCACAGAAGACGGGTAGATCACCTGGGTGCCCGGCACGTACAGGCCGACGCGCTCTAACGAGTGCACCATCTGGCCAACGCCGTCCTGAATGAAGCTCTTCGAGCCGTTCTCCAACTGAGCTTCGTGAAACGATCGAATACGGCCTGCGGCGAAGCGAAGCGCCTCGACCAGTGAGGGGTCAACTTTCTCATACGCTTGCCGGATCGCCGCGTGCGACACTTCCAGCGCTTGCGTTTTGTAGCCGTCTATCTCCTGGTTGTAGCGCAGGACCGCAGCATCGCCATCTCGGCGCACGTCGCTCAGGATTCGCTCGACGACCTCAGCGGCGCCTAGCTCTTCGCCGAACACGCGCCTGACGGTCTCGCGTATGCGCTCCGGCAATTCGATATCTTGGGCCGGTTGACGTTTAAGGATCGTTTGGCGGGCTTCCTCAGCCCCCATAGCTAACCGCATTAATCGTTCTCCATCATCTGTCGTAAGGATCAGCTGCTCGCGCCGCTGGTCATCAGCGCGCCGGTCGCCAGTTGGGACGCTATTCTCGCAAGCGGACCTTCCGGGTCGGTCTGCAAGCGTCCTTTCTGCGCCACCAGACACGTGGTCGAGGAGAAAAGCACGTCGATGATCCTCAAATCGTTCTCCGCTATCGTTTTTCCTGTTTCGGTACCTTCGATCAGTATATCGGCGTCTTCCGGCACGAATCCCTCCGAGGCGCCAGTTATCGGTATTACCTGATAGTGGCCGAAATGCTTGCCGCGAGCGTAATCATCCGCCAGGTTCGCATACTCCGAAGCAATCCGGATTATACGCTTGCCTTGCTGTCGCCAGAGGGTCAGCGCCTCTTCTGGCGTTTGCGCCGGCGATTCGTTGCTTACCACGGCGGCGATCGTATACCGTCCGTAGCCGAGGTCCGCTACCTCCTCGATGGGGCTGCTGGGGAAGCGGCGTAGATGGTCGAGCAGCCAGTCGCGGCCCGTAACAGCGAGATCGAAGTTGCCGAGCGCTACCTGCTGCGGCATATCCTGCGGCCGGATCACTTTCACCTCGACCTCCGGATCGTCGCTGGCCGGCCGTGCCGAAGACGGCGCTTCCATATAACCCTCGAACGATAGACCGGCCGCTTTGAGGACGGCGATAGCGTGAGGCTGCTGATGCCCATCGGGCAAGGCGAGCCGCACGGACGGGCGGCGTTTCTCGATGGTTGGGCCCGGGTCCGGCAGTGTCACCTCTCCCGCTCGCGGCAGACGTAGCCGTTCCCTCCCCCAGGTATCCGAGGTCGTTAGGGCGGCCAGAATCCCGCCGAGGTTCTTCGTCCCGAGACTGTTCCGGTTGGCGATCAGGTAAGCAGAGGCTTTTAATAGCGGAAATATCGGCTCTAGGCCCTTACTGCGCACTTCCTCTTCGTCGGTGGCAGCAACCACCACGATATCGGCATCCTCGGGTGGATAAACTTCAGCGGCGCCCCATATCGGCAGAATGCGATGGTAGCCAAGTCTGGCGGCCATCGCAAAGGCTTCTGCTAAATTCGGGTACTCGCTTAGGACGCGCAGTCGTCTGTCAGCAGACCACTCTTTCGTTGTCGACTTTGCGGCGACGGCGGCGAACAGGCACGACTGACCGAAGCTGAGCTTGCATATCTTCACGACAGAGTCGCTCGGATAACGTTGAGCAAGCTCCTCCACCCAGGCCAGGTGGCAGATGCCGAGGTCATAGTTGCCCAGCGCGATCTGGATCGGTATGTCCTGCTCGCGGAAGACCCTTATCTGCAACGCCTCGTGCCCGTCAGCTTGCAATCGGTACGATCGAGAACCGGCGGCGTAGCCCGGTATCTGTACGCCGGTGTTTTCGAGGAAAGCTGCCGTGGGCCGGCGCAGAGCGCCTGTTGGGAGGGCGAACTTAATCAAGTTCCTGGCCTTTGATGAGGCTTATGACGGCTCCCAACGTGCGGCAATCGTGCTCGGACATCTCGTACGTATCTCGAAGGAGAAACGCCCCTCCCGTTTCGGAGGATAGCGGTCGTAGCTCCCAGCGCCCGTTCGCGCTCGACGTGGAAGCGACGCTTACGATCATGCCGGCCTCTCGAAGCGCCTGGGCGGTACGTAATGCAGTTGTTATCTCATCGGCGGAGCCTGTGGTTACGATTGTTATCGCCGCGTCCTGTAGGACTTCGTCTCTCATCAGCGGGAGTATCGCTTCTGCGTTCAAAGCGCAGCCGGTGGCCGGCATCCGTTTTCCGCCCACCATCTCAATAAGGTGGTCGTAGCGTCCGCCTCCGCCTACCTTAATGCCGCCTATCTCGAACTGGAAGGCCGGGCCAGTGTAGTACTCGAACGGCCCCACAGCGCCAGCCCCAACCCGATAGGAGCATCCCATCTCGTCTAATACCTTGGCTATCGCCATAAGCTCCGTCAACGGCCCGCTGGCCTCGTTCGCCACTGGGGCGATTACGCTCTGGAGATTCGTCAGATAATGCTGTCCACTGCCATCGAGTCCGAAAAGCAGCCGCAGCGAAATACTTAGTTCAGGCGCCCTGTCTTCGAGGCTTGTTATATCTGATAAGTCGCCCACTAGTATCTTCTCGTAGACTTGCTCCTGCTCTTGCGGACTTAAGCCCGCTCTCGAAAGGATGGCGCGGATAACGCCAGGATGGGAGAGCTGGATCTGCACCGGGCCCAGGCTGAGGCTCTCCAATACCTGTCTCATGAGCAGGACTAGCTCTATATCGCCGACCGGCTGGCTATCGCCTATGAGCTCCACTCCGCACTGCCACATCTCTCTCGGCTGATCGCTCTCCATGTACCGGAAGACGTTTTGTACGTAAAAGAGCTTCGCCAGCGACTGCTCGCTCATCTGCTCTAAATAAAGCCTCACCGTCGGGATCGTAGCGTCGGGGCGTAGTACCACACGTTCGCCGCTCCAGCCATCCCAATCGAGGAAGGAGTAAACCCTGTTCAGCATCTGGGCTGGTAAAGCGCCCGATTCTGTGAAGAGATGCAGGTACTCGATGGTCGGGGTACGTATCTCGTTATAACCCCACGCATGGCAGGCGTCGCGAAAGACTTGCTTCAGACGCCTGAAACGTATCATAGCGTCTGGGAGCAAGTCCCTCATACCGGGGCTACGAAGAGGCCTATCGACTTCACGCATGGCAGTTTAAGAACTTAGGGTCGTTCTCATTCTATACTAGCCCTCCTTAGGTATTCAATTCGGATATTAAGCATCGCCAGAGGAGTCCTGAGGGGCGAAGCCCGGGAGCTTGTCCTGTCTCCGTAAGCGATTCGCTGAGGCGAGAGCATATCGCATGGGGTGAACTCCTCCTTCCCTCTTCCCCCTTCCTTCCCAATTTGACAGCCGTAAACGGGCCGAAATACAATGGGCGGAGTTGGAGGTAGCACTTTTGAAAAAGGACCTCATGTCCATCCTGGCGTGTCCCGTCTGTAAGGGGCCGTTAGAGCTTACAGCGGAGCAAGAAGAGGGCAACGAAATAGTGAAGGGCACTTTGCGTTGCCCTCGTTGCAACGAAGATTACCCGATAGTCGATGCGATACCGAACTTGTTGCCGCCCGAGTTGCGGCGTTAAGTCTAGGAGGCGGAGGCGATGAATATGGATAGATCGAGAATGGCTGGCGCGCTACTGATGTTGGGGTCGGTCATGGAAGTAGTGCTGTTCATGTACGGGGCAGCCAGACGTAGCTACATGGCGATCGCTTTGCCTGTAATGCTGGCTCTCGCTGGCGTTTCAGCTCTTGCTTTCTGGATCGGCTGGACGATGTACAACTCCGAAGGCGAACTCCCCGACGAGATCGAGGAAGAGGCCGGCGTAGGCCTCTAGTCTAACCTCGTCTTATAAATCATTCGTTCTTTAATCTGCTCGTGGTGAGCATGTCGAACCATGAGTGGGTTTTATTTCGCGATGGCGACGTATTTGCTGAGCGCTTGCTCCGCGTTCGGTTTTAAACAGCAGCGTCACTTAAAAAGAGCTCTATTTATACGCGATCTCAGCCTTGTGGCGGTCGCCATAGTTATCTGACTTCTTCGGTTGCGAACCAGTCGGGCCCCGTAATTTGTCGCACGCCCGTGCTCTGCACCGTCGAAAGCAGTTCCCGCACACTCTTTCCGAGCGCGGGATGACGCAGTTCAGCCGCGATCTCCGTAAGCGGTACCAGCACGAAAGCCCGCTCGTGGAGTCTGGGATGTGGCACAGTGAGTTCGTCGGTCTCGGTTACAATATCGTCGTAGAACAGGATGTCGATGTCTAGCGGGCGCGGCGCCCATCGCTCGCTAGTGTCTTCGCGTCCCGCCTCCCGCTCGACCGCTTTAAGGAAGCCAAGAAGTTGTAATGGCTCGAGCTCCGTCTCGACCCTACATACGGCGTTATAAAAAAGCGATTGCGGTGGCCCTACCGGCTCCGTCTCGTACACGGACGAAACTTCTTCGATAACGCATGGCGTCTCGAGGCAATGCAACCCGAAATGCAAGTTTGCCATGCGATCGCCGAGATTCGATCCCAATCCCAAATATACAGTTGCCATGAATTTTTTCACTGTGGGGACAGGCCTTTAGGCCTGTCCGAGTAATGATACATGCGCCAGCCTTTAGGCTGGCGTGTGCTTCAACTTGCAAACGTCATTGCGAGCCCTTCGGCAGACTCAGGATTAACTTCACGAAGCATCTCAGCCCGCTCTATTGCATTGCTTCGACGAACGGCCACCGAACTCCCTGTAGGGACAGACCCTTTAGGTCTTCCGAGCCTTCCTACGCATCCGCACGCCAGTTGCCCCGCACAATAGCGTCAGCTACGCGCGCGACCCGTACGGAAGCTTTTACGTCGTGCACTCGTAAGATGTCCACGCCGTTAGCGATGGCAACGGCGACTGTCGCCAGCGTCCCCTCTAATCGCTCCTCCGCAGGCAGCCCGCCCAGCACCCGGCCGATAGTGCTCTTGCGTGAAGTGCCGATAAGAACCGGCAGGCCGAGTTGCTTCAGTTCTGCCAGCCGTCGTAGCATCTCTAGGTTCTGCTCTGGCTGCCAGCCAAAGCCGAAACCGGGATCGACTATCAGCCGTTCCTTCGGCACACCAGCCACCTCGGCTCGGCGAATGCTCTCGCTCAGGCCGTCGGCAATATCGCCGATAACGTCTCGATGCGGCCGTCCCCGCTGGTTGTGCATGACGATCGCCGGCACTTTTGCCTCTGCTACGACCTTTGCCATATCGGCGTCGTAATGGAAACCCCAGATGTCGTTAACGATGTGCGCTCCCGCGTTTATCGCTTCCCGGGCGACTGCTGCCTTATGCGTATCGATGCTTATCGGTACGTCGATCTCGCCCGAAATGCGCTCGATCACGGGTATGACGCGTCGCAACTCCTCCTCCACTGGCACCGCCTCAAAACCGGGCCGCGACGGATCGGCCGCCCCCGGCCGCGTCGACTCCCCACCGACATCAATAATGTCCGCGCCTTCTGCGGCCATGCGTCGTGCCTGAGCCACCGCTGCTTCGATGTCGCTCAGCCCATCGCCCGCGAAGGAGTCGGGCGTGCAGTTGACGACGCCCGTAACGTAGGTGCGAGCGCCCCAGATAAAGGTCTTGCCCGCGACGTTAAGCGATGTAGCTAACATTCCAAGTCTTATCGCGAAGTGTTATTCGCTGACCTGAAGCTGCTCCTCCGTGACCTTGCCGTCCACTATGTGGAAAGCGCGGACTACGGGGTTGTGAGAATCGGCCAGCGAGACGAGGAAGTAGAGCGCCTCCGGCCAGAACGCTAGGCTAACGTCCGTCGGTGAGGGGTACGCCTCGGAGAATGTGTGCGAGTGATAGATGCCGCTGAACTGCCACTCGTTGTCGTCGATCTCATCCAGGATCTGGAGCAGTTCCTTCGGATGGACGTTGTAGCGGTACGGGCTCGCTTCGATATTCGTCGTACGGTAAAGCTTCGCGATGCGCCCATCGACACCGGCGAGTATGCCGCAACACTCGTTCGGCTTCTCCGCCACTGCGTGCGCCACCATCTCATCCACGTACCGCTTCTCGATCTTATACATACGGCCAATAATCGAACATCTACAGTCGAACGTTTACATTCTCTCGAAGATAGACGATTAAGTCGAGATCGCCAGGCGAGTGTCCGAACTCAGTAAGGATAACGGCTGCTTCGCTTCGCGTTTGGGTGCTGTGATTGATTATGTGCATCAACATGTGGCCTAACGGATGCGTGTATTCGTCTCCCTGCAACCTCCGGTAAGTCACTGGCTGCTCAAGCCGCTCATCTGTCAAGGAAGCAAGAAATGCCTCCAACTCCACGTCGTGCTGGTGCCATCGATCTAGTAGATCTCGAAACGTCAGCAAATTATTCTCAGACAGGATGTTCTTCGGTGAAACGCCTTGGCAGCGAGAAAGGAAGATGTCTTGGAGACCTAAAAGGTGGGTGAGCTTCGACCGAACACTAAATGCACCGACCACCTGTCTATATTCGGCTTCGCTCAACCTGTCAGCGCTCTTGAGCAAACGCTCGTTTGCCCAGTGATTATAGTCGAAAAGAAGGCGGAAGAACGCGATATCCATGATGCGCCTTCTTAACCACAGGCATGACTTCTCGATACTCGCGACTTAGATATGCTCACCATAGCTAAAGATGGGGAGTCCAAAGGGGCAAAGCCCGGGAGCTTGCCCGGAGCGCAGTCGAAGGGGTGGGGGTCTAAGGGGGTGTCCCCTTTACTATAAAATCTATCCCGTGAAGGATACCTTGAACCCCCTTTTGGGGTTTGGGGGGAAAAGACATTACGGCTACCACCAGATCTTCTTCTCCACCTCCGGCGGCAGATTCTCGTAGTCCTGTGTCCAGAGGTTCGTCGATAGGTACTTCCAGCCTCCATCCGCGAGCAGCGTAACGATCTTCCCGCTCTCCATCCGCCCGGCAACCCGCTGCGCTGTGCGGATCGTAGCTCCGGCCGAAATGCCAGCGAAGATGCCCTCGTTGTGTAGCAGGTCCTTCGACGCCGCAAACGACGTCCGCGAGTCCACGATAATGCGCCCGTCCAGCAGCGACTCGTCCAGCACCGGTGGGATGAACCCCTCTTCGATGCTCCTTAACCCCTGCACTAGATCGCCTACGTCGGGCGCTGCCGCCACGATTTTGACGTCCGGGTTCTCTTCCTTCAGCCGCCGCCCGATGCCGGTCAGGGTGCCGCCCGTGCCGAGCCCCGCCACGAAAACGTCAACGTCCGGCACGTCGCGCAATATCTCCACCGCCGTGGTCTCGTAATGGGCGCGTGGGTTGTTCTCGTTGCCGTACTGGTAGGGCATGAAGTAGCTCGGCTCTTCCTGCACCATCCGCTGCGCCAGCGCTACCGCGTCGTTTGTGCTGCGCGCGTTGCGCGCATAGACGACCTCTGCGCCGAAAGCGCGCAAAAGCTGTTCCCTCTCCTCGCTAACGTTGTCCGGCAGCACCGCGATCATGTGGTAGCCCTTAAGCCGGGCGATCCAGGCCAGCGAAATGCCGGTGTTGCCGCTTGTTGGTTCTAGGATCGTATCGCCGGGGTGCAATAAGCCCTTGCGTTCCGCATCCTCGACCATATATTTAGCGATGCGGTCCTTCACCGACCCGGTGGGATTGTGGCCTTCAAGCTTGGCGTAGATCTTCACGCTGGGATTTGGGCTGCTGCGCTGCAACTCCACTACGGGGGTGTTGCCAACGGCGTCGAGCGGACTCTTGTAAAGCATGGCCTTATCTGGACTAGACTCTCGGGGATATTGATCCCCTTCGACAAGCTCAGGGTGAACGGAACCGCTCGTGGTGAGCCTGTCGAACCATGAGCGGGTTCTTAATCCCCTAACATCCGCCCGACATCGCCGGCAGGATCGAAACCACATCTCCATCCTTCACCGGTGTCGATAGGTCTTTCAAGAAGCGGATATCTTCATCGTTCAAAAAGATATTCACGAAGCGGCGCAACTGCCCGTTATCTGCCACCTGCTCTTTGAAGCCTTGATAGCGAGAGTCGAGGCTATCTAGAATCTCGCCTACCGTCGATCCCTCCGCCGTAACGCTCCTACCGCCGACCATACGTTGAAGCGTTGCGGTCACTCGCACTTCTACCGCCATTCGGTAATCCTCCTTAAGCGTGTTGCGCCATTGCAAACGGCGAACCACAGAACTCTTCGTAGTCGATAAGCTCTGTGACGGTCGGGTTGTCGCCGCAGAGCGGGCAATCAGGATCGCGGCGCAGCTTCACCTGGCGGAACTCCATCGCTAGAGCGTCGAAGAGCAGCAGGCGGCCGTTAAGGCTGTCGCCCAGGTCGAGGATAAGCTTGATCGCCTCGATCGCCTGGATGCAGCCAACCACTCCAGGCAGCACGCCGAGCACGCCGGCCTCGGCGCAGTTCGGAACGAGTCCGGGCGGAGGCGGCGCCGGGTAAAGGCAGCGGTAGCAGCCCTTGCCCGGGATGAACACCGTAAGCTGACCATCGAAAGTAAAGATGCTTCCGTCCACCAGCGGCTTGCCGGCGAAGTAACAGGCATCATTGACGAGATACCGCGTCGCGAAGTTGTCCGCGCCGTTCAGAACGATGTCGTACTGCGGGATGATCTCCATCGCATTATCGGAGGTCAGCGGTTCGTTGTGGCCGATGACCTTCACGTCCGGGTTGTAGGCGGCGATAGTGTCGCGCGCCGACTCGATCTTCGGTCGACCTACGTCCTTGGTGTGGTGGAGCACCTGGCGCTGCAAGTTCGATAGGTCGACCGTATCAAAGTCCACGAAGCCGATGGTCCCTACGCCGGCCATCGCCAGATAGAGGCCAGCCGGTGAGCCGAGCCCGCCCGCCCCTACGATCAGCACTTTGGCATCCATCAGCTTACGTTGCCCGGTGCTGCCGACTTGCGGCATGATGATGTGACGCGAGTAGCGCACCACCTGCTCCGGCGTGAAAGCCGTTGAGCCGCCCGCTAGGGCGGGGATCACTGCCACTTCGTCACCTTCTTTCAAAGGCGTTTGCTTGCCTTGCAAGGCGTTGATCTCCTGTTTATTGACATAAATATTTATGTGGGCCGGTATCTCCTGCTGCTGGTCGTACACCATATCCTTGAGAGCGGGATACACCTGCCCCAGGTTATCCAGCAGTTCGGCCACAGTGCCACCTTGCCCCTCAACGTAGATACGATTACCGGTGAGGCGGCGAAACGGGGTCGGTATATATACTGTAACTGCCATTTTTCTCTCCTATTTATGAGGATAGTAAATCCTCACCTTAGCTTGTCAAGGTGCGTAGACTTCCTTCTTCCCTCTTCATACGTCTCTCTTCCATCTACCTTCCCCAACCAGCCTATCACATCTCTACAGTAAGGTAACGCTCGCCGGTATCCGGTAGGATCGTCACCAACCGTTTGCCGGTGCCCAGGCGCTTGGCGACCTTCAGTGAAGCAAAGACGTTGGCGCCCGCGGATACGCCCACCAAAAGCCCTTCCTCGCGCATCAGACGCTTCGTCATACGATATGCGTCTTCATCGCTCACCGCTATTATCTCATCGATGACTTCGCGGTTGAGGATGCCGGGCACGAAGCTCGCCCCGATACCCTGAATGCCGTGGATGCCGGCATGACCGCCCTGAAGGACCGGCGAGCGGGTTGGCTCGACCGCCACTACAAGCAGCCCGGAGTCGCGCTCTTTCAAGACCTCTCCAATGCCGGTGATGCTGCCGCCGGTGCCCACACCGCACACCAACGCGTCGATGCGGCCATCCGTCGCCTCTAGTATCTCGCGGGCGGTCGTGTTGCGATGGATTTCGGGATTAGCCGGATTCTCGAATTGCTGTGGCATGAAGTACCCGTGCTTCTCCACCAGCTCTTGAGCGGCGTACACCGCGCCGGTCATGCCCTCAATGGCGGGAGTCAGCATGAACTCGACGCCGTAGCGAGACAGCAGGCGTCGTCGCTCGACGCTCATATCCTCCGGCATGGTTAGGACCAGCCGGTAGCCTTTCACAGCGGCTACCATCGCCAGACCGATGCCGGTATTGCCACTGGTCGGCTCGACTATCGTGTCGCCGGGCTTCAGCAGTCCTTGTTGCTCAGCAACCTCGATCATGTTGAGGGCGATACGGTCCTTGACGCTGCCGCCCGGGTTCAACGACTCCATCTTTCCGAGGATCTCGGCATAGCCCTCCTCCACCACACGGTTTAGTCGCACCATCGGCGTGTTGCCGATGAGGTCGAGGACGCTATCCGCGATCTTGTTATGTTTCATCGTTCTAATCAGCAAAAACAATAGCGAGCATAATAGAAATCCACATCGGTATTAGAAGACTGAGCAATATTCCGATCGTCCACTGGAAGTTGGTATGAACTTCGCGTCGTAGTTCACTTATTTCTGTTTCTACGCGGCTGACACGCGCACTAAGCTCTTCGACCATTCCCTCTATTCGAGCTACCCTTTCTCCAGCGAGCTAACGCGCGCCATTTCTTCCTTCTACTCTCTTCCGCTTCCAGTCTAGCTTACCGATCCGCTCACCCCGAGCCTGTCGAGGGGCGTAGATTCTTACTTCCTCAGATTCTTCCTTCTACCTTCTTCCCACTTTCATCCTATATATAATACCGCCCGCCGACAGTCGTCGCTAAGCGGTCGCGCTCGGCCAGTTCGCCGATGGTTACGCCGTCCAGGACGTTGACCACAGCCTCGCGTACGGCTTCCCAAACACAGCGTTGCGCACAGCCGCCCGCCTTCGAGCAAGCGCTCGCCTCGTCAAGGCAATCGATAGGCGAAAGATCGCCCTCAAGAGCGATAAGCACTTGGCTTAGTTTGACCTCGAACGGATCGCGAATTAGCGCGTGGCCGCCTTGCGGTCCGCGCACGCTCCGGATAAAACCCGCCTTGCGTAAGACTATTAAAAGTTGTTCTAAGTATGATTCGGGGACGCTTTGACGCGAGGCTATCTCGCTGCTCTGAATCGGGCCTTCGCCGTAGTGGTGGGCCAGTTCGATCAGCGCTCGAATACCGTAATCGCCCTTGGTGGAGACCTTCATACTATCCTAACTCACAACAAAGTAGAGTGACTTCATCGACAATAGGATAGCATCTCTCATCGGACGAAGCAATATCATAGAGCCAATTGGCTACTACGAATGGCGCTTCAGTTTCAACTATTTTGGCGAGATCGAGTGTTCGGCAAAGAACTTCGCAAGCTCCTCTGCCAGCCCGAGAGGGTTCTGTAACTGGAGCCAGTGCATAGAACGTGCTAGAGCAAGACCTCTGGCGTTTTTAAGCCACTTTAGCAGCAAGCTGTGAGTTTCCGGAAAACGGGGCGATAGTATCTCACTGTCGCTGCCTAGGACAGTGAGTACCGGTTTATCAATACGTTCGGCTTCTGCTTCACCGAAACGCTAGGATAGCAGTCCCGGTATCTCGTCGGCAACCGCTTGTTCGAAAGCCCCCGGCAGACTCTGGTCAAGAATGGAGCGATAGTCGTTTCCACCCCAGCGGACCCGCACGAATTCGTCAACAACGTCCTCGGCTAGCCTGTCGGCATGCGCTTGTGCGCCCTTTAAGAGCGATTCGCGATAGGCTTCACCACTTGAGCCAACAATCAGGGCCGGCTCAAGTAGAGTCAACGTTTGGACAACGCCCGGGAAGTCCAAAGTAAGCTGAAGGGCTATGGAGCCGCCATACGAATGGCCCACTATGTGGGCTTTGCCTATATGAAGGTATCGCCGCAAAACGAGGCAGTCAGCCGCTTGCTCTTCCATGCTGATAGGGCTAATTGACGAACTGCTCCCCCGTAGCCGCGACGGTGATAGCTTACGATCTGATACTGCTTGAGGGCAGGTTCCGTCTGTAGTGGCCGAAAAGTATCCGCAGTAAGCGCACCGTGAATCAGAACAACGGGTTCGCCGCTACCAGAGACATCATATTCAAGAGTGATGCCGCCTACAGAAGCTTGCTTCACCGACGTAGCCCCTCGGACTCTTGCTGCCTATTGTTACGATTGCTGTTGTGGCCGGTTGCCTCCGCGACGTCGCCGGCGTCGCCGTCGTCTCTGGCCTTGCTGACCATCTACGTCAGCTTCGCCTGCCGAGGCGGGAACCGGATCTGGAACCGGCAGCGGTTCAGTGGCCGCGCCGTTGCTGCGGCTAACTGCTCGGACGAGTAATGCCTCTTCGTCCTCTTGAATATCTTCTGGACGTACGATAGTGCCATAACCAAGCTGTTGGGCGGTCATCTCTTGTACAACCTTCGCCTCGGGGAACCACAGCGTCACGGTCTGCTTCAAAATGTTGACGGCGTTGACCTTCGCCGGACCAGCGGGCGTTGTCACCGTCTGGCCTGCCTTCGGCAGCGAGCCTCGTAGCTCTTCATAGAGCGGGTACTCGTAAGTCAGACAGCACAACAGCCTTCCGCAAGCGCCTGAAAGCTTAAACGTGTCCATCGGCAGGTTTTGGACTTTTGCCATCTTCACGGCGATGTTCGGGAAATCGGTGAGCCATGAGGCGCAACAGATACAGCGGCCGCAGACGCCGTAATGAGGCGTGCGCGCAGCCGCGAGTTTAGCGGCATCGCGAGGGCCGACGTCAAAAAAGCGTACCCTTACCCCTAACTCCTCCGTTAGGTCGCGAGCGAGGTCGCGGCTGTTCACCTGACTCTCTGCCAGGATAGAGAAGCTGAGCAGGCTCCCGTCCAGAGTGTACTGGGCCGATACAATCTTCAGAGCCTGATCGAGTCCGGCTGCTCGTTCCCGGACAAGGGTTAGCGCCTCTTCGGCCTTCGCCTTTAGTTCTTCGTTCCGCGCTATATCATCGTCTTCGGCTAAGCGAATGAGAGGTTCCATCTCTCCCTGCACTTCGCTCGCCATCACCTGATACGGCGCAATGACCACCCAGCCCAGTTCGACGCCGCGCTCGGTCATCCCGACGACGTAATTCCCGACCTCGATCTGAAGATCGCCGGGGTCGTAGTAGTATATCTTGCCGGCTTGTCTGTACCGTACACCAACTATGTTAGACATAAAAATAAAGGCCATGCATCATCGTTACAGCGGGACGGCTGACCTCGTTTCCTCCTCCCTGATCTCTAGTTGCGGTAGTTCCAAAAACAAGACTTCCAATGCTAGTCGCGCATTGGCATTAAAAGTCAAATTCTGCTTGGCTGCCCTGAGCGCTTCCATGGCTCTTACAACCGAAGCCAGATCGCAAGCCCTGGCGATCTGGCGCAGATCTTCGAACAGATGCTGGTTAACGACCTCTTCGTCGCAGCCGGCCTGCACCAGCAGTACGTCCCTCCACCACTCCAGCCACAGGTCCAGCAGCCCTGCCACCTCCGCCCGGTCGCGTGCGAACCGGGCCGCAAGGTCTGTTGCGTAGGCGAAACGCTCGCCGAGGCCGTCGCTGAGACTTTCCTTCATCCGATGGAAGCTCTCGTCACGTTCGGCCAGCAACGACGTGTCTTGTAAGGCGTTGATCGCCCAGCCCAGCCTTCCCTGAGCGAGCCTTGCCAGCAGCTTGGCCTGGTCAGGCGACGCTTTCCATCGTTCGTTGAGGGCGCTTGCGATCGCTTTCGCCGGCATAGCAGCGAATTCTACCCGCCGGCAGCGGGAGCGGATCGTGTCTAGGAGCCGGTGCTCATCGGTCGAAACCAGCACAAACACGACATCGGCCGGAGGTTCCTCGAGCGTCTTCAAGAACGCGTTCTGCGCCTCTTCGTTCATCGTCTCGGCCGGATCGACGATCACCACACGGTAGCGGCCCTCGTACGCGCCCAGGCTAACCGTGCGTTCTACCTCGCGGACCTGGTGGATGCGGATATCCCTGCGCGCCCTATCGCCATCCATCTCTCGACCTATGATTTGCACGTCGGCATGGAGTCCCTGCGCTATGCGCCTGCAAGAAGTACATTCGCCGCAGGGCGGCTTGGCCTCGTCGCAGTTGAGCGCTTGCGCTAGGATCCGCGCTAGGGTCGCTTTGCCGATGTTCGGCGGCCCGACGAACATGTAAGCGTGGGCCACACGCTGATCGGCGAATGCGCTTTGCAGCGCAGCCACCGCTTTATCCTGTCCGATGATTCTCCACATTCCTGACGTCAAGCCTCGTTAGGCAAAAGATCGTTACGCATCAGGTCTTCATAATCCTCGCGCTTGCGAATCAAGTTAGCATGGCCTTCTGAGACCACAACGATGGCCGGCTTCTGCGAGGCGTTATAGTTGCTCGCCATCGCTAGGCAGTACGCCCCCGACGCCGGTAACGCGACGATATCGCCCGGCTCCAGCGGCGGTAGTTCGATCTCCTGGATCAGGATATCGCCCGACTCACAGTACTTGCCCGCCAGCGTCACCTTCTCCTTCGCGGTCGCCGTCGCCTTGTTTGCGATCACCCCAACGTAACGCGAGCCATAGATCGCCGGCCGGATGTTATCTGCCATCCCGCCATCGAGCGAGACGTACGTCTTCACGCCGGGTATCTCCTTGCGGCTGCCGGCCGCGTAAAGGGCGACGCCCGCCCGCCCCACGATCGACCTACCCGGCTCGATCGATACTACAGGCATCAGCAGCGAATGTTGTTTGCACGCCTCCTCCAGCGACGCAAAAATCACGTCCGCGTAGTCCGAAACCGGCGGCGCCGGCTGTTCCGGCACGTACTGTATCGCGAAACCACCGCCAGGACTGTACTCCTGCATCTCGAAACCGTACTGCTCGCGCATCTGCGATGCAAACTCCGCGATGACCTCAGACGCCAGCGTGTACGGCTCCAGTTCGAATATCGGCGAGCCGAGGTGCACGTGCAGCCCAACCAGATCGATGTTCGCTAGGCCCATCGCTTCCTTCAGCGCCCGCTCCGCTTGGCCGTCCGGTATCGGAATGCCGAACTTGCTCTCGATCGTGCCCGTAGTCGTGTGGCTGTGCGTATGTGGGTCTATGCCTGGCGAAAGCCGTAGCATGATCTTCTGCCGCTTGCCTTGCGAGGCCGCGATGTCGTTCAGCAACGCTAACTCGTAGAAGTTATCGACCACGATCCGTCCAATGCCGTAGTCGAGTGCCTCTCGCAACTCCTGGGCCGACTTATTGTTGCCGTGGAAAGCGATGCGCTCTGCCGGAAAGTCGACGGACTTAGCGATCGCCAGTTCGCCGCCCGACACCACGTCCATGCCTATCCCCTCTTCGGCGAGCAGCGCTGCGAGCGCCCGGCCCAGATACGCCTTCGCGGCGTAATAGACTTGCGCCTGAGGCTGCCGCTTGCGGAACTCGCCGAGGAAGTCGCGGCACTGATGACGTAGCGTTGCTTCGTCGAAGACGTAAAGGGGCGTGCCGAACCGTTGCGCGAGATCGATGCTATCGCAGCCACCTATGAATAGGTGGCTGTTCGCTTCGATTTTCGCTGTCAGCGGGAAGATATCCCGCAGGTCTTCCGAAATACCCGTGGGCTGCTGAATCATAAGTAAATCTTTATTATTATAGCTTGCCGTTGATTGCATGGTCTACTTGGCTGTGTTAGTTTCTCTGTTCTGACGGGCTTTAGTCTATCAGACGCTAAAGCTTGATCTTGGGGTGGGGCACCCGATTTTGAAGCGATCAACGATTGCTTATCGTTTTTGAGGGCCTGTCCCAAGGCATTTGGTAGGGAGCATGTTCGAAAAAAGGGGGGATTCCAAATGGGCAAAGCCCCGGAGCCTGCCCTGGGCCTGTCGAAGGGGGTTGGGGTGAAAAGGCGGGCCAATACTATTTTTGACGCCTCGCACCGACCCTGCTATCCTCGAAGCTAGAGTCTGTCCTGTCATTCTGAACGAAGTGAAGAATCCGCAGCTTAACTTACCCCGAATCGGAGGCATGACATGCCCATCGAAGTATTCGAAGACCCCGGCGTAAAGATCGTCAAGATCGGCCCCATCGGCCAGTTCGCGAACAACTCGTACCTCATCATCGATCCTGCCACCAACGACGCCGCCCTCATCGACATGCCCGCCCCGGGCGAGGACATCCTCGCCGCCATCGAAGCCGTCAACATCAAATCCATCGTCCTCACCCATACCCACCCCGACCACATCGGCGGCTACGACGCCATCAAAGGCCGGCTCGGCGTGCCAGTCTACTGTCACCCCGCCGAGACTTTGATGGCTGCCGAAAAGATCGACGTGCCACTGAACGAGGGCGATGAGTTGACCATCGGCACCGTCGTGGCGAAGGTCATCCACACGCCCGGTCATTCGCCAGGCAGCATCTGCCTGCTCATCGGCAACCGCCTCCTCGCCGGCGATACGCTCTTTCCGGGCGGCCCCGGCCGCTCGCGCACGCCAGAGGCCTTCCGGCAAGTCGTAAAGTCCATAAACGAGCGCCTTTACGTCCTGCCCGACGACACCGCCGTCCATCCGGGCCACGGCGCCGACACTACGATAAGTGCGTCCAACAGGAGTACGCCGGCTTCGCCGCCCGCCCCCACCCGGCCGACCTCTGCGGCGACGTCCTCTGGGCAAGCAGTTGAGATGTCGTTCTGAGCGCAGCGAAGAATCCGCATATGCTCCAGCCTTAGGCTGGAGTCGCAAAAACAAAAGCTGCGGGTTTCAACCCGCAGAACGAGATCATCGGGATTCCAAATTAAGTCCGAAGGACTTTCCTTGAACCCCTTGAGAGCCTGCCCTGAGCCTGTCGAAGGGGTTTAGGTGAAACGGAATAGTATGCACCAGCCTTTAGGCTGGTGTGCAGCAAAAGAAAATAAGACAGTGAAATATCAGTGTCAATCCGTGGCTAATTAACCTAGATCGGAACTTTTAAATGGTAGTTGAAACGCTCTTCCAAAGAACCATCCTTCCCAACGGCCTGCGCGTCCTCACCGCCCCCATGCCCCATACGCGCTCCGTCACTGTCAGCATCTACGTCGGCGCCGGCTCCCGCTACGAAAGCGACGAAATGGCCGGCGCCTCGCACTTCCTCGAGCACCTGCTCTTCAAAGGCACCGCCAAGCGGCCCGAGCCCGGCGAGATCGCCTCCGCCATCGACGGCATCGGCGGCTCCTTCAACGCCGCCACCGACCGCGAGCACACCGTCTACTACTGCAAAGTCGCCAGCCCCCACTTCCCCCTCGCGCTCGACGTCCTCATGGACATGATGCGCCATCCCACCCTCGACGCCACCGAACTGGAGCGTGAGCGGTTCGTCATCCTCGAAGAGCTAGCCATGGTCGAAGACTCGCCCGCCCAGCAGGCCGACCTCCTCATCGACGAGATCATGTGGCCGGACCAGCCGCTCGGTCGCGACGTCGGCGGCACGCCCGCCTCCGTTACAGCGCTCACCCGCGCCCAGGTGCTGGACTACACCGCCCGCCAGTACGTCCCCAACAACGTCGTCGTCAGCATCGCCGGCAAAGTCGAGCACGACGAAGTAATCGAGCGCGTGGGAGAGCTCACCGCCGGCTGGGAGCCCGGCGAAGTCATGCCCTGGTACCCTGCCATCGACGAAAGCCGCTCCCATCTCGAAGTGCGCTATAAGAAGACCGAGCAGGCCCATCTCTGCCTCGCCGTTCGCGGCATCCCCGCCAACCACCCCGACCGTTACGCCCTCGCCCTGCTCTCCGCCATCCTCGGCGAGGGCATGAGCAGCCGCCTCTTCATGGAGATGCGCGAGCGCAAGGGCCTCGCCTACGACGTCCACAGCTACGTCGCCAACCTGCTCGACACCGGCTCGTTCGGCATCTACGTCGGCGTCGACCCCAAGAAGGCGACGGAAGCGCTGAAGGTCGCGCTGGGCGAACTCGCCTCGCTTAAGAGCTACATGACCGACCTCGAACTGACGAAAGCCAAAGAGCTATCGAAGGGCCGCCTGCTCCTGCGCATGGAGGACACCCGCGCCGTCTCCGGCTGGGTCGGTGGCCAAGAGCTGCTGCTCGGCCAAGTCCTCACGCCAGACGAAGTCGTCGAGCACGTCGAAGCCGTCACCGTCGACGACCTCCAGCGCGTCGCCAACCGCCTGCTCGTCGAAGACCAGCTTCACCTCGCCATCGTCGGCCCCTTCCGCACCGACAAACGCTTCGCCCCGCTCATGCGGCTTTAACGACGCTTAACCCGCTCACCCCGAGCCTGTCGAGGGGCGTTGTTTGAAATCCAGCGGCGATCTTCAGGTCGCCACTCCCGTAGGCGCGGCTGGTCAGCTGCCCTCGTCATTGCGAGCGCAGCGAAGCAATCTCGGCCCGTTCTATTACGCCGGTTCACGGTTAAGCTGTCGAAGCCCGTCGACACAACTCATGGACAGCGTTGAAGCCTTGTCCACTAGCATCGAGGGAGTGCAGAGGGAAACCCTCTGCCGGGGTTACAGGGGTGTCCCCCTAAATTTACCTTATAGAATTGATCGTTGACAGAACTGTCACCTCCTCATACACTTTCGCCTGAAGCCTGGCAAATCATGGAGGCATATGAAAGAAGTTCTACTAAACATTCAGATAGAGTCGCTTTCCGAGGGCGGCTTCTTGGCTACAAGCGATGACCTGCCCGGTCTGGTGGCGCAAGGACGTACCCTGGCGGAAACGATGGAGATCGCCCAGGACGTGGCGCTGGGCTTGCTAGAGTCCTATATCGAGCACGGTGACGATCTTCCGCCCGCATTGCGCGACTTGCCCTCTGCCGAAGGTCAAGTCCGCATACCATTAACGCTTCCCTGATGGGTAGGCTGGCCGGCTTTAGCGCTGATGAGGTCGTTCACAAGCTTCGTCAGGCCGGATTCGGCTTCGATCGCCAGAGAAAGGGAAGCCACCAAATTTGGAGGAATCCAACCACGGGTGCGCGCACTACCGTGCCACGCCACCCAGGCGATCTACCAGAGGGTACGGTCGCTGCCATCGTCAAGCAGGCTGGTCTTACCGTAGACGAGTTTCTGGAACTTTGACGACCTCCAGCGCGTCGCCAACCGCCTCCTCATCGAAGACCAGCTTCACCTCGCCATCGTCGGCCCTTCCGCACCGACAAACGCTTCGCCCCGCTCATGCGGCTTTAACGACGCTTAACCCGCTCACCCCGAGCCTGTCGAGGGGCGTTGTTTGAAATCCAGCGGCGATCTTCAGGTCGCCACTCCCGTAGGCGCGGCTGGTCAGCTGCCCTCGTCATTGCGAGCGCAGCGAAGCAATCTCGGCCCGTTCTATTACGCCGGTTCACGGTTAAGCTGTCGAAGCCCGTCGACACAACTCATGGACAGCGTTGAAGCCTTGTCCACTAGCATCGAGGGAGTGCAGAGGGAA
>WHTN01000026.1:0-1322 GCA_009377715.1 Dehalococcoidia bacterium | reverse complement strand
CTCGGCCCGTTCTATTACGCCGGTTCACGGTTAAGCTGTCGAAGCCCGTCGACACAACTCATGGACAGCGTTGAAGCCTTGTCCACTAGCATCGAGGGAGTGCAGAGGGAATACCCTCTGCCGGGGGTTACAGGGGGTGTCCCCTTGTCATAATGCCCGCCAGGGCTGCCTTCAACCCCTTGAGGGGTTTGGGGTGATACTATCCCAGAAAAACCTCTGCAACAACATACCCAAATGGAGTATGATGCACAGCAGCACACCACTTTTATCACAACTGGAATGGAGCAATTCGGGAATGACACAAAATCCGGAATCAGCGCCCCGCTCACTGCGGTTTAAGATAGACGAAGTACTGTCGGGCATGCTGGCGACCATCGAGAAGGACTCCTTCGTCGATGACACGGAGAAGCTTGGGGAAGTGTTTAAAGGCTTGTCCCAGGAGGCCCCGCTCTTCGAGCCGTTCGGCGCCCTAGTCGGCGAGATCGATTTTTCGGCCGCCCTCGACGGCGCCCTCAAATCCCTCGTCAGCAACGGCGTACTGCAGCATGAGCCCGGCCGCTACCGCCTCTCCCCGGAAGGGCGCGCTCGCTGCGTCGCCAGCAAGCGCACCCTCTTCAACGCCAGCAACATCAAGGACCTGGAAGTCGGCGCTCGCTACTTCGAGGAGCACGGCGGCGCGTAGCTTAGAGAAACGATATCCCCGGCCCACCGTCATTCGGAGCGCAGCGAAGAATCCGCCTACTCGTCGGCCCCTTCCGCTCCGACAAAACGCTTCGCGCGCTACTGCGGCTTTTACTAGCCAGATACTTACAGACTTAGGTGTCGAGTCACAAGCGTCTTCGTTCCGCCGGATTCTTAGTGGTGTGGTTACTCCAAGGGCCAACCGGGAATGATATCGTCTATATCACTCATAAGTTGCTTGGTGGCGGATAGTGCGGCTATCACGTGTTGGTAATGAACCAGTTCGTCATAAGTGAGTTTGCGTCCCTTGCGATCCTGGAGCCATTTCTTCGATACTTGATAGCCGCCGATGTTAAATTCCCAGATATCACGGGATATACCCTCAAAGTATTGCATTTTATTAATCCGAATTTTCCCTTCGTTTTCGATGTAGTCTACCCTTTCGACTATGTCGGAGCCTGAGATAGGATAGCGAGTAATCAGGTTTCCAATCGCAGAGGACGCCATCAAATGCCATTTTGTCAACCCCCCGGAATGTTGCCGTAGAAATCCGACAGTCCATGTATGCTCATGGACATGTCGAACCTTACGTTTATCGTCTTAGCCTGGGAACTTTACCAGCAGGGTCTGCCGAAAGCGTA
>WHTN01000104.1 GCA_009377715.1 Dehalococcoidia bacterium | reverse complement strand
TCGACGTTCCGTCAACACTAGAGGAGGCGACAAAAGGAAGCGCACGGGTCATTCCCCAGCGGTTGTTAGAGGTCCTTCCCCTTTCGCTTTCTCTTCTTTTTATTTCGTTCCTATTCTGGGGGCCGCTCATCGCTCCGGTGCCGCTGGCGATTTTCGTGCTGACTTGCCAGGCTTACTGGCTCTGGCGTTCGAGCATGATCGGCATCCACGCTGTTCGCGGCTTCTTCGTCGTGCGCCGCCATTCAAAGATGGACTGGCGACAACTGTACGAACAGGAGCGAGTAACCGGCTTCAAGAGCCTGGATTGGGAAAGCATACGGCACGTAGTAGTGATACCCAACTACACAGAAAGCGTTGCTAAGCTTAGCCAGTGTCTCGATTCGCTGGCAGAGTCAGAGGTGGCCAACTACATCATCGCCGTGCTGGCGATGGAGGAACGCGAGGGCGAAGAAGCAAAGCGGCGGGCGAGCACGCTGATCGATAAGTACACAGGCCGGCTCGGAGGCATTTTTGCCACATTCCACCCCGGCAATATCCCCGGCGAAGTCGCGGGAAAATCCTCGAATGAGGACTGGGCTGCCCGCCAAGCCAAACGAATTCTGGTCGATAGCGGTAAGTACAACATCGATCACCTGACCATTACTAGCTGCGATGCGGACACCACCGTCCACAAGAAGTACTTCAGTTGTCTGACTTATAAATTCGCCTCCGATCCGAAGCGTTATCGGCGCTTCTGGCAGGCGCCTATCTTCTATTACAACAACATCTGGCAGCTACCCGCGCCCCTAAGGCTCCCCCATGCGCTCGGTGGTATCAGCGACCTCTCCCGGCTATCGCGTAAGTACTTTCGAATGCTGTTCCCGCAATCAACCTATAGCTTAAGCTTCCGCATGGCTGACGAAGTAGATTACTGGGATACTGATATCATCCCGGAAGACTGGCATATGTTCCTCAAGTCTTTCTACCGCCTCAAGGGCGAAGTTGACGTTGAGACCATCTATCTGCCGATGTATATGGATGGCATGCGTTCGAAGAGCTACATGGGCACTTTTGTCGGCTACTATCAGCAAGTGCGCCGCTGGGCCTGGGGCTGCTCCGACCTGCCGTATGCTGTTAATCAAGCGCTTCAATATCGCGACGTCCCCAGAGTGCTGGGCCTCCGACGCTTGTGGAGCCTTGTCGACGCGCATCTGACGCGGACGACATCCTGGTTCTTCGTCACCATCGGCCGCGACCTACCCATCGTTATGATCTCGATAGCAGGCTTTACCGGGTTGCCGGAATGGTTCTACGAATGGTCGCGCTGGATCCTCACGCCGTGCTTGGGGACGCTGATCATCATGAGCGCCCTAGACTTCTTCCTGCGACCACAACGGCCCGACAACTTTCGCTGGTGGCACTTCATCTTCCAATACGTACAGTGGTTCCTTATGCCCGTGATCACCTTCCTCTTCACAGTACTACCTGCGCTCGACGCCCAGCTACGGCTAGCTTTGGGCAAGCGGATGGAATACAAAGTTACGGAAAAGGTTTAGGAAGCCCCGTTTCAACCGTCTGAGGCCAGCACGCTATTTAGACGCTTAACGTACGCAACCCTTAACCTCGGCAAGCCCAATAGCTTCCGGAACGGGAATTAGTTGTACTTTGTCGACGGCTTCATCCTGCCGGTAGATGAGCACGTAATTTCGCGAAGAAGCGTCCCTAAGGGCCTGTATATCTGCGTCTATAGATAGCCCTTGCGGATTCAGTTCTTTCGCTCTGAGCAGCAGAGGCTCAACGGATTCGGACTCGACACCCAGGGCGATCTTCACTTTCGCTAGATTCAACAGGTCGTCAGCCGTCGGATCGAAGCGCTGTACAAACGCAGTGAATTTGCGTTCAGCCTCCCTAAGATAAGAGACGTTTCCCTGGCAAGCCCCGGCCGCGAGCCAGCTACTCGCTTCGTTGCGCAGGTAAGTGGGGTCGAAAGGATTCAAGCGGCTCGCCCGGCCGTATTGCTCAGCGCTTTCGACGAAGCTGCCGTCCACCGAACTGCCCCAGCCTAAGTCGGCCTCGACGTCCGCCAAGATCGAGAGCGAGGCCAATGCCAGAAGGCCGCAGCAGATCGCGACGCTGCCAGCGCGCAGCAGCCATCGAGATGACGACACTGTCTTAGCGGCGCGTATGGTGTTAACTGGCGCGTACACCACCAAAGTACGGCCGGCTAAAAAGCCGAGCAAAACAAAGAAGATGGCGTGGACTCCAATAGAAAGCTGGTTCAACATCGTCAAAGCAACGTAAGAAGCGAGCGCCGCCCAGATATAGGGAACGATAACCGCGCCGCGCCCTCGCTCGAAGCGGAGCGAGCGATAAGCGACCAAACTTAGGAACGCCACGAGAAGCGTGAATCCTACAAGGCCGCTGTTCGCCGCCTGATCCAGGAACCAGTTATGGCTGCTCTGAACGGGTAGATCGACCTCATTGAAGAAGCCGCCAAGCCCCTCTGGCCTCGTGCGTGGGAAAGCATGGATTAAACCGTCCGGTCCATGCCCAAAGACCGGGGCCTCGGCGATCGCGGGAAACGTCCCTCGCCAGATGGCCACGCGCGTAGAGCTGGCGATAGCGGCTTCGTTCTGCGCGTCCGTAGGGGCCGTGTTTGCCACCCGGCCGAACGTTTCCTGTACTAAACCAAGCTGCAAGCCGATGAGAAAGCCTATTCCTATCCCCGCCGAAAGAAACGCTAGCGAGCGCACGGTCTCCTTACGTGGCGTACCGACGATGCCGAGGCCAACGGAAAAACCAGGAGCAGGCCCACCGCGCTGTAGAGGCCGCTGCGGCTCTCCGTGGCGAGAAGCGTGAACGTAAGCATCGCGCCGAAGGCGGTCAGGCCCACTCCTCGCCAGGGGCTTTTGAGCTCAGCGAGCGTGCCGCCAAAGGCAAAGGCTAGCAGCACAAAGCCTGCCAACTCGTTTGCATTGCCGATCGTGCCTATCGCCCTCTTGGAGGTGTCGATCCACCAGTCGAACGGGTCGTTGCCGGTTATCTGAACGGCCGCGTAGGCACAAGCCCCGAAAGCGCCTGCGAGCCCGGCCCACAGCATCACCTTGCCGGAATAACGAGTGCCTACGTAAACGGCTGCTAAGAAAACCACGAGCATGGCAACCTGGCTGAGATAGCCCTCCCTGTACTGATATTGACCAAAAAGGCTGCTCCGCAGGTCACCGGCTAACACAAACGATATTGTGGTGGCTGCAAACAAGCCCGCGAATGCCGCAAGCAACACCCTGTCCCTAAGCAGAGTATCGCTGCCCGAAAATACGAGAGGGATTAGGCAAAGTCCTGCCGTACAAGCAAAAGCGCCTGTTTAGGAAGAGTGAAGTCGTCGTAAAGTCCCGGGGCAAATATGATTGGAACAAGAGCTACGAAGACAGCAAGAAGCGCGTATATGAGAAGGTTAAGTTTGACAGCGGCTTGGGCACTGCCCAATTCGATGGCCTGCCTATCGTTCACGGTGGCTACACACTCCGTCACATTACCGTGATGCAGCGCGTAATGCGCCCCTGTGTGTGGCATAAACAGACGGCGTTTACGGAATAATGCATCTCTAGAGTCGGACGTGAACAGGCGAGCTATGGAGAATTAATTTTCAAACGCAAAATAATTTCGCCGAGATTGACATTTGGTAATTGCACGGGCTACGGTATATCACACATCCCAGAGCGCTCCTGAGCAAGTTTAGCATGGACAACACGCAAGCCGCACAAGCAAAGACTAGCCCGCTAAAACCGTCCGACATCGATCAGCCTGATACCACCGTAACACCAGACGGCGAACACATCGCAAACGGCTCGCCTATCGCGGTCAACCCGCAGGAGACAGCGACCTCTACTGCCGAAGCCCCGAGGAAGGTTGGCCTTTTCGAGTCGCTAAGTTTCCGCGGCTTCCGTTTCCTCTGGTTCGGGACGCTCTTCACGAGCACCGCCAACTGGGTCCAGCAGTCGACGTTGGGCTGGGTGGTCTACGACCTCACCGGTTCGGGGAGCCTGCTTGGAGGAATTCAGGGCGTCCGGGCGATTCCTACGGTCATGATGATGCCGTTCTCAGGCGTTATGACGGACCGAATGGACCGACGCAACCTGATGGTAGCCAGTCAGGTGCCCTTGATCTTCTTAAACGCCGGCCTTGCTTTCGGGCTGCTCTTCGATCGCGTGGAGATATGGCATCTGTTCCCATTCGTGATCCTGTCCGGTTTCGCGATGGCCCTGAACCAACCCGCGCGACAGACGGCGGTCTTCGATCTCGTCCCGCGCGAGAACGTGCCGAACGCGGTGGCACTTAATCAGAGCGCGATGAGTGTGACGCGAGCGCTTGGGCCTAGCGCCGCTGCCTTTCTTTTGGGGGTATTCGGCGCGTCGGGCAATTTCTTCCTTCAGGCGGCCGCTTATGTCGGAGTAACGGCAACTACGTTAATGATTGTCTTCCCAGCTAAGCAGCCTGCGAAAGAGCGTCGCTCTTTCATGCGAGACAGCGCCGATGGGTTTAAGTACGTAGCGAGAGAACCGCTGGCGCGCTGGCTCATGTTAATGTCCATAATAATGCCGCTATTCATCATCCCAACGCTCAATACTCTGATGCCCGTATTCGCAAAAGACATCTACGGCCTGGGCCCGTCAGGCTTCGGGTTCCTAGTAATGGCCATCGGCATTGGCAACTTCGGCGGCGCGCTGTTTACGGCTGCGCTGGGCAAT
>WHTN01000103.1 GCA_009377715.1 Dehalococcoidia bacterium | reverse complement strand
GAACCGCCGATAGGGGTTTTGCAGACCCCCGCCTTAACCTCTTGGCCACGTCGCCACAAGGGATTGAGCCTAGGAAGGCTCAATCGTCCGAACGCTCCGAAATACTATCACAGCGATACGTTCAATGTAAAGTTGTGGCGCTCTGATGCAATTGTTGGCACACCTGTCTTGATGGCTGCTAGCCACAGAGTATCTCTTCGATTGTGAGAAACTTCTCATCTAGTTCTCATCGACACTTCATGGGCAAAATTTATCATCGTTTATATGAGACAATCTCGCCTCCGGCTATCGGCACTAACAGATGAGCGGCTACCTGTCCTCCCTACGATGCTCGGTCCCGACGCGACTGAAATGCTCGATGCAGCCATTGAAGCGAGCGGCGGCCGTGTAACCGCGGCTAACCCGGCACAGGTGACTTGGCGACCCGGCCGATCGCTCGTCGTCCGGTACGAGGCACGAGTGGCTTGGCATAATCGCGAAAAAGCGATGCCAGAAGTCCTTGTTGCGAGCACGGGCGAAGAGCTTCCTTCCGGAGCAACGGTAGTCGAAAACGAAGAGGGACGGGTTGTGGTCTGGCGCTTGGGCGATGACCCGGGACTTCCGGGCCTTGCCGTTGTGACGGAGCGCGAGCGAACCCGCTCCCTCCTAGATGAACTCAACGCCCCGCCAGGCCCGGTTAAATGCCGGCTTCGTTCATACCGCCCAACGCGCCGCGCCGTGGCGGAGCTTCAGGTTGGCAAATTAAGATTGTTCGCTAAGGTTGTAGCTCCCGGCGAAGTTGCCGCCCTTCAGTCTCGTCACCAGTTGCTAGCTAAACACCTTCCAGTCCCTCGCAGTCACGGCTGGTCCGAAGAATATGGGATTGTCATGCTGAAGGAAATGACAGGCGCTACTTTGAGGGAGTGCCTTGTAGAAAAAAGCCTCCCGCTTCCAAACCCTCAAGAATTTGCCGGCCTTCTCGACCGGATCCCAGATCCGGGTGACAGCGTACGGCTGACATCCAGCCTCCAGAACGTTCATGAATACGTTAAGCTGCTCCGGCACATCCTGCCGAAACTAGACGCCAGACTGGACCATCTGGTCGAACAGCTAAGCGATATTGACGACAGCGGGCCAGTCGTGCCGATCCATGGCGATTTCTACGAGGCACAGATGCTGGTGAGCCAGGGGCAGGTGACCGGGCTCCTAGATGTGGATACGGTGGGCCTGGGCTACCGTAAGACGACTGGGCGACGCTCATCGGTCATCTAGCCTTGCAGCAAGAGTCCGGGCGTCCAGCCACGCGAAAACGCATTGAACAATTCAGTCAACGGCTATTGGCCTATGCCGATCAGCGGGTCAACCCTTACAGCCTGCGTCTGCGCGTCGGCGCTGTCATCATAGGGCTGGCGACTGGCCCGTTCCGCGTGCAGACGCCATCCTGGCCGGAAGACACCAAGCGCCGGATCGACTTGGCAGAGCGCTGGTGTGAGAGCGCAGCATCCCCTGCTGTGCATAAGAAGACTCTCATACCAGTCTCATCGCCAATTCACAAACCGGGCGCAGAATAAAAGGTGTCAAAGGGTAAAGCAGGACAAGAAGAAGAAAGGGGATCGAAATGAAATTGAACAAAAAGCCTTCCTGGAAGGTTGTTACGGCAACAGCAGCAGTCGTCACGATAGGCGCAGCCGGCACCCTCTTTGCCGGTGATGAAGGTGGAGAAAGATTCCTCCCATCACCGATCTCTCTCCAAGATCGAGTGGCAGTTACGGAATCGGCCGAGGCGAAAACCTCACTAGTGGACATATTCCCGGCCCCAATAATCTCAGCAGATAGCGCCGATTCCGCGTGGGATGATGGATCGTCAACATCAGATCTCAGCACTGCCTCACCAGGCGGCCTAGGAACATCGCCTACTCTAGGTCAGGGTGGGTCTGACTCAGCCGACGACTCGCCGTTTTACCACGCCCCTTCCGGCAACGATTCGTTTGATAGCCCGAATGGGTCCTAAGGAACTCACGAAATACACGCGAAGGGCGCGTCCCTTTGGAGATGCGCCCTTCGAATAAAGAGATTAAAGCTATAATTTAACTGTGAAAAAACTTCAGGTTATTGCTAGTATAGTAAGATGAAAGCGGAACGTCCCAGACTTTAGGCTGCACTATGGCTCGCCCTCGCGTTCGTAGCCAAAGTTTGACGCAGTCGCAACCGACCGTAGCGACAACCTGTGCGAACACAAGTACTGGAGAAACGAAGCCGGCCAAGAGCACTGCCTTTTTATCTTGGACGCCAAGTACTCGCATAAGGGTTCTCGGCTGGTATATTGTTCTGCTGGCTGCTGCGATCGTATTCGGCCTCTTTATTCAACGAAGCATCCTCCTCGCCCAACTTAATGACGAAGTTGAGGCCCAATTAGGCCAGGAGATAAGAGAGTTGGAGCAGTTAACCGGCGGACGTAACCCCAATACAGGTGAGCCATTCGCTGGAAACGTTACTGCCATCTTTGATACATTCCTGAGCCGTAACATTCCGGTTGAAGGTGAAGCTCTTTTTACGCTCGTTGGAGGGCAGCCTTACGCCTCGACAGTTACTCCAGTCCAGCTTTTGGATGATCCGGCCGTCGTAAGGGAATGGACTGCTGTTGAAACCACAACCAGGTCCGAGCTGGATACAAGCTCCGGGCGGGTACGGTATATCGCTGTGCCGATCCTCTTCGAGGAACAGGTGACGGGCGTGTTTGTCGTCGCGATATTCCTGGAAGAGAAAAGAGATGACGTTGATAGCGTCCTGCAGACCGGGGCTATCGTCTACGGATCGATTTTTGTGGTCGTATCGGCGGCGGCCTGGTTCATCGCTGGCCACACGCTGCGTCCCATTCGCCTTTTGACTCGAGCCGCTCGGAGAATTAACGATACCAACTGGTCGGAGCGCATTCCCGTACGGGGGGGACGATGAGATCGCAGAGCTCACGCACACGTTCAACGACATGCTCAACCGGCTTGAGTCGGCATTCGTTACGCAGCGAAGGTTCATAGACGATGCTGGCCACGAACTGCGTACGCCCATAACCATAATCCGGGGACACCTAGAGCTCCTAAGCTCCGATGCCACAGAGCGCGAGGAAACTCGAGTCCTCGTGATAGACGAACTCGATCGTATGGCCCGCATGGTAGACGAGCTATTACTTCTCGCAAGAGCGGAACAGCCCGACTTCCTCGACCTTCATCCTATCGATGTCGCCGAATTCACAGAAGAACTCGCCGCTAAGGCAACCGTTCTGGGAGACCGCAAATGGCAAGTCGCCGAGACGGCGCCGGCCGTGACCGTGGCCGACCGCCAGAGACTTACCCAGGCCATAATGAACCTCGCGCGAAATGCTGTAGAGCACACAGCCCAAGGCTCACCGATAACTTTTGGGAGCCGGCTTGTGAACGAAGAGATCCACTTTTGGCTCAAAGATGAGGGTGAGGGTATCCCGCCTGCAGATCTGGCTCGCATTTTTGAGAGGTTTGCCCGGGGAAAGGCGGGGCAGAGGAGTACGGAGGGAGCAGGGCTGGGCCTTGCCATCGTTAGCGTTATCGCCGAAGCACATGGCGGTAAAATAACGCTTAACTCAGCGCCGGGACAAGGTTCCACTTTCACCATAGTTCTGCCGCTTGGGCAGACCTCGGTAGGTAATGCATGAACCGGATCCTTATAGCAGAAGACGAGACACGCATCACATCATTCCTAGAAAAAGGTCTACGAGCCCATGGCTTTACCACTATGGTTGTGGAGGATGGCCCGACCGCTTCGTCCATGGCGCGCGACGAGGACTTCGATCTCCTGATCCTCGATCTGGGCCTTCCCGGAATGGACGGAAACCAAGTGCTTCATGAGATACGAGTGAGGAAGGAAAAGATGCCCGTGATCATTCTTACCGCTCGCCAGGGCCTCGCCGACACGGTCGCTGGCCTTGAGGGCGGCGCCGACGATTATGTAACGAAGCCATTCAAAATTCGATGAACTTCTAGCGCGGGTGCGGGCGCGGCTGCGCGATCATCATCAGAGCGAGCCAGCAGTTCTGGAGGTAGCGGGGATCGTGCTCGATATCAGGACTCGGCAAGCAACAGTCGCGGGGCGTACGGTAGAGCTTTCAGCCCGGGAGTTCCTGCTCGCCGAGACTTTCTTCAAGCACCGCAATCAAGTTCTGTCCCGTGAGCAGTTGCTCTCACGCGTTTGGGGCTATGACTTCGACCCCAGCTCCAATATCGTCGACGTTTATGTCGGCTACTTACGAAAGAAGCTAGGTCACGAGCTGATCGAGGCGGTACGCGGTATGGGTTACCGCCTCAGATGACCGTGAGCGATAGCGATTGCATTACAGCAAGGCCGCACGGCTAACTCCATCCGGATCTTGCGGATTTTAGCTAGAACCGTGCGCCTAATTTACTTAATGGAGCGGAAGACGGGATTCGAACCCGCGACCCCGTCCTTGGCAAGGACGTGCTCTACCACTGAGCCACTTCCGCTCGTTCCACTTTGGTGCCGAGGAGGGGATTTGAACCCCTACGCCTCGCGGCACGGCCCCCTCAAGACCGCGTGTCTACCTATTCCACCACCTCGGCTTGAAGACCGTAAGAGCAAAAGACGGCGGTCTCCGCCTCGGATCGACCTGCCTTAGACATCTTAGCCGCCGCCTTGAACGCTGTCAAGATCGGGTTTTGCCGAAAAAAGTCAACCTACCGCAGTATTCTCCGTAAATATCCGACAGTCAGCTAGGCTCCTTTCTGTAGGGGTGGGCGCATCCCCAGGG
>WHTN01000102.1:1305-4855 GCA_009377715.1 Dehalococcoidia bacterium | reverse complement strand
CCGAAGGCGCTCTGGCTCATCAGCTCCTGCATTCGTTTGTGTTCGGCCTCCATGCTGTGTCCGCCTTTGCCGAGTACCCTTTGCGTTCCCATGCCATGCTTGAGCCCCTTGCTACGAGCCAGGCATTAACAGGATAGGCAGTTATAAAGCCGAATATCACGCCGGCAGACATGACTCCCCAATATAGGGGTTGACTCAGTTCCATTGCCCGCATGTCACGTCCCATCATTCCAGCTACCATCACTGGGATCATGCCAGCCATTACCATGTTCATCGAAAGCCACTCGGGCATAAACGACATACGCAACGCGGCTCGATACGACCCACCCATCATGTCCTTCATGAAGAGCGCTTGAAAGATCAGGAGCCCAAACGCGAATCCAGCAATGTACTCAACGGTAATATCTGCCCACATCGGAAAGCCCAGAAGCGCCGTGATCGTGGACGCGAGAATAATCCCAGTTGCATCACCGGCCAAGCAGTGGATCGTAGAACCCATCGCCTGTTTCCAAAGGGGTTTTATAAATTCCTCGTGCGTAAAAGGCCGCGGCTCCTTGCACGATAAAATGTAAACGCCTAAACCGATCGGGCCTGTGTAAAGAGTAACCAGTACCCAGCCCCATTTCATGACGGTTAGTTCCGGATTGTTGAAATAAGCGTCGTAGGCCACATAGGCCGTTGACAACGCGACTAAACTGAACCAACCAAGCAGTACGATATCAACCCATGCAAGTGGCCCAAGTAGCGGGAAGCTCAAATCGGTCATATTAACCTCCCGATCCAACCGTTTTGTTAAAAAGACCGTTCTTAGTTCGCGTTTTTTACTTGAGGATTCTGCACCTGACTTAGTGGGGCCTTGGCAAAGAAGGAATAGCATACGCGACGGCTACTTTATCTCCCCATGGTGCATCGACAGCGGTTTCATATGCCGTATATACACCAACTTCCGTATCGAGCCCGTTATCCCTGCGATCTGCTAAATACTCTTCTAAGTGACCTTTTGCATTGGTCCGAGGAAATGCACGTTGCCGCAACAGCAATGCTCGTATTCCGCGCCCGGCTTGCAGCCGCAGGGCAATTGTAGCGGGCCAGTATCGTATCCTTAGCGCCCGTGCCGTCCGAACGATAAATTCCATGTTAGAGACCCCCTCCTTTTTTCTTCTCTTCGCTATTAATCAACTAATTTGCCACGTTGACAGTCGATCGCATTCCGAGCTCGTAGTGGTCGGTTGAACCTTCAACAACGTGGCAGGCTAGTTCGTATTCCCCTGCCTCCAGATCAACCGTTACGCGTTGGGTTTCACCGGGTTGTATGTTTTCGATCGCTGCTCCTGCATCCGGCTCATGACCTCTATGCGATTCGTCTGTAACTGCCTGAGGTTCGGAAATGACAAACTCGTGCACCGTCCGGCCAGAGTTAGTCACAACGAATGTCGTCTTACCGGCCTCGAGTTGAGCAACGGCCGGCGAGACGCTCCATTCGTTGAGCGTAACGGCCACTTCTCTCGCGCTATCGTCGGTCACATCATGTGGGTTAATTCGGTCGTGCAAATCACCCGGCGATAGCGAATCTTCACCGCAAGCTGCAACGAAAGTCAGCAGCGATACAACAAGTGCCACCGCGATAACCCTGAATCGTTTCATCTCGCCCCCATTTTATTGATGTCCTCACCTATTCTGTCAAAGGGCTGCAAAGTTCGTAGACGCTTTGCAGCCCTTTACGCTTTGGCTTGAAGAACGGACCGGCTACCGCTGCTCCACGTACTTAGCAGGCTCTTTATCGAACGCTTCTTTGCAGGCCTGCGCACAGAAGTAGTACGTCATCCCCTGGTAGCTTGACGTCGCCGCCTTCGCAGGCTCCACGTCCATGCCACACACCGGGTCCTTAGCCATAGTTATCTCTCCTTTCATCGGTAAGTTCTCGCCCGAAGTCACCTCAGCCGGTCGAAACCCTCTGAGCCGTAGAGAGTTCGTCATCACGCTAACCGAGCTAAATGCCATAGCCAGCGCCGCCAGCATAGGATTGAGGAAGCCGAACTGTCCCAAGAAAGGAACCAATGGCTCGGGAACGCTAGTGCGACTGAATACGATGTAAAGCACACCGGCGGCCACCGGAATGAGCGTAACGTTGTAGAAAAACGCCCAAAACAGGTTCTGCCAGATCGTTCGAACCGTGCGGCGGCTCAGGTCGATGGCGATAGCGACACCCTTAAGGTCTCCCCTCATCAGCGTGATGTCCGCTGCTTCCATCGCTACGTCGGTGCCTGTGCCGATGGCGATGCCGAGGTTGGCCTGGACTAACGCCGGCGCATCGTTGATACCATCGCCGACCATCGCGACAACTTTGCCTTCTTGTTGGAGTCGCTTTATCTCGGCTGCCTTCTCACCAGGCAGCACTTCGGCTAAAACGCGGTCGACGCCGACTTGGCGGGCGACCGCGTTGGCGGTGGCCTTCGTATCGCCAGTCAGCATAACCACTTCGAGCCCAAGCTTCTGCAGGCGGGCGACCGCTTGCGCCGCGTCGGGTTTAACGGTGTCGGCAACGGCTATGATCCCGGAGACGCGGCCATCAAGGGCGACGTACATTGGAGTCTTGCCCTCTCCGGCAAGGCTTTCTCCCATAGCCTCCAAGCCGTCTAGAAAGAAGGAAGATTCCTTCATAAGCTTTAGGTTGCCTAGAGCAATCTGTTGGTCTTTGACAACGGCGCGGATTCCCTGTCCTGGTATGGCATGGAAGTCATCTACGTCTGGCAGATCGAGAGCCCGATCCCGCGCAGCCGCCACGATAGCCTCTCCCAGTGGGTGTTCGGATCCTCGTTCGGCGCTGGCGGCGAGCCGTAATAGTTCATCGTCACCGATGGTGTGGCCGCCCATCTGCACGATATCCGTGACCACAGGTTTGCCAAGGGTAATAGTGCCGGTCTTATCGAATACAACCGTCCCAACCTTACGCGCCATCTCCAGTGCCTCACCGTTACGGATTAAGACGCCGTGCTCGGCGCCTTTGCCAGTGCCCACCATAATCGCAGTGGGAGTCGCCAGACCGAGAGCGCAAGGACAGGCGATTATCAAAACGGCCACAGCATTGAGCGTGGCGAATGTAAGGGCCGGCGTTGGACCCACTACCAGCCATATTAAGAACGTAATTGCTGCGATAGCTAGCACAGCCGGCACGAAGTAGAAGGCTACGCGATCAACCAAGCGCTGGATTGGCGGTTTGGAGCCTTGCGCCTCCTGGACCAGGTGAATAATCTGCGATAGCACGCTCTCTTTACCAACCCTTGTTGCCTGGAGGCGGAAGGAGCCGGTCTTGTTCATCGTCGCGCCTATGACTTCGTCGCCCGGCCCCTTCTCTACCGGAATGCTCTCGCCGGTGATCATTGATTCATCGACGCTGGAGCGCCCCTCCAGCACAACGCCGTCCACCGGGATCTTCTCGCCGGGACGAACGATCACCGTATCTCCCACGGCGACCTCATCGATTGGAATGTCAAGGTCACGTCCATCGCGCACTACGCGTGCCGTCTTGGGGCGCAAGCCGATAAGCCTC
>WHTN01000102.1:0-1295 GCA_009377715.1 Dehalococcoidia bacterium | reverse complement strand
CAACCAGCGGCCGAGCAGAATGAGGCCAATGATAACCGTAGATGTATCGAAATAGACCTCCGCACTGTTGCCCAGCCTTGAATGGCCGCCGTGACCCAGATCGAAGAGGGAAGGGAAGAACGTGGCCAGCGCGCTGTAGCCATAAGCAACGCTGGTACCAAGGGCTATGAGTGTATTCATATCAGAGGCGCCATGACGCGCCGATTTCCAAGCGCCCTTGTAGAACTGCCAGCCACCCCAGAATTGAACGGGAGTGGCCAGGATAAAGAAGGTGATGAAGGCAGTCTTCGGGCTTACCCAGAGCGGCAACCAGTCCACGCCGTGATACGGCAGCATAGCGACCATGATGAAACCGCCAACTACGAGGCTGAAGATCATCTTGAGCCATAGTGCGCGTTCTTCGCGGTCTTTTGTTTCCTGTTCGCTGTCTTGCTCCGCGTCAGTAGCAGGCTGGGCGCTGAAGCCGGCGTCGGCCGCGGCTCTCTTTAAGTCCGGCAGGGTGACTTGCGTAGGCAAGTATTCAACCGTCGCGAGTTCGCTCGCCAGATTTACCGAAGCGTGGGTGACCCCCGACATACCTTTCAGGCTCCGCTCTAACCTGGCAGCGCTAACCGAGTCGGTTAAGCCTGTAATTTTTAGATCTAAGCGCTCGGTGCGGGTGGTGTAGCCTGCCGCATCGATGGCCTCGAAAAGGTCCTCAAGACTACACGACGCAGGGTCGAAATCGACCCTAGCCTGCTCGGTCGCCAAGTTAACCGTAGCTCCGCTCACCCCGGGCATCCTGTTGAGAGCGCGTTCGACGCGCTGCACGCAGGAGGCGCAGGTCATACCGCCGACAGGTAGCGTTACTTCTTTGATCTGTGTTTGTGCCATTGTTCTTACCATTTCCTCGTATCTGCAGACCTTAAGGTCTGCAGATACGTTAGATTCCAGTGATGAACGCCGCGCATCACTGGATGTATATCATGCTTTATCACTGCCACACCTCCCTATCTATTCGACAGCGTATAAAGCTCCGAAAGCTCTTTAACGACCTGATCGTCACGCCCTTCTTTGATGCCTTCGATGACACACGTCTTCAAGTGGTCTTCGAGGATCATCGCCTCCATCTTCTCGATGGCGCGTCGCACGGCGAAAGTCTGCTTCAAGACCTCCGGACAGTACTTGTCCTCTTCAACCATGCGCCGTATGCCAGCCAGATGGCCTTCGATGTAATTGAGCCGCTTTAAGCAGTCGGCCCTAAGTTCGTCTCTCATATGCCCTCCTACCCATACCCCCTGGGAGGGGGTTTATGG
>WHTN01000101.1 GCA_009377715.1 Dehalococcoidia bacterium | reverse complement strand
CCGGCATCCCTACAAGATATCGAAGCGGAGATGGGCTGGGCCTAGGCCAGCCCTTTATCAACCTATCTAGAGCGCTACTACCAGGCACTAGCCGTCTTCAAAAAATAAACGCTATGGGGTTACAGAAGGTGAAGAAGTAATGGATGGCGGCGAAGCAGTAGCCGTGGTAGTTGGGCCGCCTGGAGCGCTGGTTGCAGAGGGCGAAGACGTTTGCGTTGTATTTAGTATGGAAGCGTCCTCCGGCCCAAACTCTATCCAAACGCATTCGTCCGCCTTCGTAACGTAGTCCTCGAAACCATCATTCAGAGCATAGTCCGCGCAGGTATCGGGGTTCCCCAAGTTGTCGGTGGTCGTTTGGCCAACCACAAAACGCAAATTTCCAGTCTGCCCATCAGGACAAGTATCCCCATTGCGGAACTCGCGTCCGTCAGGCAGCGTGAGTACCTCTTCAGTAAAGGTTACATCCATCGGCTCAAAGAAACGCTGGAGAGTGGCGTTATTCCCTTCGTCGTCAGAACTATTCGGGTGTATATGAACCAAACCGTCTCCGTGAGTATGGATACCCGCTGTGGCTTCTGTTACCGGGAAGGGCTCGACCATGTCGCCGCAAACGGAAATCTGATAGATCGCGTGATAATGGTCGCCGACGCGGGGGCTTGTGCCCTGCCGTAAGAAGAGTACGACGCCTATAATGCCGAAGATAACTGCTACTATGCCGATTACCGGCACAATGGGGGAAGTATAAAACCAGCGATAGCGCATTAGGAAGGGGAAACGGGGCCCCTTCTGAGCTTCTCCTCGTTGGCGCGACCCACTCGGTCGCCTGCTTCGTCTAGACACTCGTCCTCATCAACCCTTACGCTTCTAATAGTATAGAGAAGCAGATGCGTTGGTTCAACGCATCTGCTTGAAATTTTGAGACTTTTTTATTATGAAGCGTCTTACTACGCTTTCTTACCAACTTTCGACTTTGACTCATTGCTATCAAACTCGTTTACGGTCTGCACATTGCCGCGCTCGCTTTCATCAAAACTGGTATCGAACCAGGCGTCGAGGATCTCCTTCGCTTCGGCCTCAGTAGTTGCCCGGAGGCTCAAACAGAGGACGTTCGCGTCGTTCCAGAGGCGAGCGCCCCGAGCAGTTTCGGCGTCCCAGCATAAGGCGGCGCGGATGCCAGGCATTTTGTTCGCAGCGATGCTAACTCCTGTGCCGGTCCAGCAGAAAAGAACACCCTGCTCGCTTTCTCCGCTGGTTACCTTCTGCGCAACCGTAAGACCAACCTCTGCCCACTCGAGCGGCTCGCCGGCTGGCGGGCCGATGACCTCGACGTCATGGCCACGACTTCTAAGCTCGTCGATAACCGTACTGACAAGATTAGTATTCTCGTCGCTTCCCAACGCGATTTTCATAAACGCAACCTAACTGTATTGTACCATCTTAGGACTATGGACTCCGTTCACCCCGAGCCCTTCGGCAAGCTCAGGATGTACTTGTCGAGGGGCTATGTATGGTTTCCCGTTCACGGTTCGACAGGCTCATCATGAGCGCAGATTACTGCCGTCATTGCGAGCGAAGCGAAGCAATCTCTGTCCGTTTCATTACGCGAGTGTAGCGCTTCTTGCCTAGCTATCGTTGTCGGAAACTCTGAGATTGCCACGGCCGCCTTTGGCGACCTCGCAATGACGGTTGATCCGCTCACCCTGTCTCCGAAGGCGACTCGTTGAGGCGAGAGCTTGTCGAAGGGCGCTGTCTGGATTCCTCGCCGCCGTCTAATAGAAACGAACGGAGCAATTCGTTGAACTTATCGGCATGCTCATACGGTGGCCAGTGCCCACAGCGATCGAACACCTGCAGACGCGCGTTCTTCATCTCTTCCGCCGCAGCGTAGGCGTGTCGCACCGGTAGAAGGTTGTCCTGCTTGCCCCAAACGATCATCACTGGCATAGGCAGCGAGGTAATACGTTGCCGATAAGCTTGCCACCGGCGCAGACCTAACGGGCCAATGTTGGTGTTGAAGGCTTTTGCCAGAGCATCGTAGTTGCCCGGCATATTCCGTTCGAGGAAGAGATCGCGTACGGCATCGTCTGTCACGAGCGAATCATCGTAGACGAGGTTTCGGAGCACGCCGCGCAAGGCACGCATCGTCCGAGGTAGGATATAGCGTCCGAGCCAGGGGATCGACGGCAAGATCAGACGCCAGCTTAGTTCTCTACCCAGTCCCGCGCTCGAAACGAGGACGACCTTGCGCACTAGTTCAGGGTAGTACGAAGCTATTAAACCGACGATCAATCCACCGGCCGATACGCCGACAACATGCGAAGGCGTACTGTCCGTCGCCTGTAAGAACTGTCCTATAAGCCGGGCGCCACTTAAGGCATCGTAACGGACGTCCGTAGGTTTGTCCGAACGGCCATGGCCCGGCAGATCCGGCGCAACTACGCGAAAGTGTTCACCGAGTGCTCGAATGTTGCTGCGAAACACAATGCACGAGTTGCCGAGCCCATGAAGCAGCAATAACGTCGGGCCGGAGCCGCACGTCAGGTAGCGTATTCGTACGCCCGTCACCGTTTCGTAACGCTCTTCGATATCGGACATAGCTATTCGAGTATAGTGGGCGGCCGCATTAAGCAGCAATAAGGTGTCAGGAGACTGTTGCCTTACACTGTTGTTTATTAGACCATATGTTCTGCAGGAAGGATGAGTGCTATGCCGCGTGTACTCTTTGAAGAAGTTCAATGCAAATCACTGATAAATAAAGTCAACGCGCCCGGCATGCGTATGCGTTGGACGGTCAACCCCTACCGCGGTTGCCAGCATGCCTGCGTCTACTGCTTCGCGCGCGGCACCCACCAGTACCTAGGTTATGACTCTGGCCGCGATTTCGAAAGCCGCATTATCGTGAAGGTGAATGCCGTCGAGGTGATACGTGAGGAGTTGCGACGGCCATCGTGGAATCGAGAGCGGGTGATGATCGCCACCGCCTGCGACCCTTATCAGCAGGCCGAAGTGAAGTACCAACTCACCCGGGGGATCCTCGAAGCACTCACCGAACGCGCGAACCCGATGTCGATGCTCACGAAGTCGCCGACGATCCTTAGAGACATCGATATCCATCAGGGGCTCGCGGCCGTGACGAATTCTACAGTTGCTTTCAGCATCCCGACGCTCAACGAAGAGGTGTGGGAAAAGACCGAGCCGGGCACGTCGAAGCCGATCAAGCGCATGCAGGCAATGGAGAAGCTCGCAGCCGCCGGCGTAACCGTCGGCGTAATGCTCGCGCCGATAATACCTGGCGTCACCGACGATCGAGACAACCTCGAGACGGTGGTTCGCGCCGCCGCCGAACACGGGGCAACTTTCATCGCCGACAACGTCCTGCACCTCAAGCCCGGCACGAAGGAGTGGTTTATGCCCTTCCTGCGTGAGGCTTACCCTCACTTAGTGCAACGGTACGTGCGTTACTATCGCGGCTCCTACGCGCCGGAAAGCTATACGGAGGAAGTGCACAAGGTGGTCGCCGAACTGCGCGAGAAGTGGGGCATGATCGAGCGCAGCCAGCGGCCGGTGGAGCCGCGCGGTCAGCTCACAATGGGGCTGTAGTTTACGTATGGGCACATGGCCATGTGCCCATACGTACATGTCATTCTGAGCGCAGCGAAGAATCTAGGTATGGCCGGTGCAGCCGCTACTAAAAACTAGCCCTTTTCCGCTCACCCTGAGCCTGTCGAAGGGCTTAGCCTCCGCAACATTCACCATAGGCTCACCATGAACGGGGACTCACCGCCGGTCCAGCCATCGTATAATCGCCTCTACACTGTCGCGCAACGATATTCCCGCCTCACGAACCAGCGCCTTGCGCAAGGCCAGCGTCGGCATGCGTTCGTAGTCGCCCCAGGCCAGTACGAACGCCCGGCCTTGGGCGACCCGCTTCCACTCGGGATGTGGCAGTACGTGGACATAGAGGGTAGAGCCGTCGTCAGTGAAAGCCACTGCACCGACGGCGTTCTGCGCCAGATCTTCGCGGCCGGCTTCGGAAAGAAAGCGTCGCATATCTTGATTGAGGCCCATCCTTAAGGCACGAGGAAACCGATATCTCGGAAGATTACGAAGCTATCCCACGCGCCGGCAGGCGTATCTGGTTTTAGGTCACAGGTTACGGTAAGCATTGAACCACCGCTGGCCCCGGCCTGATTTACCGATAGAGAGTCGCAGAGTTCCGCGAAGGGCTGCTCAGGATACGATCGACCAGGACTCAAGTTGCGCTCCTGACGATCGGGGATGAGACTCACGTAGCTCTGCATCCGACTTAGTAACTCGTTACTGGCGCTCGCTGCTTGGCCGGCATCCGCGTAATACAGCGAAAAAGCCCACCAGCTTTCTTCACCGCTGATGCCATAGCCGACAGCCATCGCCTCCCATTCGTGGAGCGTGCCCCAACCTTCCTGCTTCGTAAGTTGTGGCTCCTGGTTCGTACGGTCGGAGTCAAGTGCCTCCGAACGGGTCATCAGCACGCCGGACAGCGGATCGCCGAGCGACTCCGCAAGCGCCCGAAACGCTTCGTCGTCAGCGAGCGACGGCCGCTGGTCTCCCACCGTCGCGAGCACTTCGGCGACATCGACTCTCGGCGGCATCCTGAGCAACACGCCGTCCTCGACGTATACCGCGTTCATGCGCAGGGGTACGCTTGGATTGATATTCTGAAGCTCTCTCCTGACGTCATCACTAGGGATAGTGTAATACGTCTTTCCATCGGACTGCTCCTCGCTATAGCCGAGGGCCAGAAGTTTCTGTGCGATTACGTGCTGCGCGAACTCGCCTTCAGAATACGTGACCGCGGTCGGATCGCCGAGGGCCGCACCGGTACTGATCGTGCGATGCGCGGCGGAGC
>WHTN01000025.1 GCA_009377715.1 Dehalococcoidia bacterium | reverse complement strand
ATGCTCGTGATATGCGATATGTTGACAAATATGCGGATATCGGTATTATATGGGCGGCTCTTTAGGATTCGCGAGACAGATAACTTGAGGAGGTTACCATGGCGTACAAACTGGAAGGCACGATTCTTGAGGTTTGCACCTGCGATATCCTTGCCCGTGCTGGGTTGGCGAGGACCCGGATAATCCCACGTGTGATTCCGTAGTTGCTTACCACACCGATAGCGGGGCAATAAACGGTACGGATGTGTCGGGCCTGACTGTCGCCGCAGTTGCTGACATCCCCGGAAACGTCCTGAAAGGCAACTGGAAGGTACCCTATTCATAGATGATAGGGCCAGTGGTGAGCAATACGATGCTCTCATGAGTGTTTGGAATGGCAAGCTCGGCGGCCCTGTTGCGGAACTCGTCGGGCTCATAGGTGAAGTCGCTGCGGTGGAGCGCGCCCCCATCACATATGAAATCCAAGAGGGCAAGGGTAACCTCAGGATCGGCTCAATATTGCAGGCGGAGATGGAACCTTATCGTGGCCCTACCGGACAGGTTACAACCTTAAACGAGAGCATATTCACGACTATCCCGGGCGCGCCTGCGTGGGTTGCCAAAGCCTCCAATTACGATCGCAATGTCTCTAAGTACGGTCTCAGGGACGTTCATCTTCAAGGTCACAATGCGATCCAAGGAAGTTTTCGATTTGAGGCCTAGGCCGCATAGGTGTCCTCTAAGTAGCTCGCAAAGTCTTAAGGCTTAGCGCGCGGATGGTAGTTAGGCCAACTAATAATCGCAGTTACTTTGGCGTAGTCTTCCTCGCGCTCATAGGCTTTGCTTGGCTGGCACTCATCCTTTGGGGAGGCTCACCGTACGGTCGCTTTCTCAGCCACGACGAGCTAGGTGAAATAGGGATGGGCCTCAGTCCTAAGTCTGCTGGCCTTACGGTCGTGTTCGTCATGGGCTGGTCGCTCATGACGGTCGCTATGATGTTGCCGACCAGCCTACCACTTTTCAACCTCTTTCAGCGGCTAATCCGCCAGCGCGCTGATTCGCTACGGCTGACTGCGCTCCTCATCGTCGGTTACATCACGGTATGGTCAACTTTTGGCCTGGGAGCCCACGTTGTGGATCGAGGCATCCACCTCGCAGTCGAGCAGACAGCCTGGCTCGAAAACAACTCCTGGGTACTTGTAGCGGCCATTCTTCTCATGGCTGGCGCATATCAGTTCACATCGTTGAAGTATATTTGCCTTGACAAATGTCGCTCACCACTTAGCTTCATCACCGAGCATTGGCACGGCAGCAATCAGGGCAGCGAAGCCTTTAAGTTGGGGATACACCATGGCGCATTTTGCGTCGGCTGTTGCTGGTCACTGATGCTTTTGATGTTCGCCGTCGGTATGGGCAACTTGGGTTGGATGTTGGGCCTAGGGGCCGTAATGGCCGTTGAGAAAAACATGCCCTGGGGACGTCGCATCAGTGCCCCGCTCGGCGTCGCCCTGGTGGTTTCCGCAGTAGTGGTGGCCTTAGTATCTGGGCCCAGCGCCTATGCGCACCACGGTAGTTGTTGACGAAAGCCGACGCGAAATCGACAGTGCTAATAGAATGGTAGTTTTCAGACCAACTTTGCGCAAGCAGCCTCAAGCTTGCGAACTTCTGCGAATGGCTTTATGGCTTGGCTCTCCCGCTAGGATAAACCACGTGATGCGCACTACTAACGTCTGTATCTCGTCGTGTGTCGATGCGGGCTTGGTGATGCAATATGAATGCTTCGCAAGTCTCTTTCTATCCCGCAGTTCACGGATCAGATTCTCGCCAACGCGTATTCTGTAGATCCGTCGTATGATGCCGTCGGCTCTCGCCATACCAGCGTCAGTGCCCTCCGCCGAGCCACGGCATGGCCGGCGTGACCGTCGCCATGCGGGTGGCGGCGGGGGTGTTGCGGCTGCGCAGCGTCCGAACCTGCCCGTCGATTATTACCGCCGAGACGCCCGGAATGTCGCCGCGGGCGATGCTGCTTAGCGCGTCGCTGGCGAGTGAGCCCCATGCCGCGTCCATTACCACGAGGTCCGCGTCGCGGCCGACTTCGATGACGCCACTGTTAAGCTCGTAGGCGCGGGCGTTGTTGCCCGTCGCGAGGGCGAGAGCCTGTGCGGGCAGTAGCCCGGCCAGGCTCGCTATCTCGCAGACGGTCTTGATCACGGCCATCGGCATCATGCCGGTGCCGGTCGGCGTATCGCTGGCGGCGAGCACCCGGCCGAGCTGGCCGCTCTCGACCGCCGTGTGGATGATGTCGATCGTCGAGCGCAGGTTGCCGGCCTGCACCACCTGAAGCCACATCGACGTCTCCCGCACGATGTGGCGCACGCCGTCGTCGTCGAGCGAGGTCGTGCCGCCGTTGATGTGGCCGCAGACGTCCGGCCGCAGCGTCAGCAGGTGGTCGGTGGTGATCGGCTTGGAGCCGGGGATCGACGCGCCGCCGGAGTGGCACATCACTTTGATGCCGTACTTCTGCGCCCAGCGTATCTGCGGCTCGCCGTCCGAGGGGTCGGCGAAGTTGCCGAAGCCGTACTTCGCGAGCCACACGCCCTGCGCCGCGACCTCGCGGAAGTCGTCCTCGTCGAGCGTCGGCTCGATGACGATAGCGCCGGCGTGCACCTTCATGCCCGTGGGCTTGAAGTTGAGGAAGCAGGCCCGCGCCGCCACCGCCAGCGCCTTGACGCCGTCAGCGTCGCGTGGGCGGCCGGGGGCGTGGATCTCGCCGGGCGAGATGACGCTGGCGATGCCGCCGTGGACATAGCTGTCGAGGAAGTCGACCGTCTTCTGGCGCGGGGTGTAGTCGCCAAGGACGACGTGGCAATGCGAGTCGATCAGTCCCGGTGTGACGGTCGTGCCCTGGGCGTCGACGACCACGTCTGCGCCGCCGACCGGCAGGCCGCTGCCGATCTGGCTGATCTTGCCGTCTTCGCAGACGATAGTGTCACCTGCGATGACGCCGCGCTCGAGGTCGCCGGAGACGATCGTGCCGATGTTGGTTATCGCTAGCGTCGCCATCTAGCGCAACCCGTCCTCGCCGACGGCCTCTTCCTTGCTCAACCCGCCGAGGCGCGCGTTCAGGTGGCTGCGGTTCGCGACCACCACGATGACCACGACCTCGTCCGGCAGGGGAGCGTCCGGTATGCGCACTTCCATGGCGTCGTAGTGCGAGCGCACGTAGAGCGCGTCTTTGTACGCGAGCGGCACGTCAAGCGCCGTGCCCGGCGCGCCGACCTTCGTCGCTGACGTGATCCAGGCCTTGCCGCCGCCAACCGCCCGGCGCAGCTCATCGCCGAAGGTCGTGGTGAGGAAGGCGTTGCCGTGCTCCTGCTCGCCGTTCATGCCGGCGATGGCGCCTTTGCCGTAGCTTTCCGCCGGCTCGCCGAGCGCCTCGGCCGCCTTGCAGCCGAGCAGCTCGCCGAGCTCGCGGCTGAACTCGACCATCGGGTTGAGGTCTTCGACGTAGCCGCCGGCGAAGGGGTTGCTGACGACAGCCATCGCCGCGACCTTGCGCAGCGGCCTATCGGCGACGACGCCCGCCTCGCTCCGCACCTCCTCGACGACGGTCACGATCTTGCGTATGTGGAAGCTTTCCATAATTCACCTCAGGATCATCGGTGTAGCGACTACGGGCAATTGATGGGAGGCTCCTTCTGCTCGTTTACTCTGTAACGAGGCAAGGGGCGTAAATAGGGTTCATGATACGCCCTATTGGTGCTAAATCGCTACAAAGTGGAGATTGGGAAAATGATGACAGCTAGAATTCAACAAAGAATCTTATGGAGCATCGTGGTGGCGATGGTGCTTATCCTCCTTGGATTCACATTATATCAAAGGCTGGATGGCTCCCCAAACAATCAAGTTACTCTGTCAGACAGAGAGACCGCACAACTCTTGCGGACACTACCAGAGGTGGAGTATAGCCCTGCTTCTTTATCAGGCTGGTCCGCTGCTACCGATTTGCCTGATTTAGTCGGCCGCTCAGAAGTTATCGTGGTCGCGCGAGTGGATGAAGAACTACAACCGGTGATGCAGGAGCCTTTGCAGACAGACGCAGGCACTCACGGCTCCGGTTATAGAGTATTACGTGTAACGCCCTTACAGCAAGTAAAGGGAGAAGTGTCACAAAGCTTTACGATTCAGCAACCGTCACTGCCCATGGTGGCAATGTCGACCCTTAGCACCATCTACGCGAAGAACGTCTTCGATGTCGGCGGTACCGGCCTCGGTCTTTTGCTGGGATTCTCCGGCGCGGGCGGCCTCCTGGGCGCCTTGGCCGTCGTCTTTCTCGGGAACATCAAGCATAAAGCGAAAGCGAACGTCGCTACCGGCGTAGGGATGGGCGTCGCGGCCATACTTCTCGCTATTACGCCGGTTTTTCCCGTCGCCTTGCCGGTGATGGTCCTCTACGGCTTTAACTCCGCCGTTTTCTTGACTCTGGGTAACGCTTTGCTCCTCCAACTCACGCCGTCGAATATGCGAGGCCGTGTGATGGGCGTCCGCGGCATGGCGCTTGCGGCGCACCTACCGGGGGCGCTGTTCGTCGGCGGCATCGCTGAGGGCTTCGGCGCTCGCGGCGCCAGCGTGACTATCGGCGTTATCTGCATCGTGATGATGGTAGGGGTAGCTGCGCTCGTACCCGCGCTCATGCGTTCGGACGGCCAGTCGCAAGAAGAGCTTGCCGAGGCCGCTGGCGGCGAACTCGCCGCCGAACCTGTCCGCGCCCATTAGGGGACGGACGAGAGTACAGCCACAGATTTTCACAGAACACATCAGTTACACCTTTGGCTGTATCAACTTCCCTTGCCCGCTCACCCTGAGCTTGTCGAAAGGGCGATGCCCAAAAAACTTCGCGGAGTTTCCTGAGCCTGCCGAACCATGAGCGGGCATATACGGCGGTGGAGCCAGCTACAATCGCATACTGAATTATCTGTGCCAGTCAGTGATTATCTGTGGCTAAAAGATAACTAAGGTTCCTACTCGGACAGTTCAGGCGCTTCAGGATAAAGGGGTGTCTGGTTCTCGAATTCGTCTCGTACCACCCGCGCATACTCACAGGCTAGCAGGGCTGTCGTTACATTGGCATATACAATAGGGACATTCAAATGCGAAACGATAACACTTTCGCAAGCCTCTTGACAAGGCTTAAGCAGCCTCATAACATCAGCAACGCGAATCTAGAAAGGGAGGCGTCGCAATGCAACAAGCAGCTACTCAAGAAGCAAGGCAACTGATGATCGATACCATGGACCAGACTAAGGACCATCTTCTTCAGGCTCTGGAGGACCTTAGCGAGCAGCAGCGCTACTTCCAAAGCGGCACCGGCAACCATATCGCTTACACTGCTGTTCACATGATGACGGGATTAGACCGCACAGTTAACACCCTTTTCCAGGACAAACCGCAGATCTGGGAGGCCAAGGGTTATCGCGAGAAGCTCGGCTTCGAGCCGGACGGGCGCTACGCCGGCTTAACCCACGAACAGGCCGCGGCCTTTCGCGTGGAGCCGTGGGGTGAACTAGTGAACTACGTTCGTGAGGTGCTGGACAGCGTCCTCGATTACCTGAACAACGCCTCCGACGAAGACCTTAACACGGAGATGAAGGACGCCAGGATCGACTCCTTCCGCCCGCACGTGGATGCCTCACGGTTGCGCGTGCTGCGCGGTAGAGTGACGCACGTCTCGATGCACATGGGCGAGCTTTACGCGGTACGGGGCTTCTTGGGCCTGAAGGGTAGCCCGGTATAGAAGGAAAAGAAGAGAGAAGTTGGAAGAGGGAAGGGGAAGCCTACATACTTCCTTCTTCCCCCTTCCTCCTTCCTTCCGTATACTGACTTAGATAAGGAGGCGAAATGACGCAAAGTATGGAATTTATAGTTCGGGCGCTGCCGGGCGCTTCCGACGAGATGCTGGCCCGCTACGATTGCGCTTGCGGCTGCAAGCCCAACGCCGAGTACCAGAAAGGCTCCGAAGAGACTGGTTACGAACATTGCTGCTGCGGCAACGTTCACTTCCTCGGCCTCAACGCGAAGGCACATCTAGAGGAGTACCTCGCCCGGCGCAAGGAGCAAGGCGAGGACAGCGATGTCGGCGGCTACACCGTTTTCGAAACGGCGGTCACCGCACCCTGGGGCGAGAGTGTGCCTCTGGCGTACGCTTTGCCTTCGGTGCCAAGACCGCACTAAAGTCCTAAGCCCCTTTGGCATTAATAAGGCGGACGATGATAGTCGTCCGCCTTAAGCTTTTCGCATGGACGCTTGCAAGCCGTCCAATGGCTTTTTATAAGCGTTGGGCGGATGTGATCTGTGTAATCGCTAAGCCACTCACCCCTGAGCAAGTCATTAAGGCTCTCCTCCTAGGCCACGGACGCCTCGGCCTCAGCGGGCAGCGGAGGCTCGCGAGCGAAGAGCAGCAACACGGCGGTCACCAGGAACGTAACCGAAAGCGCCATGAAGAGTATTCGATATTCGCCTGTGAAATCAAAGAGCAATGCGCCGATGAACGGCCCTATCCCGAGACCGAAGCTTGAGAAGCTGCCGAAGAAACCGCTGATTGCACCAAAGTTCCCCCGTCCGTAGTAATTCGCAAGCAGTAGATTGAAAAGCGTGACGCCTCCCCTTGTAGTTAAGCCGTAAGCCGCGCTAATAAGCAGGGCCATAGCCTCCGTCCGTACCTCCAGCATGCCCAAGACCACGACCGCGCCGATCGCGGTGAGGATAGCTGCAAGCAGACGCTCGGAAACGCGTTCCGATAGAAAACCCCAGAGCCCGCTCGAGAAGGCGCCGGCCAGAGTGAAGGCGCTGATAGATGCCGCCGCAATGCTGGGCGTAAGGCCGAGGTCTTGAAAGTAGGCAACCTGATGGAAGGACACAGCGCCCCCTCCCAGGATCGAGAGGAAGCTTGCCGCCACGAGTATCCAAAAGACATGTGTATGCAACGCCTGGCGCAGGGTGAAGTCAAAATCGCGGACACGCGCACCGGCAGGTGTCTGCCTTCCGCCACCACCGCGTCCCGCAGGCGGGGCTGGACTTCCATCTGCATATAGGCCAATGTCCTCCGGCCGGCGCCTCAGAATGACCGCTGAGGGAACGATAATGATAACGGCGCTCGCGACGCCGAGGATCAGGAATACGCCTCGCCAGTCAACGATGTCGATCAACCACTGAGCTACCGGCGCTTGCACGGCATTCGCAAGGGGGAGAGTCATTACCACAAGTCCCATCGCCCTGCCTCGTTTGCTGACGAACCAGTTCACCACAGTGGTCTGTGCGCCCACTCCGGCAAGACAAGACGAAGCGATACTGCGGGCCAGTATATAGCCGAGATAGAACTGCCAGAGAGCGTTGACGCCGGCGATGACGAAGAACGCTAGCGAAAGCAACACGCCGGCGAGCGGGAAAAGGAAGCGCGGCCCGAACCGATCAACTAGGCGGCCGATGAATGGTGAAACGACGCCGATCCCAATCGTGCCGATGCTGATGGCTGTCGTCGCCTCGGTGCGGCTCCAGCCTAGATCGTCCGTCATTGGCTTGAGCATGACGGCCATGAACGGCGAGGTGCTCGCCGCGGCTAGCGAGCCGGCCAGCATTACCATGCCGAGGACGGCCCACCCGTAATAAAAGGGGAGTCGGGACGCGACATTGCTCAGACTAGACAATATCAACCCCTTCTTAAGAATATATCAGTAGACGATAACGAGATATGATAACAATACACGATAACGCTATGTGATACAATGCTAAAAAGACATGCAACGGGACTTTCTTTTAGGCTTCATTAAGATACATATCTTGCATCACGCTTCGCAGGAGCCGGTGTACGGTCTCGCTCTTATCGAGGAGTTAGGGCGGCATGGTTATAACTTAAGCCCGGGTACGCTTTACCCCGTGCTACACAGCCTGGAGGAGGACGGTTATCTCTCCCGCGAGGACCGGATCATTGGCGGCCGTGTTCGCAAGTACTACTCCGCGACGCCACTAGGCGCCCGGGCGCTGGAGGAGACGAAAGAGAAGATAAAAGAGCTCGTCGACGAGGTGCTCGAGGGACACGGTCCGACGCAGCTTCCAGAGCCTGGAAGCGTTGACGCGAGCGACGTTAGTTAACAAAGCCAGATCTTCAATAGAAGAAAAAAGGAAGAAGAAAAGGAGTACAAGAGATGGCGCAGGATAGTTCAGGAGGTCTGCACTACACACGAGACGTGACCGAACCGGTCCACGCACCTGGCTTCGACTACTCCAACCCCCATGGCCAGCGGGTCGGCCCGCGCTGGATCAACGGCGAGATCGCGTACGCGATGCCGCTGGGCGTCATACGCATCGATCCTGAACAGCAGAAATGGGCGAAGGAATACGTGCCCGTATTCAGCGTCGAGGGACCCGATGGTCGCCCCGAACGGGTGCCGGGACAGTATGGCATATACGATTCAAAGCCAGGCGACGAGAGCTATAGTCCAATCTGGCGCTACCACTATGTAGTAGTCCCAAGAGACTACGAGCCCAACACTTTACGGTCGGAGGACGATTGCCTGAAGAGCGGTTTTCCTATCATTCAGGCCGACCTTTACACTAACTGACCAGTCTTATAGGCCGGCGTGTCCGGTCTTCGCGACCTGGTTTATTAGCTATGCAAGAATAAGAGATGTCTTTCACCCCCAGTCTACGATGATCGTGAGCGATTGCAGTCCGTGACGGCGGCAAGGCAAACATCATCTGCGCAGCAACGCGGCCCGCTCGGAGAGCTGGCCCTTCTTTTTCTGAAGCTGGGTATCATCGGCTTCGGCGGCCCAGCGGCGCATATCGCCTTGATGCGACAAGAGGTAGTCGCTAGGCGGAAGTGGCTGAACGACCAGCAGTTCCTCGATCTACTGGGCGCTACGAACCTCATCCCCGGCCCCAACTCTACAGAAATGGCGATCCATCTCGGCTATCTGCGAGCGGGTTGGCGCGGGCTTGCCGTCGCGGGAACTCTCTTCATCCTCCCGGCGATGCTTATCGTTCTAGGGTTTGCCTGGGTATATGTCGAATACGGGTCGAACCCTGAGGTCGGTTGGCTTCTCTACGGCATCAAGCCGGTGATCATCGTCATTATCGGTCAAGCTCTTTGGGGCCTTTTAGGCTCAGCCATGAAGACTCCTCTACTCGCCGCAGTCGGGGTCGCGGTGCTCGTCCTGTACTTCATTGGTTTAAACGAGATTGCCCTCATGTTCGGCGCCGGCGCTTTCGTTATGCTGGTCAGCAATCTGCATCGCCTCCGAAAGAACGGAAACGTCATGGCCGTTGGCTCGATTGTCGGTTTGGCGTCTCCCCTCGCGCTGACGACGACCAGTGCGGCGGGCTCGGTCAGCCTGCTGACACTCTTTCTCACCTTCTTGAAGATCGGCTCGGTAATCTACGGTTCCGGTTACGTGCTTCTCGCCTTCCTGCGCAACGACTTCGTCGTTCGCTTGGGCTGGTTAACCGACCAACAACTGCTCGACGCGATAGCCGTCGGGCAGGTGACGCCGGGTCCTGTCTTCACCACCGCGACCTTTATTGGCTACGTCGTAGCAGATCTACCCGGCGCTATACTGGCAACCGTCGGCATTTTCTTGCCTTCGTTTATATTTGTGGCAGCCGTTAATCCGCTCGTCCCGAAACTGCGCCGTTCGTCTTGGATGTCAGGCCTCCTCGACGGAGTCAATGTCGCCGCGTTCGGACTGATGGCGGCCGTAACTTGGACGCTCGCAAGATACGCGCTCGTCGATTGGTTTACGGTGGTAGTTGGGGTGGCTGCTGGCTTGCTGCTTGTAAGGTTCAAAGTCAACTCGGCCTGGTTAGTGTTGATGGGGGCTGTATTGGGATTGGTATATCGCTTTATAATTGAATAGCTAATTGAGCTTTTTCATCTGTCGCCAGTCTCGTACGAAACGAAGTGAAAGCGTCCTATTCACCCCATAGCCGATATGAATACAGCCGAATTCTTGACGATTGCTACGTCCATCGTTTCCGAGCGGGAAGCGTTGGTGCAGGGCAATATCCGTCGCACTTATGCTCAATTACGGGAACGCGTCGACCGCCTTAGCCATGCCCTCGCCACGCTGGGCGTACGCCCTGGCGCTCGTATAGCCGTTGTTGCCATGAACTGTCCTCAGTACGTCGAGACTTACTACGCTTGCGCGAAGCTGGGGGCCACGCTTGTGCCGCTGAACTATCGAGCCAAGCGAGAAGAGCTCGCCTACATGCTCGACGACTCGGCAGCGAGTATGGTTTTCGTAGGCGAGCGCTATCTTCAAGCGCTACAAGACGTAAGAGATGCTCTGCCTCGTCTTCAGCATTTCATTTGCTATGGCCCCAAAAGCGAGGGCGTGCTCGAATACGAGGCTCTCTTAGCGCAAAGCGAGCCGGAAGCTATCACAACAAACGTCAACGATGATAGCCCGAGCCTGATAATTTACACCAGCGGCACTACCGGCAAGCCCAAAGGGGTCGTACTGTCCCATTTTGCGCTGTCGTCTTACGTATTAAACACGGTTGAGCCTGCGAGCCCTGAATTGCACGATGTGCAGCTTGTCGCCGTCCCGTTCTATCACATAGCGGGGGCAACCACTATACTCTCGTCGATCTTCTCCGGCCGGACGCTAGCGATCCTGCCTCAGTTCGAGGCAGCAGACTGGCTGAGCGCCGTCGAAAGGGAGCGCGCCACTCATAGCTTCCTCGTGCCCACCATGCTGAAGCGTGTAATAGAACACCCAGACTTCTCGAAGTCTGACCTAAGTTCGCTTAAACTGCTAGCCTACGGCGCTGCCTCAATGCCTTACCATGTTATTCGTCGCGCCGTGGAGCTTTTCTCTTGCGGCCTGATGAACGCCTACGGTCAGACCGAGAGCACCTCAACGCTCACATACCTGGGCCCGGACGACCACCGTCTCGCTGGATCGAACGGAGCAGAGCTGGAACGAAAATTGCAGCGCCTTCGCTCAGTGGGAAGGCCGATGAGCGATGTGGAGATGGCGATCGTCGATCCACAGGGCCGCGCTTTGCCAGCAAGAGAAGCGGGAGAAGTGGCCGTACGTGGCGACCGGATCATGGCCGGCTACCTGGGGCGGACGGAGGAGACCGCGTCCGCGATTATCGACGGCTGGCTGCACACCGGCGATATGGGCTATCTCGACGAAGACGGCTATCTATACCTCACGGGCCGGGCTAACGACCTCATAATTCGGGGTGGTGAAAATATAGCGCCCGGAGAGATCAAGGCAGTTCTTGAGGAACATCCCGCCATCGCAGAGGCTGCCGTAGTCGGCGTGCCGAGCGAGGAGTGGGGGGAGGAGGTAAAGGCGGCAGTTGTCCTTAAGCCGGGAGAAGTCGCTGGCGTCAAGGAGCTTCAGGAGCACTGCCGCTCGCGACTGGCGAGCTACAAAGTACCGAAGCATGTAGTCTTCGTGGCGGATCTGCCACGTAACTCTCTGGGCAAGGTGCTGAAGGCTGAACTTCGAGAACAGTAGTATTTTTTGCCGAAGAAGTCGGCTACCCCTACATTTATATACTTCAAGCGTAGATTCTTCCATCTCGAGGTTATCCTGATATCGCCGAAGGGGTCACTCAGAATGAATGTGAGTGCACTTGACCATAAGGTATACCCATTTGAGCGGAATTGCTGATAGCATATAATTTGAGGGGAATTTCCGTAATCATCTGAAGAGGATTCGACCACGACTACATCATTCGGCGAGCGGCTCGAAGCTACTCGACACGAACAGTTCGTTGGACGTCTCACGGAAAGGGGACTCTTTCAAGAGGTCCTTCGTGCGACTAACCTTCCTTTTCGCTTGCTCTACGTTTATGGTCCAGGCGGGGTAGGGAAGACTTCCCTTCTTAACGAATTCACACATTTATGCCGTCAGGCCGACAGGCCTTTCGTCCGAATAGATGGCCGAGATACCGAGCCCTCCCCTCAGGTATTCCTTTCCGCCCTTAGCGATGGCATCAGTCCAGGGGTACAAAGAGTAGATATCATGGCCGAGGAACTCAAGGGCCACGTTATCATCATCGACAACTACGATTTTCTAGCTCCTCTAGAACTGTGGCTGCGTGAAGCCTTCCTTCCGTCTCTCCCAGAGAACGTATTGGTCGTGCTGGCTAGTCGCGATCCTCCTTCGGCTTCCTGGCGTTCGGACGCGGGCTGGCAGCGCTTGATGCGAGTTTTGACGCTGGCTGATCTCAACCCTAACGAGGGCCGGGAATTGCTCACCAAGCGTGGCTTACCGACCGATCAATATCCCGCCATCTTGGAATTCACGCACGGCCACCCGCTGGCGCTCTCCCTTGTCGCTGATATGTATGCGCAGAGAGAGGACATCATTTTTCAGCCGGAGGCGGCCTCGGATGTCGTAAGGGTCCTGTTAGAGCAACTGGTACAGAAGGTGCCCAGCCCGGCGCACCGGACAGCGCTCGAGGCCTCGGCGATAGTGCACTCGACTACCGAAGGGGTGCTGGCAGCGATGCTGACCATTCCAGATGCCTACGAATTATTTCAATGGCTGCGCGGTCTCTCGTTCATCGCATCCAGCCCGTTAGGACTATTTCCGCACGACCTGGCGAGCGACTCGCTTATAGCGGACCTGCGTTGGCGGAACCCAGATTGGTATGCGGATCTACATCGCCGGGCGCGTGAGTACTACAAGAGTCGCGTGAGCAAGAGCGACGGACAGAAACAACAACAGCGTCTCATCTTCGACGCGATCTTCCTGCATCGCGATAATCCTTTGGTCAGGCCCTTCTTTGCCTGGCAAGGCACTGCAGATGTTATGCCAGGTGTGTTGAGGGATATAGATGTAGAGCCCATCCTCGCGATGGTGGCAAAACACGAGGGTTCTGACTCGGCTCAGCTCGCAGAATACTGGCTGCGCCGTCAACCTCAAGGAGTGACTGTCTTCCGTGACGCGGAACAGCAACCTTTGGGGTTCTCGATGTTGCTAGCTCTACAGCAAATTTCCACCGAAGACCGAGAATCAGACGCAGCAGTCCAAACGGCATTCGATTATTTACGGAGGCGTGCGCCATTACGCACGGGCGAAGCTGCAACCTATATTAGATATTGGATGGCGAGCGATACATATCAGATGGTATCTCCGATCCAGAGCCTCATCACCGTTAATACCGTCCGCCACTATTTCACAACACCGAACCTAGCATTTACATTCCTCCCTAGTGCTCAGCCCGATTTCTGGGAAAAGATCTTTGGCTATGCCGACCTGTTCCGGCTTCCTGATGCTGATTTCGAAGTCGGCGGACGACGCTATGGCGTTTTTGGGCACGACTGGCGCGTTGTGCCGCCGATGGAATGGCTCGAGGCCCTGAACAAAAGGAGATGGGCGGCGTGACTGAGACCACGCCTCAACGCCAAAGCGAGCCACGAATTGTCTTAAGTCAGGACGAGTTTACTGTCGCCGTTCGGGACGCGCTTCGGAACATCGCCCATCCGCAAGTTTTGGGGTCGACCCCCCTTACCGGTTGTCGATGGGTAGTTAGCAGGGTTGGCGCCAACAGCGAAAACGGAACGCCCGCCCGCGCGCTTCAGTCGGCGCTTATAGAAGCCGCTGAATCCTTACAACGGACGCCACGGGAACAACGTTTTTATAACGCTCTCTACCACGCCTATTTTCACGCGGCTCCAACTCAAGAAAAAGCGGCCGAGTTGCTCGATCTGCCTTTCAGTACCTTTCGACGCCACCTGAAAGAAGGGATAGACCGGCTGACCGAGATTTTATGGCAGAAAGAGATCGGGCTTTAGCGAACCACCGTCTTTCGTCCAATGAATGAGTTCCGTCCTCGCCGAGAGCGAGCCCACTGACGTAAATAAGATGACTCCCATGAGACCCTCCGTCACCGTACACTCCGCGTATTAGTCCTCTTTTGAACAAGGACTGAGCAGCTTTTAGCCTGGAAGCTGAACAGTTCTGCGGCTGAATATGAGGTTGGCTTTTTAGCCAGCCTTTTTACTTTATTGCTATGGTCACCGCTGTCAGACCGATCGTAGACGACTTGATCGAAGCGTGGAACAGCCACGATATCGACGACGTGGTGCAGTTCTTCTCGGATGATTACGAGGGAATCGATGTCGGTCTCTCTTCACCGCAGCGTGGCCAAGACGGCATAAGAGAATCTATCTCCCGTTACTTGACCGCCTTCCCCGATATGCGCATCGCCCTGGACGAGACCGTTATCCAGGGCGACAGGGTGGCGATGGTATGGACGTTCCGAGGCACTCATCTAGGTAAGTGGTCGAATATACCGCCAACGAACCGTTCAGTAGTCATGCGGGGCGTAACTGTGCTGGGCATAGAGGATGGCAGGATCGTGAGCGGGCTCTACGTATGGGATTTCGCCGGGTTGCTTCGCTCTTTAAGGCTCCTGCCTGACCTTTAGCTTCGAAGGTGAGAAGAAAATGATCGCGCGTAGCATCTGGAAGGAGGTTTGCGTGTGGATGTTACGAAAATCTAGCAAACACATCGTTCAATTCGCAAAGCGAAAGGAAGTATAAATGCGCAAAATCGGCATTGTAGGAACTCTTGGCCTTGCCCTCATTATCGCCAGCCTTTCGGTGATGATGGTGGCGCAAGGCTCTAGCCACCGTGAAGCACCGCTAATAAGCATGGACCCGACTGTGGACACGACAGACGTCTACTTCTTCCGCAGTCCGGACCAGCCGGACACGGTAACTATCATCGGCAACTGGCTGCCTTTCGAGGAACCGGCCGGTGGGCCGAACTTTTTCACCTTCGACGATAATGTCCTCTACGCGCTTCGGATAGACAACGACGGCGATGCCGTGGAAGACATCGTCTACGAGTTTAGATTCGACACCGAGGTGCAGAACCCGAACACGTTCCTTTACAACACCGGGCCGATCACCTCGCTGGATGACGCCGACTGGAATCGCCGGCAACACTACACCGTCACCCGCGTAGATGCAGGCGGACGGCACACGCTCGGCACGAACCTGATGACTCCGCCCGCCAACATCGGGCCTACCTCCACCCCCGATTATGAGTCGCTTGCGGAGATGGCCGTTCACGATTTGTCCGGCGGCTCTTCGGTCTTCGCCGGGCAGCGCGACGACCCGTTCTTCGTAGACCTGGGCGGCACGTTCGACCTTCTGACCATACGTGAGCTTCCTGGCGATCAGGGCGGTGGCGTCGATGGCTTAAACGGCTACAACGTCCACTCCATAGCGCTTCAGGTGCCTATCACCGATATCACCAGCGATGGCACCATGCCCACAGAGCTTACGGACGAAGCTTCTGTCGTCGGCGTTTGGGCCACTTCGCACCGCCCGCGCGTCAACGTCCTGAGCGATACCGGACAGGCGCCGGAGGGTGGCAGTTCGGTGGTACACTTGTTTGAGGGGTTCAACTTCCTCACTTATCAAGGGGCAACAGGCCCGGTTGAGCAGGCTCTCGCGGACATAGACGACCTTAGCGTTGCCTGCCGCTTCAACAACGACGACAAGACTTGGGACTGCTACGACCCCGATGCTCCAGGCTCCATCAATACCCTCACAACCGTAGAGACGAACGATGTTCTGGTTATCTGGGTCGGGACTGAGCAGGACTGGATGATCGACGCCTGGGTGCAGGTCTCACGGTTGGCGATGCCTCTGGTCAATGAGCTAGTCATCCCGATAGGCAAGAAAGACCTGTGGAACGCCACCGAACTTACGCCGACCAGCGATGGCCAGTTCCTCCAGTACGTAACCGACCCCGAACTGGCTGCGATCATGAACTTGCTGTACAACCTCGGCGCTCCGACTACCAACCGCGCGGACCTGGTGGCGATCTTCCTCACCGGCATTCCGGGCGTGACCCAGCCGCCGAACGTGGTTGCTTCCGAGCAGATGCGGCTTAACGTCGCCGTTCCGCCGAGCGAGAACGAGAACCCGCTAGGTGTCCTCGGTGGTGACAATGCCGGCTTCCCGAACGGTCGCCGTCTAGCCGATGACGTAACCGACATTGAGCTAAAGGCCGTCTGCGGAGTCACTTACCAGATCTTCGTAGACCCCGCTTACCCGGTCAACGAGCTTTGCGACAATCTAGGTGACGGCGTGGATGCGAACGACCTTCCGTTCATGGATGCGTTCCCGTACATGAGCACGCCTCACCAGGGCTTCGACCACCTGCATGACCACTCCGACCCTGGCAGCCCGCTTACGACGGCGGCTATGGGCGGTGGCATTGGTGGCGGCCTGTTGATGGCTGGCGCCATCGTTGGTGCGATCCTTCTTAAGAAGCGCTCCAAGCAAGAGACTGAAACTGAGATAGCTGAGTAGATAAAGGTTAAGTTTGTGAGGGGCCTGCACCGCGCAGGTCCCTCACAGGGCGGGCAAACATGACTGCGATAAGGACTATAAAAGAGCACACCTACCTGCTGGCGCTGGCGGCGATTTTCTTGTTCGTCGGCGTCTTTACCGCTCGCTGGGTCTTTGCCGAGTACATCGATACTCGAATCGGGAGCGAAGGTATTGTTGGAGTCGCGTCGGGTCCTTCATCCACAGATCGCATCATCTCTAACCTTCAGGGGCAGATACAGGTCCGTCAGGACGACTCGAACGCCTACTCTCAACTCGGCGCTGCCTACCTGCAAAAGGCCCGGGAGAACGGCGACCCAACTTACTACGGAAAGGCCGAACTGGCCTTCCAAGAGTCCTTAGCCCTGGCCCCGGACAACTTTGAGGCGATGGCCGGACTCGGCTCGCTCGCGCTATCCCGTCACGAGTTCAGCGAAGGGCTAATGTGGGGCGAACAGGCCCACGAGATCAACCCGCATAGCGCCGCCGTTCTCGGCCTCATCGGCGACGCGCAGATCGAACTGGGAAGCTATGACGAGGCGGTAGCCACGTTTCAAAGCATGGTGGAGCTGAGGCCAGACTTCAGCTCGTACGCCCGCGTTGGATATGCTCGGGAGCTTTTCGGCGATACCGATGGCGCTATCCGAGCGCTCAAGCTAGCGGCAAGCGCTGGCAGCGGCTTTGCGGAAAACCAGGCCTGGCTACATGTACAGCTAGGCCACCTCTACTTCAACACTGGGGAGGTGGAGAGCGCTGCCTTTGAATACAGCCAATCGCTGAGAATATTCCCGGGCTATGTGCACGGGCTGGCCGGCCAGGCCCGCATAGAAGCCGCTAACGGCAACTACGAAGAGGCGCTCGCTCTGTACGAACAGGCTATCGAGAAGGTGCCGGTCCCCGAATATATCGGAGCGCTTGGGGATGTGCATCTGGTCTTGGGCCAGACCGGAGAGGCCGAGCAACAATTCGAACTCGTCGAAGCGATCCAGCAGCTCTACATGGCGAACGGCGCGAACACGGACCTGGAACTAGCGCTGTTCTTCGCAGATCACGACCGTAACTTGGAGGGAGCGCTAACGCAGGCGCGCCTCGAATATGAGCGCCGGCCGAGCATCCAGGCTGCCAGCGGGTTGTCCTGGACGCTTTACAAATCGGGACGCTATGAAGAGGCGCTTCCTTATGCCGAGGAGTCGTTGCGGCTTGGCACTCAGGACCCAGTGATGCTTTTCCGCGCCGGCATGGTCCACAAGAGCACGGAGAACAACGAGCAAGCGGTCGATTATTTGGAGCGCGCGCTTGAACTGAGCCCACAATTCTCAGTGTTGCATGCTGAAACGGCGGCGCGAACGCTCCACGAATTAAAAGCTACAGCGCAGAACTGACGTCTAGATAGAATTTTGGAGGATGTAGTATGAGGAAACTTTTAAGAACTTTGTTTCGGGGTCGAGCGATCCTAATGGTTGGAGTAGGTATTGCTCTGCTATCGGCTTCGGTTATACCGATGGCCCCGACAAGGGGGGCCGATCATAAGGACTCTCCCAGCGTAGAAAACGATTCAACCGCAGACATAGCCGATATTTTCGCTTTCCGTAGCCCCGAGAATAATGACAATCTAGTGGTGGTGATGACGGTAAATCCCTTAACTGCGCCACCCGATAATGCTAATCGCAACTTTGCCTCCGATGTTACTTTCAGAATAATCGTTGACAACACCGGAGACCTAAATCCGGACGCTACAGCTGAAGTAGAATTCTCAGGTGATTCGTTCACCATTACCGGACTAGGGTCGCAGCCGATTATGGGGCAGACAACGCCCCCGGGTTCAGCGCAGCCTATGGTAACCACCGAGGGCCCCATCAAGGCTTTCGCGGGACAGCGTGACGATCCCTTCTTCTTCGACCTCGTTGGCTTCCAGAGGTTCGTCGCCAACCCGATGGCGCCGGCGAGCGGCCTTAGGCCGGCCGGGGAGTCGGCTTCGGACACTTTCGCCGGAACGAACGTGTCGGCCTTAGTTATCGAATTGCCCATAACGGCCCTTACAGGCGCCGCTAACTCGAACACTGGCAGTATTAAAGTTTTCGGCTCCACCGATCGCGGCAGCGGCCAGATCGACCGCGTGGCGATCCCGGCCGTCAACACTGCGCTTGTCCCAGCAGAGCAGAAGAACGACTTTAACCAGACTTCCGATCCTAAGACGGATGTTAGTAAGTTTGCGGCGCCGATTCAGAGTACGATTCAGACTCTGAGGGGCGCTGTTGATTCGTTGTTCGGAACTCCTCAAGATGGTGGGCCGCTGGGAAACCTGAGCCCTGAGCAGGTGACAGCGGCCCTGGTACCTTACGTCGTGACCACAGACTTCTCCATGCCGGTCCAGTTCCCGAATGGCCGTCGGCTTCAAGATGACGTCATCGATACGGCGCTCGGACTGGTCCTGAACCGCGGCGCTACGGCGGGAATTTCCGACGGGGTCGATGGCAATGATAAGCAAGCCCTGTCCGCGTTCCCTTACTTGGCAGCGCCGCACCTGGCAGCCGCCACCGGCACTCCGTCTGCTACCGGGACGCCTGCTGCTCCTGCGCAAATGCCAAACACCGGCCTTAGCTCCGATGGAAACGATGGTCTTAACTGGCAGCTCCCGCTCGCCATAAGCGGTGGAGTAGTCCTAGCGGCTGGCGTCGGTCTTCTGGTAATGCGCCGAAAGCCCGTCAGGTAGGCGTAGGTAGGCGAGCATGATGCAAGGCGAGGGCAAAAGAATAGGATCGAACCGACGGATCAGACTCACGTTCGCTCTGATCGCCGTGCTCGTCTTGGTTGCTTCACTTGCCGGTTGTGGTAGCTCTGAGGGCACTGGAAGTCTAATGTCTTCCAGTGCCCTCATCGAGACGACGGATGCGACGATTCGGTTCTTCGAAGAACGGGTAAAGGCAGACCCCGCGGACTTCGTCAGTTATAACAAGCTCGCGGACTTGTACATTCGTCGAGCGCGTCAGACGGGCGACATGACGGACTATACCCGCGCCGAGGCCGCCTTGGAATCTTCATTGGTTTTTCTTCCCGTAAATAATTATGAGGCCAATGCCCAGCTAGCATTAGTACACGCCTTTAAGCACCAGTTTACCGACGCCCTGGGGATGGCGCAGAAGGCGATAGCTACGGACCCAAGTAAAGCGTTCGGCTATGGCGTCCTTGGGGATGCGCAGATAGCGTTAGGGGAATATGAGCAAGCCTTCGAAGCCTACAACAGGGATGGTTGAGATCTCGCCCGGCCTATCATCCTTCAGCCGTATGGCCCACTTGCTTGAGTTACGAGGCGAAATAGAAGGCGCTAAACAGATGTGGAGGAACGCCCTCGCCTTCGATAACGGCCTTCGACCCAGAACACCGCCTGGGCGCATGCGCAGATCGCCCACCTTCACTTCAATTTAGGCGAGACAGACGAAGCAGAGAACGAATACAAACGCTCCCTAGAAGCCCTCCCAGGTTTTCTGGACGCCTCGGCCGGAATCGCCAAGATACACGCTGCTCGCGCGGATTACAATGAGGCAGCCTCCTTATATGAAGACGTAGTAGCCCGCTACCCAGTTCCCGAATATATCATCGCTCTAGGCGACGTATACCGCTCGGCAGGACGAGAGGCCGACGCTGCGAGGCAGTATGAACTGGTGGGAGCTATCGATGGCCTGTACAAAGCTAATGGTATCAATACCGATCTCCAGATGGCCTTGTTTCTTGCGGATCACGATATAAACCTCGACGAGGCCCTACGTCAAGCTGGCACTCTTTACGAAAAGCAGCCTAGCGTTCAAGCGGCAGACGTGCTCGCCTGGGCTCTCTACAAACTTGGGCGCTATGAAGAAGCGCGGGATTACTCTTTGGAAGCCATGCGGTTAGGGACTAAGGATGCCTTAGTCCTGTTCCACGCTGGCATGATCTCATACCGCATGGGCTATTATGAAATCGCAAGGGACTACTTAGAACAGGCCGTAGGTATCAACCCCCGCTTTTCGATTTTGCACGCTGGCATGGCAGCGAGTACGCTTCAAGATCTGCGATCCATGGGGCGGAGGTAGACGATGAATTGTCTAAGATCACGCTTAACATTGCTTATATGCGCAGCCGTAGTAATGGCTTTCGGGTCGGTTGCTTGGCTGGCATCACAGCCCGAATCGGCCGAGGCGCACCCGCTGGGCAACTTCACCGTCAACCGTTATAGCCGCATTGAACTGTACTCGGATGTCGTTCGCGTTTATTACGTCCTCGACATGGCCGAGATACCGGCCTTCCAAGAGATGGACGCTATCGACGGCAATGGCGATGGCGACGTGGACGGATCGGAGAACGCGAGTTACGCGTCTAAGAAGGCCGATGAACTTCTTAAAAATGTGCGTCTAACGCTGAACGGCGAAGAGAGCGACCTTAAGCTGCTCTCGCAAGAGCTGAGCTTCCCGCCGGGGCAGGGCGGACTCTCGACACTGCGTCTTCGGTTAGTGCTAGAAACGGCAGTATCGGATTCGAGCGCCACTATTCACTATCAAGATGACAATTATCCCGAACGGCTGGGCTGGCGGGAGATCGTATTACGGACGGGCGAAGGCGTGCCCCTGCAAGAATCGACCGCGCCGACACAGGACATAAGCGACGAACTACGCTTCTATCCGGATGATCTGCTTTCGAGTCCATTGGACGTTACTGAGGCGACCGTAGCGTTTACACCTGGCGTTGGAGTCAGCGCTCCTCCCGTGGAAGCTTCCGTGACCGCGGGGTCGCGAAGCTCGGGCAACGCCTTCGCCTCCCTCATCGCTATCGACGACCTCACCGTATCCGTGCTCATCATATCGCTACTGGCAGCGCTCGGTTTCGGCGCCCTACACGCATTAGAGCCGGGACATGGTAAGACGTTCGTCGCCGCCTACTTCGTTGGAACGCATGGCTCCCTTAGGCAAACGATGTTGCTGGGGCTAACAGTCGCCGCGACTCACACCGTTGGCGTGTTGCTCATCGGCGTCGTCACGCTGTATTTCTCGCAGTTTATCTTGCCTGAGCGGCTCTATCCCTGGCTAACGCTGATCTCGGGGATCACTCTCGCCGGCCTGGGCCTACGCCTGCTCATCTCCCGGCTCGGGGGGCTCCCGCTCTCTTTTGCGGCGATCGGTCATAAACATCCCGACGATCGCGGTCACGAAGATGACCACGACCACGCGCATGAGCATACGCACAGACACCGTCACCGAGTAGACGGCCGGTTAGAAGCAGCACAGTTCGGCGCCCCCGTCGGGTGGAAGAGCCTGATCTGGCTCGGCCTCGCGGACGGGCTTACGCCCAGCCCGTCCGCGCTGATCGTTCTCCTCGCTGCCGTCTCATTAGACCGCATCGCTTTAGGCATCGCCCTCATTCTCGCCTTCAGCGTCGGCCTGGCTATCGTACTGGCTATGTGGAGTCTCGTTGTTGTTTACGCGAGGCGACTACTGGAGTGGTGGGTCGTTCGACGTAGGCGGTTGTCGGGCGCGGGTGCGGCCTCACAAACCCCAAACGGTTTCGGCCTTGAGAGATTGCTTAGGCTGCTGCCGGTGGGTGGAGCGCTGGCGCTGGTGGCAATGGGCCTTTTCCTCTCGATAAAGGCTCTCTCGCAGTCCGGCGTGCTCGGCGTTTAAGAAAACGAAGCCGCGGCCAATTCGGTCGCGGCTTTTTCCTTGCGAAGTTGCCTATCGTGCAGGCGGTGGATTTACCGCCCCGAGCTGCGTCAAAAGCCCTAGATCATCGTTAAATCCGCCGGGACGCTCGACGATCCTGCCGCCTTCTAGGCGGTACATATCGAATCCCCGGTGGTTGATCTGCGTACCCGTTGGCGCGATGCCCCGGAAGTCCCCCTGGTGAGTGCCCTGCGCCGTCCAAAAGACCATCACCTTATCGCCTTCGGCGACGATCTCCTGAACTGAGTACTTGATATCGGGGAAAGACTGGCGCATGCCACCTACTACCTGCTTGATTCGGTCCGCACTCATCTTCGGAGGGTCGGCGGGTCCGCCACCGGGCGCGCCGACTATCTCGTCGGCCACGTTGAAGTTGCCTTTGCTCCAGATCTCTTCGAAATAGCGCCGGACGGTAGCTTTATTCTCTTCTGACATAGTCATCTCCTTCAATGGGTTTCGGGCAGATTATAGCACCTCTTCTTAGTAACCTGATCGATTCGTGAGGTATTGACATATACGAACACGTGTTCGTATAGTGCATGTAACTGAGGTCTGGAGGGCTAAAGATGTTAACCGAAATTTTCGTTCGCAACTTAGCCATAGTAGATGAGTTGACCGTATCGTTTCAGCCCGGCTTCAACGTCCTTACCGGCGAGACTGGCGCCGGAAAGTCGATCGTCATTCAGGCTTTGAGCTTTTTACTTGGCGAACGAGGCGATGTCGATCTCATACGCGCGGGCCAGGAGACGATGCTCGTGGAGGCAGCCTTCGACCTGAGTCGCTGCGCCCAGGCGCGTGACGTTGCAGCGGCTCTTGAGATCGGCGCCGATGACACCCTTATATTCTCGCGCGAGCTTTCTCGAACCGGTCGCAGCCGCATCCGTATAAACGGTAGACCGGCGACTTTAAGTATGCTCCGCCAGCTTAGCGGTTGCCTCGTGGACATCCACGGCCAGCATGAACATCAGTCGCTGTTGCAGGCGTCGAGCCACCTGCGCCTGCTGGACAGCTTCGGCAGGGAAGACCTCCACAAACGCAAAGAGGAATATCGAAAAGCCTATCGCCAATTGCGCGAGGTCGAACGGGCTATCGCCGAGATAAATCAGAACGAACGCGAACGTAACCAGCGCCTGGACTTATTGCGCTTCCAAGCGGATGAGATAGATAAGGCCCAGCTCAGAGAAGGGGAAGAGGACGAACTGGCCCAGGAGCGTCAGCTGCTCGCCAACGCCGAAAAGATCGCCGATAAGCTTAACGGCCTTGCGCAGGGTCTGAGCGGCGACGGCGCCGCCGGCGATCGCCTGGCTGAAAGTGCCCAGTCGCTAGCGGCCATCTTAGACATCGATCCCGCCTTCAGCCAGTGGCTCGAACAGCTATCGCAGGCGCAAAACATCATCCAGGACGTGTCGTTCGAGGCCGGGCGTTATCTTGGCAGATTGGAGTTCGACCCTGAACGCCTGAGCGAAGTGGAGGAGCGGTTGCATCTTATCCAGCGCCTCACGCGCAAGTATGCCGATAATACCAGAGCCATCATCGCCTATCGCTCCATTATCCAAAGCGAACTAGACCAACTGGAGAATGGTGTCGAGAGGTTGGAGGAGTTGCAGCAAGAAGGCGAGCGTTTACACCGAGCCGCGGCCGATGCCGGCACGGCATTATCACAAGCGCGCTCGACACTGGCGGCAGAACTGGAGCGAACGGTCCAGGACTACCTCGGAGCGCTGGCGCTGGAAAAAGCTGAGTTCCGCGTCGCCATCGAGACGCGTTCGGTAAACGATGAGGCTAGCGTCGATGGCGCTTCTCCGTTTGGGCCGGACGGTATCGACGAAGTGCAGTTCCTCATAAGCACGAACCCTGGACAGCCGTTGAAGCCTCTGGCAAAGACGGCCTCGGGTGGCGAACTCTCGCGCATCATGCTCGCCCTCAAGGCGAGCCTCCAAAGCAGCCACGATATCCCTGTTCTCATCTTCGACGAGATCGATACGGGTATAGGCGGCAGAACGGCAGAGGCCGTTGGCCAGAAGCTACGCAGCGTTGCCCAGTATGCCCAAGTATTGTCTGTTACACATTTGCCGCAGATCGCCAGTCTTGCAGACTGGCATCTGGTCGTGGAGAAAGTCGACGTAGGGGATAAATCAGCGGTGACCGTCGCCCCGCTGGAGGGCGATGGCCGAGCCTGCGAACTCGCCCGTATGTTATCGGGCAGCCAGGTAACCGAAGCGTCGATCCAACACGCTCGCGAACTGCTAAACGATGAACCTTTGCCGCATACTGCAGTCGCAACAGCTGGATAACAACTAGGATATTATTACAGTCTATTTAAAGAAATTTAGTTTAAGTTACAATAGGCACCTGATGGCGACTACTTATCCAATTAGCTTCGAAAGTTATGAGGGCATTTACGAGGTGCCCGAAGCAGCCAAGTATATCTACTCGGCTGAGCGTGCTAAATATGAAGTGGCTCAGCAAAGAGACCAGAACTTCTACAAGGTTACATCCCGTCACCTAATTCGCTGGATACGAAAAGGGCTGGCGCTAGAGACCCTTAGCGATGTCCCTGGACGGGAGCTTCTCTTAACTTTTGAAGACATGGTCTCAATGCGCGTGATTGCCGCATTACGAGCTGCTGGAGCGAGCTTTAAACTTATTGATGACACCGAAAATTATCTCAGGGAGTATGTTGGTCATCCACGTCCTTTCGCCGTTGAAGCGCTTTGGACCCTGCCAACCAGCCCACGCTATTCTGGAGATGAAAACCGCGCTGAAATTTTCGCCATCCTTAAGAACAGTTTGGTTGAGGCTAGCCGTGGCGGACAGGCGGCGTTTGAGTTCTTTCGGGATTATATTGTGCCAGTACACGGGCTTACCTTTGAGGATAAAATAGCTGCAACCTGGGAGCCACAGGATGGTGTCCTATTAGATCCTGAAATTCAGTTCGGTGCGCCTTGTATTAAGGGTACGCGAATCCCTACGAGAACTGTCTGGGGGATGATAAACGCGGGGGATGCCAAGGACTATGTAGCAAGTTCCTTTCAGTTAACGACTGAGGAGATAGAGGCTGCAATTCAATGGGAGGAGTCTCTTACCTCTACGTGATTTTCGGTTTCTCCTTGATTCCTCTCTTGACCGTAACGTCGCAGACGCATTGGCATTAGTGGACTATGACTTTACGTCCGTATACTTAGTGTGGCGTGGACAAGACGGCATTAAAGACCCTGAGATCATCAGTTGGTGTCAAGTGAACGACGCAGTATGGGTGCATGCTGATGACAGCGCGAAGAGAGATCATGCGAAACTCATCATAACGAGTAATATTAGAACGATTTGGGTCTGGCGCAAGAAAGGTAGGATGACAGGCGCGGAGCAACTGCGTACAATCTCATATACGATAGAAGAGATTGCTGAAAGATTTCGGCAGAAACCCAATCAGCGACATTTAAAGATTCGAGTCCATGGTGAGTCGCCACATACTGAACCACATGTCGAGCCGTACGCGATCGTGAACAGATGACTGCTGCTATCTCTTATCTGTTCTGAACGAATAACTACAAATAAAAGGAGGAGATCATGCAGAGTTACGTGATACTTATCAAGTGGACGGAAGCGGGCGCTGCCGCGGCAAAGAATACCGTAAACTGCATTAACAGCGCGCGAACTACCGCCCAAAATAATGGCGGCCGTCTTGTCGCACAATATTGGACGCAAGGTGAGTACGACGAAGTCCGGATCATGGAGTTTCCCGATGACGAGAGCCTAGCTGCGGCCATGCTCTACATTGGCTCACGTGGCTTTGTCCGTACTCAAAGCATGCGCGCCTTCACCGAGGATGACATGAAGCGTATCATCGAAAAATTGCCAGAGACTATGCAGGGCGGCGCCCAGCAAGGGGCTCCTCGCCAGGCATAACGCCTTTGCGCTGAACGCCATGAGGCTCGGAGATCATTAATATCTCCGAGCCTCATGCTTGGTAGTTTGTTCGGCTTATCGTCCGGACTTTGCTGTTTGACCTGCTGGCTGGCCTGGGAGATATTCTGAAACACCTCATCCCTGCTAATGCCGCCGGCAGAGGCCGCTTCCTCTAACGCACTTAGCGTGATGTTGCGCTTATCTCCGTGATCGTCCTGGAATTTACCACACCCACAAGATACACACATTAATTCAATTCCTCCTTCGTCATCTAAATGCCTGGTTGCTGCGTCGTACCGCCGAAGACCTCTTCAAGCTGCGACTCGGTAACGTCTAGCGTTACCTGCTTATCGGCTACAGCCACTACGTGCGAATAACTTAGCCATGGAGCATGCTGCTGCGTAGTCTCATCTAACTTAAAGTCAGCCTCGCTGACCTCGGAAACGAGGCCGATCCGTGTGCCATCCTCCGTATAAACTTCATATCCTGGCAATATTTCAAAGCCTCGGCCTGAGCCAAACGTCATAGACTCCTCCTTTTTCGCGATCGTTGTTTATAGCATCATATTTGTCTAGAAAGGACTTCACGTGAAAAAAGCAGCCGCTAGTATTCATCTCAATACCATATAGACGCGCAGCAATTACAGTAGTGATAAGGGATGTAGGAATTGTAGGTTTAGGTAAGGACAGGAAAGACTGAAGAACTAGTTCTTCGTCATGTAGCCGCCCTCGTGGACGATACCCAACTCTTGGGTGACCTTCTGCAAGCGCGCCCCCGACTTTTTGACGGCGTTCAGCATCTTTCGCCCCCCATCCGGAGCGAACGCCTGGCATAGCAGCCGGTCCGAAGGGGTCATCAGGCCAAGCTGGTAGCCTTTGCTAGGAGGGAAGTTGACCGTTGCGTCTTCCGGAAAGTGAGGGCAGGACATCTCTCTCGCTACGCCGAACAGCCTACAGGCGAACGGCCTGACCGGGTAAACGGCGCATTTTGGCGCTTCGTCGCCCGCGGCCGGCCTGTAGAAGCCGCAGATGGTGGGGTCGTCGTGTTCAACCCATTGGATTTTGCTTACCTTGACGTAATCCTTTATCCGCTGGATCTCCTTAGAGTTCGCTAAGGTAGGTCCGCAGCAGTCCCCGCAACCGTTGCAATGGGGCATTTTAGGGAGATCGGGATACTTTGTGGTCATGTTATTCGTATTGTAGTAGGTTAGCCTGCCTATTGTCATGTGAACATTGGTCGATAACAAAATGAGCCTCCCTTTTAGGGCATCGATGTCTGAAGTATCAACACATTTTATATAACCATTGACAAGAAATTCCGCATAATATATACATATCTTGGCAAGTAATACATATTGAAGAAAGGAGCTAGGCACTATGCAACAGGACTACTGGCAGAAGTTCTGGCAACGGCAGATAAGCCGGCGTCGCATGCTCCAAGGAGTCGCCGTAGGGGGTGCGGGGCTCGCTGCTGCCGCCGTAATCGGCTGTGGCGACGAGGAAGAACCGTCCGCTCAGCCTACCGGCACAGGAGCGGCAGCCGAGCAGCCCAGGCAAGGCGGGACCTTCGCTTATACCCAAACTAGCGAAGTGGCGCCAACCATGGATACACACAGGATCTCCCACACGCTATTCCAAGGAATGGGGCTCGCTTACAACAAGCTTGTAAAGCACGACTTCTCAAAATATCCCGGCGAAATCGCGTTTATCGGCGAGTTGGCGGAAAATTGGGAGAACCCTGACCCTACCACATGGGTATTAAATATTCACCACGGGGTGAAGTTTCATAACATCGCTCCAGTCAACGGCCGGGAACTCAAGGCCGCGGACGTCGTTTATAGCTTCCAACGAAGATAGATGAGAAGGTTAACGCCGCCGTCTTTCAGGCTGTCGATAAGTTCGAGGCAGTGGATGACTATACGCTCAGGTTCACCTTGAAGCAGCCGAACGCCGATTTCCTGTGGTCGGTACAGGATCAGCGCTCGCAGGTCATCCCGCACGAGAGTGTGGAAGTCAACGGTGATCTCGAACAGGGGCCGATCATCGGCGCGGGTCCCTGGATATTCGAGGAGTGGGTGCCCGACCAGATAACAAGAATGAGGCGCAATCCCGAATACTTCATGCAGGGATTACCGTACACTGACGAGTTCCAGAGGATCATCATCCCCGATGTCCAAACCGCGCAAGCTGCTTTCCGGACGGGTCAGGTCCTCAATGTAGCCGGGAATGACCAAATCAACCGTCTTCTCAAGCAGGGCGTGCCAGACTTGCAAGAAGTGGACGCCAAGCTGACCGGCGGTGCAGGGGGCGAGAGGCTTTGGTATTCGCCGGTTAAGAGCCCGACCAACGATTTGCGCGTGAGGCAGGCCCTGGGCATGATTATCGACCGCGATTCGCTCATTCAAGACGTCCTCTTCAACAACGCCTGGATAAACGCCGGCGTTTACGTAGATTCTGAGGACGCTGTATTGCCTGACGCTGAACTCCGACAACACCTGAAGTACGATATCCAGACGGCAAAGCAGCTACTCCAGGCTGCCGGTGTCACGGAAGGAAGCTGGAAGCCCACCATGGATGGCGGTATCCCGTCGCAAACCAATAGAGATACTGTCGATGTCTATATAGCCAAGCTGAGAGAAGTGGGGATCGAGGC
>WHTN01000024.1:9654-28825 GCA_009377715.1 Dehalococcoidia bacterium | reverse complement strand
CTGCTGGTAAAGTTCCCAGGCTAAGACGATAAACGTAAGGTTCGACATGTCCATGAGCATACATGGACTGTCGGATTTCTACGGCAACATTCCGCAATCTTGACAAGCCCTTTAAACGGCCTTATAAGTAAGCAAGTACGCTTGCGTTTGTAGATCTTGGAGGGGAGGCTTTCACCACATGTCAAAACGTTGGAGCATCGGCGCGTCTTTAGCAGCGCTAAGCCTAGTGAGCGCGGTAGTTATTTACCTAGCGGTTGGCGAAGTTGTCCGCGCCGGCCCCGGTAGCGCGCCAGCCGCCGCTCCCGACGTTCCGACTATAATGACCTACCAAGGCCGTTTGGCCGATCCCGATACCGGCCAGCCTGTAGTCGATGGCAGCTACAATATGCACTTCGCCATCTACAGCGCCCCTGCCGGTGGCCACTGAAAACGGTCTGTTTACTGTAACCTTAGGCAACCTGGTCCCCCTGGAGCCCGGAGTATTCTCGGGCGGCGCCGCCTATATGGAGGTGCAGGTTGCGGGTGAGACCCTCGCGCCTCGACAGCGTATAGCATCCGTTGCCTATTCTTTAGTGGCGAAAAACGCGGAGACGATCGGCGGCCTAACCCCCACTGACCTGAACGACGCTTTCGTCAACACTGAAGGCGATACCATGACCGGTAACCTTACGCTGACGAGCCTTTTTGCCCAGAACGCTTCTAGCGAGAACACCATCGTAATAAACGGCGCTAGCGCCACCGTGCGAATCGGAGCCGCCGAAAACGAAGGCAACTTGCTGGTAGCCGATAACGGTCCTTTCAGGCACCGCCGGCCAGTACACCATCGATGTAGGCTTCGACGTCTCCCAGAGATTCGTTGTGTGCACCGTTGACGCGAACGAGACCGACACCAGGAACGCCTCTTGCGTAGCTGGCACCGAATGGTGCGATCCCGGAAGCGAAGACGTAAACTTGCACATCTGGGACCCCGATGTGCAAGTTGGTGGCGCCTTTACGCCTGCGGAATTCAACCTGTTGATCTACTAGCCCCCGTCTAACGTCTAGACAGAAAGACGAGGGAATATCGATGTGGAAATATAAGACAGTAGCTATAGCAGGAGCGCTCTCCATCTGCTTCCTTGTCGCTGCCATGGTAGCAGCGCAGCAATCGGAGAATTACGACCTTTCCTGGAACGTTATCGGCGGTGGCGCTGGAAACAGCGAGTCGACGAACTTTATCAATGAAGCGACGATTGGCCAGCCCATAGTGGACAAATCGCGAAGCACGAACTACGAGATCCAGCCAGGGTTTTGGTCAGGCGTGTTCCCGCAGGTGACCTCTCCGACGCCCACCGCAACCCCAACGGCTACGCCGACAGCCACACCGACGGTTACACCGACTCCTACGTCTAAGCCGGTGATCGAAGTGCCGCTTTTCGGGGGTTGGAACTTCGACTTCTGGCGTCAGGACGAATGCGTGCCCACTCGCCAGGCAACTCAAAACTTAATCGACGATGGCGTTCTCAACATCGCAGCCCGGTTCAACGCCCAGGAACAGGAATGGTTTCTGTTCGACCCTAAAGCGCCAGACATTCTCAATACCCTGGTGGAGTTCTGCCCTAGCGACATTGCCGTGATGAACGTCACCGCTGATACCGTCTGGCTCCAGGACCCGTGATCGTACGCTGCTTGCCCAATAAGCATCGCATATGGAATGCTAGGAGTGCGGGGACGAATCCGGGTGTTGGGGTAACAGGATGCTGGCATGCAAAGCGCAGCGAAAGACATAGAAACCTCCGTCCAAGCGCTTAAACGGACGATAAAAGAGCACGATGGCGAAAACGTCGTCGATAGCCATTTCGTCCAGGCCGTCGATCATACTATCGGCGTCTTCTACAACGACATCGGCGAGATCAGAAGCATCTCTATCCGCAGCCTCTTCGATCTTTTCGTCATCAAAGCGTTATATGTAGAAAAGCGTAGCCGTGACGCCGGGGTCATCGACTACCTCGGCGATCTACTCTCGCGCTATTTGTTCACGCGTGAGCTTTTCCCCATCCAGCGAGGGCGGCAAAACTACGCCTTCTACTTCTCGGATTTACTCGCTGAGATGCAGGGGATCACAAATCACTTCCAGAACCTCTTCGAAGCTTATCGTAAGTACGCCGACAACGCGCTTTTTATCACTGGCCTCTTCCCGCGCAGTCTCCGCTGGCGCGGCGGCCGCCGCTCCGGCAGGATGCGCGGCCTTCAGCCGATGCCGCACATCGACCGCACGTACTACATCTCCACCGGCCGAGAATGCTACGGCCTAGCAGCCCAGCATGACCTAGCTGAACTGACCGAACAACGCGCGGTACTCTACAAGCTCTCCCATTACTTTGAGGTCTACGTGGAAGCGCTCAGCGAAATAAGCGAGCGTTATATTCTCGGCTTCGACATGAACGTAATCGCAGATAAGCTCCTGGACAACTTCAACCTCTACCGGCGCACTGGCGAACAGCACTACTTAGAGAATGCTCGCAAGTACGCCGCTATCCTGAAGGTCGATGGCACCAGTTTTCCGAAGCTCTTCCAGCGCTCACGCGCCTATATTATCTGAGGTATTGCACAAAAAGAGCATAAGGATAGCTACGCTGTTACGGGAGTTTTTGCCTATGTCATGCTGAACGAAGTCAAAGATTAGGGCCTCGCCCTCGACAAGCTCTCTCCAAAGGCGAGTCGCTGCGGCGACAGGTGAGCGGAACAGATGATGGTGATTACCCGCGTAGCTGCAGGCTTTTATCCATTGTTCTTTCACAACTTACGGTACAGACGTGTACAATGGGTCATCCAAGAGTATTAATACTGCAACATCGTTACAACGTGGAAAGAACGTGACGAGAACTAGAAGTAATTTCTGCGGAGTACTCTTGCAGCGTTTGCGTAAGTCGGGTAAATTATATTAGCACTCTCGTGATAAGAGTGCTAATATAAGAATATATAAACTCTGAAGTGGAGGAGAAATGGCCAAGCAACTAATCTTCGATCAAGATGCTAGACAAGCGCTAAAGAACGGCATCGACGCCCTAGCCGATGCTGTAAAGATCACTCTAGGCCCGAAAGGGCGTAACGTAGTCCTCGACAAGAAGTTCGGCGCCCCGACGATCACCAACGACGGCGTGACCATAGCGAAAGATATCGACCTCGATGACACGTTCGAGAACATCGGCGCGCAGCTCGCCAAGGAAGTGGCGTCTAAGACAAACGACATTGCGGGTGACGGCACCACCACGGCTACCGTTCTCGCCCAGTCGATCGTCAACGAAGGCCTTAAGAACGTAGCGGCGGGCGCCAACCCCATGGCCTTGAAGCGCGGCGTCGAAAAAGCTTCGCAAGCCATCGTCGAGGCGCTGAAAGGCAACGCCATAGCCGTCACGACCCGTGAGCAGATGGCGAACGTAGCTTCCATCTCTGCTAACAACGATGACGAGATCGGCAATCTTCTCGGCGAGGCGATGGAGAAGGTCGGTAAGGACGGCGTAATAACCGTTGAGGAGTCCAAAGGCATCGCAACGGAAATAGAGTACGTTGAAGGGATGCAGTTCGACCGCGGTTACATCTCCCCCTACTTCGTGACGAATCCCGACCGCATGGAGTGCGTAATCGAAGAGCCTTACATCCTCCTCACTGACAAGAAACTTTCGGCCATCACAGACATCGTACCGTTGCTCGAAAAGCTTCTCCAGGTGAGCAAGAACTTCCTGATCATCTGTGAAGACTGCGAGGGCGAGGCGCTCGCCACTCTCGCCGTCAACAAACTACGCGGCACCATCAACGTCTGCGCCGTCAAAGCGCCGGGCTTCGGCGACCGCCGTAAGGACAACCTCGGCGACATCGCCTCCATCACCGGCGGCCAGCTCATCAGCGAGGAACTCGGCCGCAAGATCGACAGCGCCGAGATAACCGACCTGGGCCATGCTCGCCGCGTCGTCATAAGCAAAGAAGACACCACTATCGTCGAGGGCAAGGGCGAAGAGGGCGCACTTCAGGACCGCATCAAGGCTATCAAGAACGCCATGGATGCGACCACATCTGACTGGGACCGTGAGAAGCTTCAGGAGCGTCTCGGCAAGCTCGCAGGCAGCGTCGCCGTCATCAAAGTTGGTGCGGCTACGGAAGTCGAGCTCAAGGAGAAGAAGCACCGCGTCGAGGACGCCGTACAGGCGACGCGGGCCGCCGTCGAAGAGGGCATCGTTGCGGGTGGCGGCGTGGCGTACCTAAACGCCATGTCCGCGCTCGATAGCATTTCGCTCGAAGGCGACGAAGCTACAGGCATCGCCATCGTTCGCCGGGCGCTGGAGGAGCCAGCCCGCCGCATTGCCCTGAACGCAGGGCAGGACGGCTCTGTCATCGTCAACGAGATCAAGAGTCTGCCGGCGAACCACGGCTATGACGCCGCTCGCGATGAGTTCACCGACCTCGTCGCCAGGGGCATCATCGACCCCGTGAAGGTCACGCGTTCCGCCCTTGAAAACGCCGTGTCAATCGCCGGTATGGTGCTGACCACGAACTGCCTCGTAACCGACATCCCGGAGAGGGACGGTGGGGCCGGCGCTGCTGCAGCGCCACCGATGTACTAAACCACACTCCATTTAACTAGGCTTGGGAGTGCTCAGTAACTCCCAAGCCTTATCACTAGAAAGAGGGTAATCGACTATGCATTCAGAAAATGGCGTCCTCGTAGACCTAGGCGACGTTTCTACCGTCATCGAAGATTCGGATGTCTTCGGCATCGGCTTTCGCCTCTTCCCCGACCGCCTGCTCGTCGATACCCGCTACAGCGACCAGGACAGCGTTTTTATCTCCGTAGTCCCGAAGGTCGACTCCATACAAGAGCGCTTCTTCTGGCTCGGCCAGCAGCGGCCGCGTTTCGGCATGCCGGAGCGGTTCTCATTCTTCTTCTGGCCCCACTCGATCGCCTTCTTCGAGGAATCAGGCATGGCGCGACGGATCAAGGAACGCCTACTCGAAAGCGGCTGGGATAACGCCAGTGCCATGTTCGAAGAAACGATCGCGGACCTACGCGAGCGCGAGCTTCAGGGCACGCTGACCGCGATCAGCGGTCAGAGCCACCACACGATCTGGGAGCGCGAAAGCGGAGATTAGCGCCATCACGATACAGAAATAATAGTGGACGAGTGAAGCCCGTCCACTATTATTTTGACCTTGCACAGAAAAATGTCATTCTGAGCGACTGAAGGGAGCGAAGAATCTTACGAAGCAACTATGTACACGTTTGACTGTAAGACCTTCGCGGAGTTTATGCTGAGCAAAGCGAAGTGCTCAGGGTGACAAAATAGCCTCACACAGCACTGTTTGTGCAAAGCTATATCTCTTTGACCCCTATCTTGGGGAGTGTTATTCTTAGCTAAGAGCGCTTATTTTCGTCATTTTATGTTTTATAAAGCTCTTCGAGAGGATCGACCCAGCCATGACCACAGATTCTAACGCCGGTAAGATACGTCCCATCAAAGTAGAGGACGAGATGCGCGCGTCATACCTCGATTACGCGATGAGCGTAATCGTCTCCCGAGCGCTGCCCGACATCCGCGACGGCCTCAAGCCCGTGCAGCGGCGCATCCTCTATGCAATGGATGAACTCGGCATACGAGCGGGAACATCATATAAGAAGAGCGCCCGCATCGTCGGCGAAGTGCTCGGCAAGTTCCACCCCCACGGCGACGACCCCGTCTACGAGGCGATGGTGCGGCTCGCGCAGACCTTCAGTATGCGCTACCCGCTTATCGACGGCCAGGGCAACTTCGGCAGCGTTGACAACGATCCACCCGCCGCTATGCGCTACACGGAGGCCCGCCTCGCGGCGATCGCTCAAGAACTGCTTGCGGACATAGACAAGAATACCGTAGATTTCACAGCTAACTTCGACGACAGCCTGAAGGAGCCGACGGTGTTGCCTGCCCGGCTACCGAACCTGTTAGTCAACGGTAGTTCTGGTATCGCCGTAGGCATGGCGACGAATATCCCACCGCACAACCTGAGCGAAGTCTGCGACGCCATAGTTCACCTAATCGACAAGCCGGATGCCGCGACCGAAGATCTGATGAAGATCGTTCCTGGTCCAGACTTCCCCACTGGCGGCATCATCTTCGGCCGTGAAGGTATTCGTAACGCGCACACACACGGCCACGGCCGCATCATAATGCGAGCGCGTGCTCAGATCGAAGAGATGGCCCGCGGCGGGCGTCAGCAGATCGTCATCAACGAATTGCCCTACCAGACCAACAAGGCGGCGCTTGTTGAAAAGATCGCCGATCTTGTTCGCGATAAGAAAGTCGAAGGCATCGCCGACATCCGCGACGAGTCGGACCGCCACGGCATGCGCGTCGTAATCGAGTTAAAGCGCGAGGGCCAAGCGCGGCAGGTGCTGAACTTCCTCTATAAACACACTTCGATGCAGTCCACCTTTGCGGCCAATATGCTCGCTCTGGTGGAGAACCAGCCAAAGACGATAACCATTAAGGTCGCTATCGAGCGTTACATCGAATTCCGCCGTGAGGTCATCCGGCGTCGCTCGGAGTTCGATCTCGCCAAGGCTAAGGACCGCGAGCATATCCTCGCCGGCTTGCTGAAGGCGATAGACATGCTCGACGAGGTCATCCGCGCGATTCGCCGGGCGGAATCGGCGGAGAAGGCAAAAGAGCGCTTGATGCGGGCTCCCTTCCGCTTCAGCGACCGACAGGCGCAGGCCATCCTCGATATGCAGTTGCGCCGGCTGGCCGCGCTGGAGCGAAAGCAACTGCAGGACGAATACAAGCAGATCACCGATCAGATCAAATATCTGGAAGACCTGCTCGCTAACCCGCATAAGATCGACCTCCTCATTAGGGAAGATGCGCTCGAACTTAAGAAGAAGTACGGCGATGCTCGCCGGACGCAGATCATAGACCAGGAGGCTAGCGACTTCTCCGAGGAAGACCTCATCGCCCATCTAGACATGGCCGTTACTCTATCCAGCCGCGGCTACATCAAGCGTATGGTCCTGGAGACTTACCGCCCGCAGCGTCGCGGTGGTCGTGGCATCACGGGCATGGTGACCAGAGAAAACGACGCCGTGCGCCACATCATAGTCGCTGATACCCACGACAGCCTGCTCTTCTTCACGAATAAGGGCAAAGTCTATAACGTCCGCACTCATGAACTGCCGGAGGAGACCCGTCAGGCACGAGGCATTCCCCTAGTCAACCTGATCAGCATCGAACAGGGCGAAAGCATAACCGCGGTCGTAGCGGTGCCGACTTTCGATAAAGACTACATGATCATGGCTACAAAGAACGGTGAAGTGAAGAAGTCCCGCCTTTCCGACTTTGCCGTCGTGCGCAGGAACGGCCTCGCCGCCATGGACTTAGCGGCTGGTGATGAACTCATCGGCGCGAAACTCGTAAGTGAAAATGACGAAGTGCTGCTGATCAGCGCGAAGGGTAAGGCGATCCGCTTCGCCGTGAAGCCGCTGCGCACTGCCTCTCGCCAAAGCGGCGGCGTTCGAGGCATGAACATCGCCAAAAACGATGGCGTCGTCGCCCTGGAGGCCGTGCGCGATGGACACCAGTTGATTGTGGTCAGCGCCAACGGCTATGGCAAGCGTACCGAACTGAGCCAGTACCCGTCCAAGGGGCGCGGAGGCAGCGGCGTTATCACCTTCCAACCGAACGCCCGTACCGGCGACCTGGCCACGGCGCATTTGGTGAACAGTTCACAGGAGCTGATGCTGGTATCAGCGGACGGTATCGTTCTAAGGACGCCGGTAGAAAACATTTCGATCCAGGGTCGCTCAACCCAGGGCGTAAAATTGATGGACGTCGGTCCTGGCAACGCCGTCGCTGCCATCGCCTGCATCGACCTAGCGAGCAAGAACGGCCGCAACGGGAAATAACGGAGCAAAAGCCTACAATGAGCATGTTCGATCCTATCGCTGAGATGCAACGTTTGCACCGGCAGATGGATGAGATGCGCCGACGGTTTGCAGCCCTAGCGGGCCAACCGCAGTTCTGTCCCCCTATGCACAAACCACTTGTGGATATTTATGAGACCGAAAAGGGCGTCATCGTTATCGTCGAGATCTCTGGTCTCGATTTGGGCTCGCTGTCAATAAACCTGGTAGGCCAAATCCTCACTATCAGCGGCCAGAAATGCGATCAGCTTTCGCAAGCCGGCCGGTCGTTCAGCCAGATGGAGATCTTCTGCGGCCCGTTCGAGCGGGCCGTCAAGCTGCCCAAAGCAACTATAGACACGGACGCGGCCGAAGCGAACTATAAGGATGGTTTTCTGGAGATCGTCCTGCCCAAGGTCAGCCAGGCGGCGGAACACCGGATCAGCATCGACTCTCAGTAAAGGGTGAAGCAAAAATTAACGCTGAAATTAAAGGCTGATATGGTCCAAATCGGAACTGCCGAAACACCAACCGCTCCCCAACCACAGATCCCAGAAGTCCTTCCTTTGCTGCCCAGCGGCGGCGCCGTCCTCTTCCCATCCATCATGGTACCGGTCGTCACCCAGGAGCAACGCGACGTACAAGCTATCGATGAAGCCGCCGCAAGCCCGTCGAAGATGATCGGCATCTTCACCCAAAAGCAGCGGGAGGACGGCTCCTACGGCGGCGAATTGGAGGAGTTGGGCACGCTGGCCGTAGTCTCTCGTATGGCCAAAACGCCAGAGGGAACGACGCAGGCCATCGTCCAGGGCGTCGCGCGCATCCGCCTGGTCTCGCTGGAGCAAGAAACGCCATCGCTGCGGGGCCGTATCGAGCGCATTACCGAAACCGCGGACGATTCTATCGAAGTCGAGGCGCTAACCCGTAACGTCGTCTCTCTCTTGCAGCAGATGGTAAACCTCACTGAGGCGATGCCGAAAGAACTACCGGCCGCCGTAGCCGGCATCCCGGAAGCCGGCGCTATGGCTGACTTCGTCGCCGCCAACATCCCCATCAAACCCGAAGAGCGAATGGCGGTGCTGGAAGCGATCGATGTGAAGCAGCGACTACGGCTCGTTACCGCTTACCTGAACCGCGAGCTGGAGGTCCTTCAAGTTAGTAGCGAAATCCAGACGCAAGTGCGAGGCGAGATGGACAAGCGCCAGCGCGAATTCATCTTGCGCGAGCAACTCAGAGCAATCCAAAAGGAATTGGGCGAAGAAGGCACGCCGGAGCTGACGACGCTGAAGCAGCGCTTGGACGATGCCAAGCTGTCGGCCGAGGCCAGGCGCGAGGCCGACCGCGAACTCGAGCGTTTGGAAACTATCCCCGCAGCTTCGCCGGAGTACCAGGTGGCCCGTACGTATCTCGAATGGCTCGCCGACCTCCCTTGGTCGGTCGGTACCGAAGACAATTTAGATATCGATCACGCTGAACAGATCCTCAACGAAGACCACTACAACCTCGAAAAGATCAAACAGCGTATTCTCGACTTCCTCGCCGTGCGCAAACTACGTCCGGACGCCAAAGGGCCGATCCTCTGCTTCGTCGGACCGCCAGGCGTGGGCAAAACCTCGCTCGGCCAATCGATAGCGCGGGCGCTGGGGCGTCGCTTTATCCGCCTATCGTTAGGCGGCGTGCGCGACGAGGCCGAGATCCGTGGTCACCGCCGCACCTACGTCGGCGCGTTGCCCGGCCGTATCATTCAGGAATTCCGCCGAGCAGGATCGAACAACCCGCTATTTATGCTGGACGAAGTTGACAAGCTGGGGATGGACTATCGAGGCGACCCGGCTTCGGCGCTGCTGGAGGTGCTCGACCCGGCCCAGAACAATACCTTCGTCGACCACTATCTCGACGTGCCGTTCGATCTCTCTCACGTCATGTTCATCACAACCGCTAACGTCACCGATCCAATACCGGGGCCACTGCGCGACCGCATGGAGATGATCCAGCTTTCCGGCTACACTGAACAGGAGAAGCTCCACATCGCTCGGCGCTACTTACTCCCGCGCCAGCTAGAAGAGAACGGAATACCCCAAGACCTGCTAGCAATAAGCGACGAGCTTATTCTACAGATGATGCGCGCCTACACTCGCGAGGCCGGCGTGCGCGGCCTTGAGCGCCTGCTCGGTGCGGTCTGTCGCTACGTGGCGCGCCGGCTGGCTCGCGGCCACGACGAACCGCTTACGCTCGATCACGAGATCCTCGGCGAGATCCTCGGCCCGGCGCCTTTCTCATGGGAGCGCGTCCAGGAAGCCGATGAGATAGGCGAGGCAATCGGCATGGCCTGGACGCCTGTCGGCGGCGACATTCTGCTGGTCGAGGCCACTTCCGTCCCCGGCCATGGACGCTTGACGCTTACCGGCAAGCTCGGCGACGTCATGCAAGAATCAGCGCAGGCGGCAGTGACCTACGCCCGCACGCGCGTCAAAGAATTGAAGATACCGGTGGACTTCTTCGAACGCCACGACCTACACATCCACGTACCTGCCGGCGCCATACCGAAAGATGGGCCATCCGCCGGCGTGACCATAGCCACTTCACTCATCTCCGCTATCACCGAGCGTCCGGTACGCAAGAGCGTCGCCATGACGGGCGAGATAACGCTACGCGGCAAGGTGATGCCAGTCGGCGGCATACGGGATAAGGTGCTCGCCGCTCACCGGGCGGGGATCAAAGACATACTCATCCCCAAGGACAACGAGGATGAACTCGACGAGATCGCGGAGGACGTGCGCAGCGAATTGAACATCACCTTGACCGAACACATGGACGAGGTGCTGGACAAAGCCCTTTACCCCGAGAACGAACAGCCACACTCACCCGACGGCGCCGCCAAATAGCGCAGCCCTTAACGACGACCTTACCCGCTCACCTCGAGCCTGTATCGCTAAGATAGCTCTTTCGTCATTGCGAGCCACCAAAGGCGGAGAAGCAATCTCAGCCCGTTCTGTGCAGAGATTGCCACGGCCGCTGACGCGGCCTCGCAATGACACTAGTTCGCTCGTCGAGGGCGTTGCTCTTTAATGCGTCACTCAATAAAATAGGGCGGCTCGCGAGCCGCCCTTTCATTCTGCTGTGCTGAGCCTTCGCCTAAGGATTAACTAAAGACCTGTCACACAGCTCAAAACGTCTGCGTTCTCCGGCACCTCCAGCAGGTTGGGGTGGATATCGATGTACTGGACTATCCCATTCTTATCAATAGCTATTAGAGCACGCTCATTCACGCCGCGCTCGTCGTCGTGAACGCCGAAGCGCTTGCTAACCTCGCCTTTCGGATGGAAATCGCTAAGTAGCGGGAAGCTAAGCCCTAGGTTCTTGCCCCAAGCATCGAGAGTCCAGGTGTTATCGACGCTTATCGCCGCTAACTGCGTCTCCGCCGACTCGAACTGCGTCTTATCACGCTCGATGGTCGGCATCTGCTGGGTGCACGGTCCCGACCAAGCGGCCGGGAAGAAAGCTAATACCACGTTCTTGTTGCCTTTGTAGTCGCTCAGCTTAAAGTTGACGCCGCCTGGCCCCTTCAGTTCGAAATCTGGCGCTAGATCACCAACCTTTAACGTCCGTGTTTCGTCTGCCATCGTTCCTCCTGCGCTATAAGGTTCTTACTTCACTACTTATCTTACCGCCTGCCCAGAAACGCGGCAACGGTTTCCGGGTGTCGCAGAGACAGAATGCGCCTGAAGCGTATAGCCTTCGGCGGAGTTCTATCGCGGAATTGACACCGTCTGACCCCGTCATTAAACTTGGACTACCCTTCCATCTGGTGATGTCATGGACATAGGAGAGATCCGCAAGCAGATTCCCGCAACTGAGAGGTCACTCTACTTCAACAGCGGCTGGTCTGGCCCTTCACCGCAGCCCGTAACGGACGCCGTAATCCACAATCTGGAGCATCAAAACTTCGAAGGGCCAACCCTGCCGCATGTACTTTTGGAGGAGCGCGAGACAAAAGAGAGGACTCGCCAGGCCATCGCCGAGTTCCTTGGCGCCACTGCAGAAGAGATAACGATCCGCCAGAACACCACCGACGGCATTAACGTCGTCCTAAACGGCCTTACCTTTGCCGAAGACGACCACATCATCAGCTGTAATCTGGAGCACAGTTCGGGCGTTGTGCCGCTATACTACCTGCGTGACCGCCACGGCGTCGATGTCACTTTCGTAAAGCTGGAAGCAGAGGACTCGCCCCAGGAAATACTCGACAAGATCGAAGCGGCCATGACGCCGAAGACACGGCTGCTTCTCGTCAGCCACATCTCGTACTCGTTCGGCGTAAGGCTGCCGCTCCTCGAACTAAACCAACTCGCCCATTCGCACAACGCCTATGTATTGGTGGACGCGGCGCAGTCAGCAGGGCATATCGCCCTTGACATGCACGCTATGGACTGCGATTTCTACGCGATGACCGGCCATAAGTGGATTATGGGGCCGGACGGTATAGGCGCGCTTTACATCCGCAGAGACCTCGTCGAAATGGTCGAGCCGGCCAGCGTGGCGGGTCGGGCCGCTGAGCACTACGACTTCGAAGGTGACTTCACGCCACGCCGCGACGAGATCAAAAAGTTCGAGCTTACGACGACCAGCGGCCCCCTTGCCGCCGGCTTGACCGCGGCTATCAACTTTCAGACGTCGGCCGGGCAGGCGCAAATCGAAGAGCGTATCGCCGCTCTTTCGGCGCTGGCGCGACGGCGGTTCGCAGACATCCCCGGCGTTCGCCTCGCCAGTCCTGAGGATGGCCCGACCAGTTGCGGTCTGGCCTGCTTCTCGCTCGAAGGCATGACGCCAGAGGACGTGGTGAAGCAGCTATGGGAGCGCGGCAGAATAGTGGCACGACAGGTGCGGGAGAGCGCATCGACCCGGCTCTCCGTCCACTACTTCAATACCGAGAACGAGATCCAGGCTGTCGCCTCGCTGTTAAGCGAACTGACCAGCGAAGCGCGATAGGGTACTTCCGTCATTGCGAGCCGCCGAAGGCGGCGAAGCAATCTCTCAGCCCGTTCTATTACGCTGAAATTGCTTGGCTGACCTTGAGTTGTTGAGAGATTGCTTCTCTCCAAAGGTGAGTCTTCGACGGTCATCTGCGATGACCTCGCAATGACCATCCCTGATCTCTATACCGAAGGCCCATACGCCAATGCGCAACGCTATCGCGGGCGCCAGACCAACGTACCCAAAGCGGCCGAAGGCAAAAGAGCCGACCATGAACAGCGGCACCACATCGCTCCAGGTCTCTTCGCCATCGGTCCTATTAATAACCGCCAGAGCTGTTCCGGCAGCCAGCAACACCAGAGCCAGCCCTATGAGCGCAATGGGCCGCCATTTAGGCTTTGACCCCCGGTCGCCAGTTGCAATTGAAGATGGATAGCTCATCAAGTTGAGTAATTCCTCGCCAGAGGTCGGCACTACGTGCTTCACGGGCGCATGCTATGCTTTTCTAGATTACCGGGCACAGTCCGCAAAACACAGCCCGCTCATGGTCAGACGAGCTCACCACGAGCGGGCTAAAAATCTTAGGAGCAGCTGTTAAGACACTCGTTGCGGGGCGGGCCACCAGCCGTGCGCTCGCGGGAAGATGTCGCCCATCTCTTTACCGGCGCCAATGTCGGTCGCCTTCTTGTACAACGCTATAGCAGAGAAGAGGTCCTGCACTGCCGTACCGGTCGTCTTCAGCATCGTGATCTCGTTATCGTTCTCACGGCCGGGGAATCGACCGACCAGCATCTCGTGGACCTCGCCCACATCGTCCCAGCTCAGCAGCCCCTTGTTCACCTGATCGGTCACGTCCTTGCACTCGTATGTGAACTGCGCCTTGGAGTCGATAACGATCTTATCGGAACGAGTTACCGCTTCGTCGTCAAGCTCATCTTTGTTGCCGATGCCCATGATATACATACCAGGCTCCAGCCACTCACCTCTGACGACCGGCTCACCGTGACGGCCGGCGCCGGTGATGATGACATCGGTGCCACGGACCGCCTCTTCGGGCGACTCCACCGCGTCGATGTTCACGCCGAGCTTGTCACCCATGTAAGTGGCGAAGTCCTCGCGGTGCTCTTTCGTCGGGCTGTACACCTTCACGTTCGTGATATCGCGGACGACATCTAAGGCGTACAGGCCGTGGCGCGCTACTGCCCCTGAGCCGAGCACGCTCGCAGTCACAGGGCCCTGCTTCGCCATGTACTTGGCGCCGATGCCACCGACTGCGCCTGTGCGTACGTCGCGAATGCCGAGCGCATCCATCATCGCCAGGGGCTTGCCGTCATGGGCGTCCCAAAGGAAGTACATAATGGAGCCACCGTAGACCCTTAAGCCTACGTAGTCCTTGCTGGCAGCAGGCATGAAACGGATCCAGCCGCGCTCAAGGTCATGCTGAATCCGCGGAACGAACCATATTTCGCCTCTACCCTCCTGCTTCAATCCATCTTCGACCGCGTCGACAGACATCTGATGCGTAAGAAGCTCGAAAACTTCTTCACGACTTAGGTATAGCATCCTTCCTTCTCCTCTCTTTCAAGACAACTGCACGAAATTTAGCAGACGCGGAGGCAGCCCGTCAATACAGCCAGACGAGCTATACTCAAGCTCTGATTACCTCATCTCTAATCGCAGACGCTCTAAGACTAGCCGATCGGTTGGAAAGGCTAAAGGTTCCGGAAGCTTATCCAGACCGAAGAACTCAGTGACTTCGAGATCGTCACCCTGCCAGAAGGCCACCGCTGGTGACTCTTCCGAAAAACCAGATGCCAACGCTCAGCGTCTCAGGGTTGTGGAAATTAGAGTGAACTTCGTAGACATCCCCTATCTCCGCTTCTAAACCAGTTTCCTCCAAAAGCTCGCGCCGAGCGGCCTCGCGGACATCCTCACCCCACTCGACGAAACCGCATGGGATACACCATTCGCCAGATCTTCTGCGACCTAGAAGAACTCGGTTCTCCGCCGTAATGATAGTCGCCACACCGACTGTAGGGTTCTGGTAGAAGATAAACCCGCACTCTGAGCAGACCAGTCGATCTCGTTCGTCTACGGGCTTAACGACCAACGGCCCACCACATTTCGGACAGAAGCTGTAATCCATCGTCATGAGAATGCGGCTCATTTCAGAAATTCTCAAAACTAAATTCAATATCATTCACAATCGCCAAGGTTCCAATCTCCTTCGCGGAATCGCATCAAAATTTTCTGAAAAACTCCTCTAATATCATATCTAAGAACTACTTAGAAGCCTCTGCTTTTAGCCTGTTAATTTAAATAATGACTAAAATACAAAAATATTGTTAAAATAAAAATGGAACTGCTTGTTTTCTTACCATAAAAACTATGTCAAACGTTGAAACAAAAAAGGAGTCGTTACCAGAACAACGTGAAGAACTGCTCAGAGCATTGAAAGCCCGTTTTGAGAAAAACATGAACCGCCATAAAGGTCTTGAATGGGCTAAAGTACAAGCAAAGCTGGAAGCTAATATTGAAAAACTGTGGTCACTCAATGAAATGGAAAGAACTGGCGGTGCACCGGATGTTGTTGGTCATGATAAAAAGACGGGCGAATACATTTTTTATGATTGTTCAGCGGAAAGTCCTAAAGGGCGCAGAAGTGTTTGTTACGACGGTGAGGCTCTGGAGTCAAGGAAAGAACATAAACCGAAAAATAACGCTATTGATATGGCAGCCGCCATGGGCATTGAGCTTTTAACGGAAGAACAATATTGGGAATTGCAGGAACTTGGAGATTTCGATACGAAAACGTCGAGCTGGGTGAAAACACCTTCTGATATTAGAAAACTCGGCGGTGCCCTCTTTTGTGATCGCCGCTACGGCAATGTATTCGTGTATCATAACGGTGCGGAATCTTACTATGCCGCCAGGGCATTCCGCGGCTCGCTAAGGGTCTAAATTTGGACTTTGAATTTTAGCATTTCTTTGATAATAACTTCTGTTAAAAAGAACTTATGGATGTTTTGAGTACTCGGGCGATTTTTTCCAACACTTCAAGCGAGGGTGCATATCTGCCTTGCTCAATATAACCCATATAAGCTTGACTTATGCCAATTTTAAAGGCAACGTCTTCTTGAGTTAAATCGAGCTCCTTTCTTCGTTTTTGAATCTTCTTCCCTAATACCTTAGGAAGCTTGGCGTTTTTCCTCATGCTTGCCCGGCTCAGCCTATCTTGAAGTGTCGCCCTCTCACACGCCAATAGGCTCCGGCAGCAACATGAACCCTACTCAATCGTTATGTTGACTGACTTCTGCTGCGTATTGGCCAGCAGATCCTCCATGCAGCCGAGCCGGCCCAGGCCGCTGTCTTTGAAGCCGCCGTGTGGCATCCCTTGTGTCCCGCTGCGGCCGTTTATCCAAACTGTGCCCGCTTCGACTTCGTGGGCAAAGCGCAGCGCCTTATGAACATCGCGCGTCCAGATGCCCGCCGTTAGCCCGTAATCCACAGCGTTTACGTCGGCCAGCAACCGCTCCTCGTCGCTCCAAGGCAGGACAGACAGAACTGGGCCGAATATCTCCTCGTTGGCGATACGCATGCCCATATTGACGTTATCGAAGAGCGTCGGCATGATGTAGTAGCCCTTGAGCTCTGGATCGGAAGGCCGCTCACCGCCCAGCACCAAAGTTGCGCCCTCTTGTTTGCCGATCTCGATGTAGCTCATGACTTTGTTGTACTGCGCCTCGGAAACAACGGAGCCCATCTGCGCGTCCTCATCCAATGGCAGGCCAACCCGCACCTTCGACATGCGGTCGGCGACCTTCTGCACAAATTCGTCATGGATGCTCTCGTGGACGAAGGCACGGCTGTTTGACATACAGGACTGGCCGGCGGTCTGGGTGAAGTTCATGCCGGCCACCGTTGCTGCGACCGCCTTGTCGATATCAGCATCCGGGAAGATGATGATCGGGTTCTTGCCGCCCAGTTCGAGGGTGACGGACTTAAGACCGGCATCCGCGGCCGACTTAAAGATGAGCTTGCCTGTCGCCGCGCTGCCGGTGAAGATGATGCGGCGTACCGCTGGATGGCGCACGAGCGGCGCACCTACGGTCGGCCCGAAGCCGGTCACAACGTTCCAAACGCCCTTCGGAAAGACTTCAGCGACGACTTCCGCCAGCATGAGCGACGTGATGGAGTCCTGCTCCGGCGGCTTCAACACTAACGTATTGCCCGCGAGTAGCGCCCCTATCGTCCGGTGGATCGCGAAGCTGAACGGGTGGTTATACGCCGTAATACTCGCAGAGACACCGTGCGGCTGCCGGAGCGTGAAGTGCATGCCACCGTTGCTGTTTGGCATCGTGTCTCCTTTGAGTTCCCAAGCGATGCCGGTGTAGTACTCGATCGTGTGAATGCCGCCGGCAATATCGCGGCGCATAGCACTGATGGTCGAACCCATGTCTAAGGCTTCCACGGCCGCCAGATCCTCGACCTTCTCCCTCAGCCGGCTCGCCAACTCCAGATAGATCTTACAGCGTTCTTGCATCCCCATCCGACGCCAAGCCGGCGCTGCCTCTTGTGCTGACCTGACGGCGCGCTCAACGTCTTCTTCTGTGCCGTCCGGTATATTGCTCAGATGCTCTAACGTGGCGGGACTGATGGCCTCAAAAGTCTCGCCAGAAGCAGACTCGACAAGTTCGCCATCGATGAGCATCTTGTACGTGTCTTTAAGGACACGTGGTCTTGCGATAGTCGTCATTTCATCAGCTCCTCTTCAACTTGATAAATATCAGCGTCTATATTTTACACGAGCAGAAAGAAGGCCGCCTTTCTGGGGCGGCCTTCTTACTACTTCTATTAGGCTTACTCAGGGGGGCGAAGCTCGTTCGTCGCAGCGCGAGCGCCTTCCTTGTCCTTAAACCATTGAGCGTCGATCTGGGTGTAGGCCTTCCACTCGTCCGGCACATCATCTTCTGCGAATATGGCCGTTACGGGGCACACCGGCTCACAAGCGCCACAGTCAATGCACTCATCTGGGTCGATGTAAAGCTTGCGGTCCTCATCGCCATCATCGTGGATACAGTCGACGGGGCAAACATCGACGCATGACCTATCCTTCAAATCAATGCACGGTTCTGTTATTACGTAAGTCATCTTGCCTCCTATTGATTAAAGTAATTAACAAAGTTAAATGTTTCTTTATGTTACCCCGTCTCTAAATTAGCCTACAAGTTGCCTTTAAGTCAAGGCGTTTTCCAGTTTTTAGCGCAACTCAGTGAGCAGCTCGTTGTAGCTCTGCAAGTTCCGCGTCAGATCGATGTTTACCAGTGCCGGCGGGTTCTCCGCCGAGACGCCAAGGTTATCGGCCATCGTCGGCTGCGTCTCGTCCACCACGAGCAGGCCGGTGACCTCGCGGCCGATCTTCGCCGCCTCCTCGATGAGGCGCAAAGCGTGCACACGCGCATCTGGCATAGTGGGGTCGTAGCTAGAAGGCAGGGCGGCTTTCTCTTCGGGAGTGAATACCTGGTCGCGGAGATCCTTCCAGGCGTCCTGGATGTCCGTGATGTAGTTCTGGCGGTACCAGTCCACTATGGGGCCGCTTCCGCGGAAGCCGGGCTCTCTATGGTACGTCACGCAGGGCGAGAAGACGTCTACCAGGGAAAATCCTTTGGTGAAGATCGCCTGCTTCATCAGGTCCGCCAGTTCGTTCTTCTGCCAGGAGACGCCGCGAGCCACAAACGCAGCTCCTGCCGCGATCGCCAGCCGTAGCGGGTTTACGGAACGGCCCTTCTTGCCCTGAGGTGTCGAGCCGGTGCGAAGACCGGTGTGCGCGGTCGGCGAAGCCTGGCCCTTGGTGAGGCCGTAAACCTGGTTGTTCATGATGGTCAGGGTTATATTGACGTTGCGGATGATGGAGTGCATAAAGTGCTCCATACCAATGGCATAGGTGTCGCCATCGCCGCCGAAGTCGATTACGGTCAAGCTAGGGTTCGCCGTAGCGACCCCGACTGCAACCGGCAACGAGCGCCCGTGCTGACCCTGATACGCGTTCACCCTTAGCATCTCAGGCTCCTTGCTGGAGCAGCCGATGCCCGAGAGAGCGAATATCCTCTCTAGAGGAACGCCCAACTCGTTTACCAATTCGAGGATCGTCTGCTGTGTCGCTGCCGTGACGCCGAAATCGCCACAGCCAGCGCACCACCAGGCGCCGGGTCCCGTTATCTCCGCTCGCTTAATCGGTCTTTCCGGTATCGCTATTGTCATATTAACTAGCTCCATCTCTTTGAGGAT
>WHTN01000024.1:0-9644 GCA_009377715.1 Dehalococcoidia bacterium | reverse complement strand
AATCTACCGTCGTAACGCATAATCGAATGCAACTTGGGGCTCGGGCCGGTCGCCTCGCGTTGAATAATGCCCCGTAATTGATCGGTCGCTGAGTATTCCACCGTATAGATCTTATCGCAACTCTCAATAAAGTCCTGAACGGCCTTAGCGTGCAGTGGCCAAATCGTCCGTAACTCCATGAACTTCGCCGCCACTCCCTGCCCCTTCAGGCGGTCGACCGCCTCAAGTATAGGCCCGAACGTGCTACCGGCGCTGATGAAACCGATCTTCGCGTCGGAGTCTCCGAAGTAGCGCGGCTGCGGCAGGTCGGGGTCGTTCTTTATCATGGGCATACGCTGCAGGACGCGCTTCTCCACCATCACTTTGCGGACGGTCTCTTCCTCGGTGATGTAGCCGTCCTCCGTGTGTTCGTTAGTGTTGGTGTAATAAGTGCTTATGCCCGGCGTGCCGGGGAAGACGCGCGGCGAGATGCCGTCCTGCGTCAATTCATAACGCTTATACGTATTGCCATTGCCGTTATACGTCTTTGCTGCTTCCTCTATCGATAAGAGCTTGCCGCGGTCGATGGTGAAGCGGGAAGGGTCGAGCGGCGCACAGGTGTAACTCGATTGAGCCAGCATCTGATCGACGAGCAAGAAGACCGGACACTGGTAGCGCTCCGCCAGGTTGAAGACGCGCTCCATAACGTAGAAGGAGTCCTCCGGCTCGCTGGAATAGATCACTATGCGCACCAGGTCGCCATGGCCGCCGAAGACAGCCTCGTTGACATCTTCCGTGCCGATGCGCGTCGGCAAACCGGTACCGGGGCCGCCACGCTGGCAGATCACGATCACGAGCGGCGTTTCCGTCACGCCCGAGGCCGATATCGCCTCCTGCATAAGCGAAAAGCCCGGCCCAGCCGTCGCCGTCATCGCCCGTGCGCCGGCTACGCTGGCGCCGATTACGTGGTGTGCTGCTGCCATCTCGCTGTCGGCCTGCACCATCGCGCCGCCGAAGCTAGGCAGCTTCTCCGCCATGTATTCGAGGATCTCCGACGCAGGCGTAATTGGATAGCCGGCGTAGTACCGACACCCCGCTACGATTGCCCCTGCGCCGATGGCTTCGTCACCGAGCAGCACCTGCCGCTCGTCGTTGGGCACAGGCGTGAAGGAGACCTGCATATCGGGCACTTGCCAGCCCTCACGCTGAGCATACTCGCGGCCCAGCCTTAAGGCATCTTTGTTCAAATTGAACAGTTCTGAGCCTTCGCCGAAGCTCTTAGCGAACCGGTTAAGGATCGCCTCTTCCGATATTCCGAGCAGGTATGCCACAACGCCCGAAGCGATTGTGCCGCGGACGATGTACCTTTGGAGTTCATCTTTAGCCATTTGGCCCATAGGCAAACCGAAAATCCGAAAGTCTTTTCCTGCGGTCGCCTTTTCCAAAACTTCCGGCTTGATCTCATGCGTAGCGTTCGGGTAGTCGAGACGTGTCGAAGTGTCGTAGATCAGAACACCGCCCGGCCGCAGCCGGGTGATCGGAGGCACACGTCCCTCTTCGGCAATATCTATTAGAGCGCCTACATCGAAGGCGTCCAAAACGTCCCAGTAGTCGTCGGGACCGTAGATCGGCTCATCAGCGGCACGCAGTCCGAAACCGCTATCGCGCGTCTGGATGTTTGAGTATACCTCTTCGCGCCAGACGAAAGTCCACGCACCGAGGTCTTTGAGGGCCTGGCCCAGGGTCTGGATATGCGTGTTCGTTCCATCCCCTGCGCGGCCCGCTCCACATATCTGGATCGACCGCATCTGAAACTGTTACCTCCTCGCTAGTTGCTACGTTCCTGCGCCGCAGCTCTTTCGAACCAAAAATGAACGGCCTCACCTTTTGTGGCGAGAGCCGCTTCCTTAACTACCTCAGATAGCGTCGGATGCGCGTATACAGCAGACGCCAGATCTTTGGCGCTCGCCCGTAACATCCGCGCTAGCGATACCTCGCCAATCAGTTCCGTCACGTCCGGGCCTATCATATGACAGCCCAACACCTCATCGCTGTCACGATCTACCACTAGCTTCGCGAAGCCATCGCTTTCGCCTAGCGCTAGCGCTCGGCTGATTCCTCTCAGCGGGAAGCGGGCCGATCCTACTTCATAGCCACGCGCCTTAGCTTCGGCCTCGGTAAGCCCAATGCTCGCCACTTGTGGGCGGCAGTAGACTGCTCGCGGCATGTCCACATACGAAAGCGCCTGCGGCTGCAGACCGGCTATCGCCTCAGCGGCGACGACGCCCTCCGCCGATGCCACGTGAGCGAGCAGCGGCGGGCCAATTACATCTCCTACGGCGTATACCCCTGGGACGTTCGTCTCCATACGTTCATCTACGCTTATAAATCCGTTCTTAGTGTTCACGTCAATTTCTTCTAAGCCAAAGCCTTCGGTATTGGCCTTTACGCCAACGCCAAGCAGTATTTTATCATAGGAAGCTATCTTTTCACCCGCCGCGCCGCTCAGGCGGAGCCTACATTCTCCATCCGTTACGTCTAACTCTTCAAAATACGTATTCGTAAGGATATCTATCCCCTGCTTTGCGAAGGTACGTTCAAGATACGCGCTGACATCATCATCTTCGCTCGGCAGCAAATGCGGCAGCGCCTCGATCAGCGTTACATGGCTGTCAAAGGCCCTATAAAGGTATGCGAACTCCACACCTACGGGGCCACCGCCTATGATAGCGATAGATTCTGGCGGCTGCTGTAAAGCCAACGCCTCGCGGCTCGTCAGCACCCTCTCGCCGTCGATTTCGGCGCCTGGCAGCGATCGTGGTCGCGCTCCGGTGGCGATGATGACAGCCTCCGTCTCGACGATTTCGCTGCCGCCGACGATTACTTCGTTTGGGCTTCTGAGGAACGCTTCACCTGTGACAACTTCAATGCCGTTGCGCTTTAGCAGGTATTCAATGCCCTTCACCACCTGATCGACCACCGCACGGCTGTGGCTAACTGCCTCGCCGAGATCGGCGCGAAGCCCATCCGCGTGTACGCCGAAGTCACCTGCGCGGGCGAAGATATCGATGAGTTCAGCGCTATGCAGAAGCGTCTTGCTGGGGATACAGCCCCAGTTCAAGCAAAGCCCGCCGACTTTCTCTTTTTCGATTAGAGTAACTTTCAGTCCTAGCTGCGCCGCCCGGATAGCCGCCACATAACCACCGGGCCCTCCACCGATTATCGCTACGCCGTAGCGTGGCACCGGATTAACTCTTCAGGCAGCAGTTGGATTTTACCGAGGAGACCATAGAAGTAATTTTACGCGAATGTAGCGAAAATCTATTCATCGGAACCCTTATTAAGAATAGCAGCTTGCCTTAACTTAAGCAATTTCGCTCGCGGGTCACAGGTTAAATCGATGTTAATTTTCGTACTTGGCCTTAGCTCAAGGTCGTCACTATCCGCTCACCCTGAGCTTGTCGAAGGGCAAAGACTGCTTGATAGACTCAGGTAGGGACAGACCTGAGGTCTATCCGAGCAATGCAGAGTCACTAGTGCGGACAGAGCTAAAGCTCTGTCCCTACAAAATGGCGTAGCGGCGACCTTTAGGTCGCCATCCGTCCTGGTAACTTCAAAGCCCTTACGGATCGTAGCCGCTGGCCTGGATTAGCTCCCGCCCAGATATCCCGACGAGCGATGCGGACGTCTCGTCGGGATTTAGCGCAAGATAACTCTGGACGATGTTATAGCCGATGGTATACCCGACGATGCCGCGCGTGAAGTAGCGTTCGTATAGGTTCGGATTAGCGCTTCCAAGAAGCGGCTGCATCTCCTGCCACACCTCTCGCTCTTGAGCGCTCGGTAGTGACGGGGCACAGCTATCGCGGAGGTCCGGAAATAGCTGGTGTGCGAACGCTTCCGCCAGCCCCTCTGTCGCTAAAGCATCGGCCAGTGTCGGACTTCCCGCCCCTCTCGCCGAGCGCACGGCATGATGAATTTCATGTGCCACTAAAGCTGGCAAGCAACGTTGCCATCCGAATAACTCCGCCCGCATCGAAGCGCCGCTGCGCGAGGCGCCGTTAAAGAAGATGCCGATCTTGCTCGGACCGATCGCCCGGCCCGCCTCGGGCTGGTCTGGCGGGGCGACAACCACATATACTTCGACTTGGAGGCCGGGCAAAACTTCGTCCACGCGCTCCAGCGAGTCTATAATTATCTCTTCCCAGTTGCCTCTCGCATCGGCGAGAAGCTCGGCTTGTTCTTCGAGTTCCAACGGATCGACCCTCTGTACCCACGCTTCCCAGATCTGTCTGCTATCGTTGAAACCGCTTGGCCGCACACGAAGGTAGTCTTCGAAGAAGAAACGATGCGGAAATATCACTTCGTCCTCAAACAGTAGCCAGCGGTCAACCGAGGCGTCGGCCTGCGCCGCCCTCGCAAAGCTAGCCATGCTCTCGTATACATGGTGGACCACGAAGCGACCATCGGCGGCTGCGGTACGCCCGGGATGGAGCAGAGGCGGCGTGTCTATAGATAGCTGCGGCGTTGTCGTTGGCGTCGCGATGTCCGTCGGCGCTAGGTCATCGTCGACTTCCATTTCGAAGCACGCCGACAGCAAGGCTAGCGCGATGACGAGAGCTGGGAATATTTTGAGCAGCCGCTTCATCATAATTTATACGACGGATAACACGATCATCCTGCATGAGGCCGTCTTATGTCTATTCCGTAAGGCTGTAGGGACGATTCGCGAACCGCCCCTACGGGTTTATCGGATTAAAGGCTTATTTGGTCGGACAGGCCTAAAGGCCTATCCCTACGTTGGTGTACGGGCAGGGCTAAAGCCCTGCAGCTACGAAGACCAGGATCGCCACTACTTCAGACAAGAGAGCTGAAACGTACTATATTGGTTGCCTACGTCTATATCTACTGGTAGAATAAACTCGCCGTATAGATAGCATACTTGATCTAAGTTCTATCGTAGATTCTCTAGCCTTCAGAATAGACCCCTAAACTGAATACTTAATAAATGTACGACATCGCTGCTGCCGAAGAAGCCGTTAAGCATCTCATCGAAGCCATTGGTGAAGACCCTGAGCGGGAGGGCTTGGCCCAGACTCCGCGGCGCGTCGCGGAGATGTACCGAGAAGTTTTCGCCGGTATCGACGCCGACCCCCACCAGCCGCTAGCTATCGACTTCGAGGAAGGCCACGACGGCCTGGTGATGGTGAAAGATATCGCCTTCTCCTCCATGTGTGAACACCACTTCCTGCCTTTCATCGGCAAGGCAAACGTCGGCTATGTACCCAGCGGCCGCATCGTCGGCATCAGCAAGGTCGCCCGCCTGGTAGACCTGCTCGCCAAGCGACCTCAGGTACAAGAGCGGCTCACGAACCAAGTAGCGGACTGCCTGTGGGAGACACTACAGCCCAGAGGCGTTGCTGTGGTTATGGAGGCGGAACACCTCTGTATGACCATACGCGGTGTGCGCAAGCCCGGCACGCGCATTCTGACCACAGCCATGCGCGGCCATTACTGTGACGACCCTGCCGCACGAGAAGAGTTCATTACATTAACCCGCGGAGCATAAGTTGGCATACAGCGTATCCTTCGAAAGCCCTCAAGAAGTCGAAGCCGAGTGGCGTAAACTGCTTTCGAAGAGCGCAGACTCAGCCGTATTCCTTGGTCCCACCTGGCTAAAGGTCTGGTGGTCCGAATTCCAGGATGAACGTGAATTATCCGTCGCTGCCGTCCGTCGCGATGGTGAGGTCGTAGGCGTTGCGCCCCTACTCAGGCAGAACGGTACGCTGATGCTCGCCGGCGATACCGAGATCTGCGATTACATGGACATCACCGCTGAGCAAGGCGAAGAGCAGGCCGTGCTCGGGGCGCTTTTGGACTTCCTGGCGAAGCAAGAATGGGACGAATGTCTCCTCTGGGGCTTGCGAGCCGGCTCGCCGACTCTACAGGCCCTGCCCGCGCTTGCTGAGTCCATCGCCTGCAAAGCCGAAGTCGAATTCGAGGACGTTTCGCCTCGCGTCGAGCTTCCCTCATCGTGGGACGATTATCTCGGTAGCCTGAGCAAGAAAGACCGCCACGAGCTGCGCCGCAAGCTCCGTCGCCTTACGGGAGCCGAGGCTGAAGTCGATCTCATCGAATATCGCACGCCGGAAGACGTACAAGCGCACATGGACCAATTCCTTCGCCTTCACACCATCAGCCGCGAGGAGAAGGCCGAGTTCATGACTCCGCAGATGGCCGACTTTTTCAAACACATATCCAGCGCCCTTGCCGAAGAGGGGCACGTCCGCCTCTTTCAGCTCGAAGTCGACGACTCGTGCGCCGCCGCCGTCCTCTGCTTCAACAGCGGAGACGAACTTTTGCTGTACAACAGCGGCTACGACCCCGCCCTTTCGTCGCTTTCAGTGGGGCTGCTCTCGAAAGCGCTCAGCCTCCAGAAGGCGATCGAAGAGGGCAAGCGCTACTACAATTTCCTACGCGGCGCCGAGCCTTATAAGTACGACCTCGGCGCTCAAGACCTGAACATCTACCGATGTACCATAAGGAGGCGTTAGAAAATTATGCCGCGTATCGCCGTCATTAGCGTTCACACCTCGCCATTGGCGCCCGCCGGAGGACACAAGGCGGGTGGCATGAACGTGTACGTCGGCGAATTGACACGAGAGTTGGGCCGGCGCGGAAACGCTGTCGATATCTTCACGCGCCGCACCGGCGATGAGCCTACGGTCGTGGAGACAGAAAACGGCGTCCGCGTCATCCATATCGACGATGGCAACGCTGACTTCTCTAACCCCGAAGAGGCGTACATCTTCTTGCCGCGTTTTCTCAGATCGATGTACTGCTTCCTGGAGAGCGACGGCGCAAGCTACGATGTTATTCACAGCCACTACTGGTTATCCGGGTGGGTCGGCAACATGCTGGCCCGGCGCTGGAACATCCCGCACGTGACCATGTTCCATACGCTGGGCGAGGCGAAGAACCGCGCCCGCATCAGTGAGCACGAGTCTGCCCGGCGCATTAGCACCGAGCGGCGGATCACTGCCACCGCCGATAAGATCATCTGCGCCAGCCAGGACGAACGGAACATCCTCGTCCGACATTACAACGTCTCTCCGGCGCGGATCCGGGTCATCCCCTGTGGCGTCGACCTCGACTCCTACCACCCTATCGACAAGGCGGAGGCGCGGAAGCGCCTCGACTTGGACGGCTCGCCATTGGTCCTTTACGTTGGCCGTATCGAGCCCCTTAAAGGCATCGACATCCTGATAAGGGCCGCGGGCCTGCTGGACGAGGAGGGAATCCCCTTCCAACTCCTGATCGTCGGCGGCGACGACAAGTCGTCCACGGAGCGACGCAACCTAGAGATGCTAGCGAAATCGCTCGGCATTGACGACCTCGTGACCTTCACCGGCGCGGTGAGCCACGATGTCCTGCCGCTCTACTACAGCGCCGCCGATGTCTGCGCTATTCCCTCGTACTACGAAAGCTTCGGCCTCGTCGCTATCGAGGCGATGGCCTGCGGAACGCCTGTCGTAGCCACACGCGTCGGCGGGTTGACCAGCACCGTACGCGACGGCGAGACCGGCTACCTCATCCCCTGGCGCTGCCCGGAGCCGTTCGCCGACAAGATCGAGACCTTACTCATGAACGAAGACCTACGCCGTCGCCTCGGCGAAGCAGGCCGCCAAGCTGCGGAGCCCTATCGCTGGCAGAACGTGGCCGACCAGGTGGAAGGCGCCTACCATGACCTGCTCGACCTCACACAGGAGTCCTACAGCTAGATCGAAGGAGGCCCACCTTGGCGCAGAACGGCACCCCAAAAACGGCTTTAGTGGTCTTCGCCCATCCCGACGATGCCGACTTCTCCTGCGCCGGGACCGTCGCTAAATGGGCCAGTGAAGGCTGTGAGGTCTACTACGCGCTGACCACCAGCGGCGACAAAGGCAGCCACGACCCGGAGATGACCTCGGACCGTATAGCTGAGATACGCGAAGGGGAACAGCGAGCTGCCGCGAACGTCCTGGGCGTGAAGGAGTGCGTCTTCCTCCGCCACGAGGACGGCTTCGTCGAGGACACAGTTGAACTGCGCGCCGAGATCGTCAAGCTCATCCGCCGCTTCAAGCCGGAGACGGTCATCACCTGGGACCCTTACCGGCGCAGCCATAACCACCGTGACCACCGCATCACCGGCCAGGTGACGATAGACGCCGTATATCCGCTAAGCCGCAGCCATCTCTACTTTCCGGAACACCTCGAAGAGGGGCTGGAGCCGTTCGGCTGCAATGAGATGCTTCTCATCGGCTCCGACCAGGCGAACTACAAGGTCGATATCAGCGCCTTCCTGGAGCAGAAGATGGAGGCCGCGTGGTGCCACACCAGCCAGATGCGCGGCCGGCCTCGCGAAGAGTTCGAGAAGCAATGGCGCGACCGCGCCCGCCAGATGAGCGGCGGCCGCGGCATGGCCGAGTCGTTCCGCCGCGTTAGTTTCCGGCGCGACGGCCGTGGACAGCAGAACCAGAGTCAACCGTGGTGGAGGGTGGATAAGGCATTATGGAACAAGCGTCAGTAAACTTCTTTTGGGCAGGGCTTTTCAGCATCGCGTTCGCCTCCGCGGCCTACGTCCTTAGCGTGACGGGCGGCTGGCTCGCCTACCGTCGCGCCGCGACTGAGGCTGGCGAGATCACAATCGCCAGCCAGGTGAGCTTCGCCGCGCCGGCGGGCCGGGCGGCTACCGGCCTCACCTGGGTCGCTCTGGCCTTTCTTACGGCCTCGTTATCCATCCGCTGGATTGATACGGGAAATCCCCCCTACACGAACATGTGGGAATTTACGGTTGCTTTTTCCTGGGGCATCGTCCTATCCTATGTTTTTTTCGAGTTGTGGTATGGTCAGCGAAGCCTCGGTGTCTTCGTCTTAACCGTGCCACTGATCCTCTGTCTCATCGCGTGGGCCTTCTTCCCTTCGGATGTGCAGCGGCTTGTGCCGGCCCTCCAGTCTAATCAAATCCTCGGTTTCCACGTCGGCTGCATGGTGCTCTCGTATAGCGCCCTCAGCGTTTCTTTCGGCGCCTCTGTCATGTATCTCATTCAGGGTGTGCAGCGACGCTTCGAGCGCCTTCCTTCCGCTGAACTCCTTGAAGAGATCGCGCACCGCTCCGTGCTCATCGGCTTCCCGATACTGACGCTCGGCATAGCGCTAGGGGCGTACTGGGGCAACTCGGCCTGGGGCCGCTACTGGGGCTGGGACCCCAAGGAGACGGCTGCCTTGGCCACCTGGTTGATTTACGCCGGCTACATGCATATGCGCGGCCTGCGGGGTTGGCGCGGTCAGCGTTCCGCCCTACTTCTTGTCGTTGGATTCGCCGCCGTGCTGTTCAACTTCTTCGGCGTCAACTTGTGGGTCAGCGGCCTCCACAGCTACGCCGGAGTTTAAACTCCCTCCTTGACAGCAGGCAATTATGACAATACACTGCGGCTACTAGCGATGAGGCTCGCTGGGCGTTAATAACGCCATGGCCCGGCGCTTTGACGGCTACGCGGAGCTCATCCAGACGGACGGAGGTAGTGAGTTCAAAGAGGGCTTCGCTCAGCGGGTAGAGCAGTACTGCGCACGCCATCGGGTGGCGCGGCCCTACAAGAAGAATGAGCAGGCCTACATCGAGAGCT
>WHTN01000023.1 GCA_009377715.1 Dehalococcoidia bacterium | reverse complement strand
CTCTTCTCCACAAAGCGGCAGGCTGAGGCTGCGGCCCTCGATGTCGCGGTCGCCCATAAGAGCGACGACCCCGCCTGCCTTGAGAGTGCGGATAGCTGCCTTCACGCCTTTGATGTTGACGGGCAGGAAAGTGTGTCCTTGGCTGCCGCGTAGGCCGTCGATCAACCGCGAGAGAATAGGGGGCTTAAGCGGCTCTGTCAGGCCCAGGACTTTTACATCCTCGGTGAGGAGGACCTGTAGGACGAATTCGGGACTGGCCATGTGCGCGCTGGCTAGGATCACCCCCCGACCTTGCGCTACGGCAGGCAGGAAGTTCTCTTCAAAGCCGTAATAGCGGAGCCTCCGGTTCCTGAAATTTTCTAGATCTATATGTGGTATACGAGCCAGATCGACATAATAACGAGCAACATTGCGAAGCACACCCCGCGCCGCACGGCGCAGTTGCCCTTTGGAGGCGTCGGGGCCGAGCACATGACGCATGTTCGCCCAGACACGATAACGCAGGGGCTTATGCAGAACATAGACCGTGTCGGCTGCACGCCCGGCAAGGAAGTAGCTGACGCGCACAGGCAGGCGCCCCAGCACCTTAGCAAATACAAGCAGTAATACGTACTTCCACATCGGCTTTTTTACGATGTCATTCTGAGGAGTGAAGCGACGAAGAATCCGAGCAAGGGTGATTCTCGCTTCGCTCAGAACGGCAAAACCCGCTCAGGAGATACCTGCCAAATTCATGAGCGTCCTTACTATAACAACTATATCGGCTCTTGCGAATCGGTTTCGCCGCCAGGCTGCTGATGGCCATCGTTGATGAACTCTTCAACCATCGCGTGAGCGCGATCGTCGGTAAATTGCTTCGGCGGTGACTTCATGAAGTAAGAGCTTGGGCCGATAAGCGCGCCGCCGATTCCGCGGTCCAACGCCAGTTTGGCGCAACGCACCGCGTCCATAACCACGCCGGCCGAGTTCGGGCTGTCCCAGACCTCTAGTTTAAGCTCCAGGTTCAGGGGCACGTTGCCAAAGGTCGTGCCCTCCATGCGGATGTAGCACCACTTGCGGTCGCTAAGCCAGGGCACATAGTCGCTTGGGCCTACGTGTACGTCTTCCGGCGGCAGGTTGTACTCTAGTTGGGAAGTTACAGCTGAAGTTTTGGAGATCTTCTTAGAGTCTAGCCGCTCTCGCTCCAACATGTTCATAAAGTCGGTGTTGCCGCCGAAGTTTAGCTGGTAGGTGCGGTCAAGCCGGACGCCGCGGTCGCGGAAGAGGCGGGTCAGAACGCGATGGACGAAGTAGCCCCCACCTGCGACTTGATGTCGTCGCCGATGATAGGCAGATTGCTCTCTTCGAAGCGCTTGCGCCAGTACCCCTCGTTGCGGGCGATGAACACCGGGATGCAGTTGACGAAGGCGCAACCTGCCTGCAACACCTGTTCCACGTACCACCGCGTGGCCTCCTCGCTACCTACGGGTAGATAGTTGACTACTATATGCGTCTCCGTCTCACGCAGGATGCCCGCGACATCCGAAGTAGTGCCGGGCGCTTTGCGGACGACGTCAGACAGATATTTACCGATGCCATCGTGGGTCATGCCGCGATGCACGGGCACGCTCATATATGGGACTTCGGTGAACTTGTAGGTGTTGTTTGGCGGGGCGTAGATCGCCTCTGAAAGGTCTTTGCCTACCTTGTTCTGGTCGATGTCGAAAGCGGCTGTGAAATTAATATCGCTAGTGTGGTAGCCGCCCAGATTCACGTGCATGAGGCCCGGGATATCGGCGCTTTCGTCGGCTTCCTGGTAATAGTGGACGCCCTGAACGAACGAAGATGCGCAGTTGCCCACGCCGATAATCGCAACGTTTATCTTAGACAAAACACTTCACTCCCTTTGTAAGAAGTTTTTACCGCTGGTTGTCACTGATTGATCACAGATTTTTATATCAGTGTTAAATCGGTGCTCATCTGTGGCTATATCTTCCCTTCCTGCTTTCTTTTCGTTCAGTATATCACAGCACTTCCGTTTCGCTGACGGCGGGCGTTGGCGGGTTAACCTTAACGCCGAAGGACAGCCGTCCTGCAAGACGCACTGGCTGCAGAGCGGCCTCGGCGCTTTGCAGATGCGCCGTCCGTGTTTGATCAACCCAATGTGAAAAGGATAGACCTGCTCCGGCGTCAGCATCGCCTCCAGCAGCACGTGCGCCTGCTCGGCCGTCGTCTTCGCCGAAACGAGGCCCAGCCGCTGCGCCACTCGCAACACATGCGTATCGACCGGCAGCGCCGGCCGGCCGAAGGCGAATAGCAGCACGCAGGCTGCCGTCTTCGGCCCGACGCCAGGCAGCGTGCGCAGCCAGGCCTTCGCTTCGCCCAGCGGCATCTCCATCAAGAACGAGAGGTCGAACGAGCCTACGCGGTCCCATACCTGCGTCAGGATCGCCTTGATGCGTGGCGCCTTGATCTGCGCCAGCCCGCCGAGCTTAATCGCCTCGACGATAATAGCCGTATCGGCTTCGAGCAGCGCCTCCCAGGTCGGGAACGCCGCCATCAGCCGGGCGAACGCCCGACCCGAATTCGCGTCCGATGTATTCTGCGAGAGGATGGTCAGTACGAGTTCCGTCATTGGGTCGCCGTGCGCCCGCCACGGCATTTCGCCGTAGTCCTGCTTCAGTAACGCGATGAGTTCGGTGGGGGAATATGGCATCGCATTATTGGTATGGCAACTTTCGCTTGAGCAACAGCTGTCCACATTCTTATACTCAGTGACGACGTCGGCTAGATTCAAAGGACACATACATCGTACCGACGGTGCTTCGACGACCTCCAAAGGCTTCAATGGTACCGTGATCCGCAGAGCTTCTAAAAGGATATCCTGAACGCTCAAACTTACTCAAATAGCGCCTCTTTCCTGCTAGTTTTTTGAATAGAGCTATTATATGTGGGCAACAGGCGATCGATTGAATTGAGAAGATACTTCCAGTTTTCTTACCTAACAGCTTTATCGGCTTTCCGCACCTTGGACATATGGTGCGGACTTCTCTTAACGTACCGTTCTCCGTTACAATCATTGACTTCAATAGTTCATTGTAAGTAATCATATTTTAGCCCTCCATATATAATCCAGCGCGCAGGGCAGTTTGCATAGTAATTACAGTTGTAGGCTACTTTCCATGCCAAGATCCTGTTAATTCTTTGATTATGATAGGAAGGCCAATGTGACGAATGAGGAGAATATAACTGTAATCATTCGTGGAGGCGACCTGTTATGCCACTCTAGTGCTCGCTTTATGACCACCAACTGGAACGCTGTCCTCTACGATAGCCGCTATTCCTTCGTTTGGCGCTAAAAGCGAGCACTGCCTGGAAATCAACATAGCGCCTGTTCTATCGTTGAGATGTGAAATAGCATCCTAATCTTTGCGGACTAGGTACTCGTCGCCTGCTGATACCTCACTACCATCCCAGCGAGGAAATATAGCGCGGGCGCTGCGAGAACTATCGTCGCAGCGCCCGCAACCATCACAATAACGCCCGCGCCGATCACGAGATCCGTAATGCCGAAGCCCATCACCGCCATGTTTAACGCCGTTCGCAGCGTTACGCCGTCGATGAACTGCGCTCGCCGCGGATCCTCTCGCGGTAGTTCACTGTAAGGCCCCCACGTGCCGAGCGTGTGTTCTTTAATTACGTCTGCTTGGGCACGGGCCGTCTCCGCGTCGTCCACCAGTACGCCCGGTATGCTTGCATCCTGGCTGGTGATGATCTGCTCGGCCCGCAGTTCATCTCGTATTTCGTCTTTTACGTCCATACCTTGAATTACAAAGGAGCCGCCGATTACTACAAGTAAGAGTCCTAGAACAAGCGCTGAAATCCAGGGCAAATGTCGTCTTAAGAAATACATTCGAGTCACTCCTTTCATGCCGACTATAATTTAGTATAGCCTAGCAACCGAGTGACGATGACTAACTGGAACATCGACCTCTACGATAGCCGCCACTCCTTCGTCTGGCGCTACGGACGCGAACTGCTCGAGCTGCTCGCGCCCCAGCAGGGCGAACGCATCCTCGACCTCGGTTGCGGCACCGGCCACCTTACGCACGAGATCGCTCAGTCCGGCGCCGAAGTGGTCGGTATCGACGCTTCGCCGGAGATGGTCGAGCAGGCGCGGCGGAACTATCCCGACCTGCGCTTCGAAGTCGCCGATGCCCGCGACTTCGCTGTCGATAAGCATTTCGACGCTGTCTTCTCGAACGCCGTCCTGCACTGGGTCAAGCCGCCGGAGCCGGTCGTCGGTTGCGTTTCGCGGGCGTTGAAACCGGGCGGCCGCTTCGTCGCCGAGTTCGGCGGCAAGGGCAACATCCGGGCAGTGGTCGATGGCATCTACCGCGTGCTCGCCGCCTTCGGCGTCGGCGACGCCGATAAGTTCAACCCCTGGTACTACCCTAGCGTGGGCGAATATGCTTCGCTTCTGGAAGCGCACGGCTTCGAGGTCGCTTACGCCGCGCTCTTCGACCGCCCGACCCCGCTCGAAGCCGGAGATGACGCCATGCGCGCCTGGCTCGAGCAGTTCGCCGGCGCGTTCATAGACGCGTTGCCGTTCGACCAGCGCCCAGCCTTCCTCGATCGCGTCGTCGATGAGGTGTGGCCGACGCTCTACAGGGACGGCGTATGGTATGTTGATTACAGACGCTTGCGCGTCGTCGCTATAGATGGATCGTTCGAGTAGCGCAAAGGAGAAAAAGGTGCAGTTTCGCCTGACGCAACTGGCCTCTTGCGGCGGTTGAGCCTCTAAGATGGGCCCGGAAGGGCTGATGCACGTGCTGCATCATCTCAAAGAGACCTTAACCTTAGAGGAAGACCCCAACCTGCTGGTAGGGCTGAAAGTGGCCGACGACGCCACCGTATACCGAATTAACGACGAACAAGCGGTGGTGATGACGGTCGACTTCTTCGCGCCCATCGTCGACGACCCCTACACCTTCGGCGCGGTGGCCGCCGCCAACGCGATAAGCGATATCTACGCCATGGGCGCAGACCCTATCCTCGCATTGAACCTCGCCGCTTTCCCGCAGGACCTTCCCGCCGAGGTCATCAGCGAGATCCTGCGCGGCGGCTTCGAGAAGACGATGGAGGCCGGCGCCATCACAGCCGGCGGCCATACGATCTATGACGAAGAGCCGAAGTACGGCCTCTGCGTCCTCGGCCTCGTCCACCCCGACAAGATCCTCAAGAAACAGGGCGCCCAGCCCGGCGACCTGCTCTACCTAACGAAGCGTCTCGGCACGGGTATCGTCATCCAGGCGACGAAACAGGATGCCGTCGATCCCGCGCATCTCGACGCCGCTCTTAAGGGTATGCTCACGCTGAACAAGGCCGCTTCCCACGCCGCACGGGTGGTCGGCGTCAACGCCATGACCGACATCACTGGCTTCGGCCTGCTCGGCCACGCCTACGAGATGGCGAACGCCAGCGGCGTCGGCATGCGCATTCGAGCTAGCGCTTTGCCGCTGCTGGACGGTGTTCTCGCCTACGGCGCGGGCGACTTCCACACCGGTGGCGAAGACCGCAACCGCGATTATCTTTCGGACAAGGTACGTTTCGAAGGAGATCTTGGCCGCGCGCTTGAGTCTGTGATGTTCGACCCACAGACCTCCGGCGGCCTGTTCATCTCCGTAGCGCGGGAGAATGCCAGCGCGCTCGAAAAAGCTTTCGCCGACGCCGGCCTCGAACTCTGGCACATCGGCGATGTCACCGTCGGCAGCGGCATCGACGTGACGCTGTAACGACATCTCACTAACCAGTAGTTTCACATGGATTGCCGCGGTCGCTTCAGCGATTTCGCAACGACCGCCACGCCGGAGCGTTGAGGTTTATAATAATAGTAGTGCATAACAATTGCTACCTATCCGCGCTAGGAGGCGAGACAATGAGCGAATCTAATCACCGTGCGACCTTCGGTTCAGCCGTCGCTTATAAGGACCCCAAAGCAGCCCTTGGATGGCTCGAGAACGCGTTCGGCTTCAAGACCACGTTCGTGATCACGGATGAAAACGGCAACATGGTCCACTCGGAGATGAGCTTCGACGATGGCTACATCATGATCGGTGACGAATGGGCAGAAAACATCAAGGCGCCGAGTTCCGTGGGCGGTGCGAACACGCAAACGATCCACGTACAGCTCAAGGAGGATATCGATGCCCACTGTGAACGCGCTCGCGCCGCCGGTGCGACGATCCTCCAGGAGCCTAAGGACGAGTTCTACGGCGACCGCACCTATCGGGCTCTCGACCCTCAGGGGCATATGTGGACGTTTGGGCAGACCCTGCGTGTAACAACACCTGAGGAGTGGGAAGCCGCCACCGGACTGAAGACCCAGACCTCGCTTTGACAAGCGCCTAAGGCTGCTATATGGCGACCTGAAGGTCGCCGCTACGATACTTCTCCGCCCACCCCGGGCCCTCCGGCAAGCTCTCGCCTGAGCGAGTCGCCTTTCGGAGACAGGATGTACTGTCGAGGGCAGCGGAGTGTCCGCGGGTGCGTCGCATTCTGATTTAGCGTATACGGTTATTGTGGGATTGCCACGGTCGCTTCGCGACCTCGAAATGACGGCATTGCCGAAAGTCTGCTGATATGTCATCCTGAGCGAAGCGAAGAATCCGAGCTTAACATGTCACTACGCACTCGTGATTTTCTCCTGCTGGTAAGAGACGGCCTCTCTCCGCGCCTCCCTTCGGAGCTCGCCGATTTTCAATATCGCATCATGTGGAACAACCTTCAGGTCTATTACTGGCGCCCGCGCGTCCACTTCGAAGTCTGGCCGCAGCAGGCTCGCGGTCTAATCGAGATCGGCCTGCACTTCGAAGGCCCGCCGGACGAGAACTATCGCTGGGGTGAGCTCCTAGCCGAGCGCGCTCTCGAGGTGCAGGCGGCCCTTGGGTCGGGTGTGGAGCTAGAGGAGTGGACGTCGTCGTGGGTGCGCCTCCACCAGACACTGGCCTTCGCAGACCTCGACGTCGGTCTTGCACAGACCACCGCCGAGAAGCTTGGCGCGATGATCGCCGCCCTCCAGCCGATCCTCGAAGAGGAACGCCAAGCACTTGGCCTGGCAGAAGCGCTCGAACCGGAAGAAGCCGTCCGATCTCGCTCGGACCGCCGCGAACGCCACTGGCGTAAGCGCAAAAGCCAGACAGCAGCCCGTTAAGACGGGTTAGCTTCCGCTCACCCGAGCCCTGTCGAGGGGGTGTCGCCATCTGTCCGTATTCTGTCATCCTGGAAAGCCTGCAACGTCTGAAGGATTTATCCTTCAGCTTCTGTTCTAGCTGCGGGTTTTTAACCCCAGGCTCTTCCTTCCCCTCTTCCCTTCCTCACTTATACTGCCTTACTCTCTTTTGCGTATTGTCCATTGGCGCGCCAGTGCGCGTAGTACAGCCCCATAACCACCGCCACACCCAGCATCACGGCCGCGAGCTGGAACGGCACTGTTGGGCCGAAAGCGTCGAAGGCGTGGCCGCCGATCGGTGGCCCTATCGTCCCGCCGATGCCCTGCACAGCGGTGAGCGCCCCGAGGACGACGCCCCGGCTGCCTCTCTGCGATAAGTCCATCATCACCGCGCTTATAGCGGGAACGCTTATTGTGTACGCCAGCATCACTGGTATGGCAATGAACATGAGCACCCAGGCACTCGCTACAAAGGAGGCTAATATCAAGGCCACCGCGCCTATTGACAGTCCTCCCAGTAACGGTTGATAGCGACCTAGGCGATCGGAGAGATGACCGGCGGGTATGATCGAGAGTAGGCCAAGCAGGGCTGCCGGCACGAGGAACGGCACGAATTGGTAGAGATCGAGTTGCAGGTGCTCGCGCGCGTACGGCCCGATAACCGGTGTGAGCAGGTTTACCCCCAGGCTTATCGTCAGCACAATTACGCCCCACATAATGAGTTGTGGCGCGAGCAGCACTCGCAAGGGCCATCCGGCAAAAAGGCCGAAGTTTTTAGCTTGTACCTTCGATGCCGGCTCTTTTAGGTATCGCATTGCGACGAACGCCGCTAGCACGCTGAAGGTCATGCTGGTCACAACAGCCACCTGAAACGGCGCAAAATCGGAGAGTCCGATGCCTACAACGGCTCCCATTGCAAAGCCTATGAAATATCCGAGGTTCGTCAGAGCGGCGATCTTCCCTCGCTGCTCGGTGCCGTAGTTATCGGCGATGATGGCGAATGAGGCGGGGGAGACGATCGCCCGCGCGAGGCCGTATAGCGCGGCCACTGCCAAAAATGAGGCTGGATGTTGAAAGAAGAGCAGGGGACTTATGATGCCCACTGACACCCACAGTCCGATTACCAGCATGCGTTTGTAACCGAAGCGGTCGGCTAGCCAGCCGCCTGGCGTCTGCGTTAGTAGCTTTGTTCCACCGATGGCGGTGAGAATATAGCCTGAGAAGCTGGCGCCAAGCCCCTGCTCGGTGACGAGGTAGTCCGATTGAACGAGGACAACGATCAACGCGAGGAAAGCGATCTGCTCGAGGCCGATGACTGCTAGAAGTCTGTAAGGCTTCTCTTCTTGGGAAGTCAGATATCGGAAGGCTTCTTGTATAGTGGCCCAACTCATAACCCCACCCCTCACATTTTATAATACAGCAGTCGGTTTATGCCCGAAAATTAATACGGACGGCAAAGGCCGTCCGTATTCCAAACCCATTCGTAAGGCTGGCTATACGCTGTCCGCTACTTCGATCCAACTCTCGGAGCGCATGAGCTGACCGTAGCGGCGGTAGAAACCGCGCATATTGTTTCGGTTACCTGAGGGCCGATAAGGCCGGGGAAGTCCTCGTTGTGGGTTTCGTGTCCCAAGCCCATCTGATAGTTGAGCTCGTGCTGGCGTGACACCCACCCCTTAGCCGATTCTGTGCACATGTTCCAGTTCTCACCGTCGTCCTGTTCGAACATACCGGCGGCACTGAATGTGCGTAGTGTGTACAGGCGCATGGCATCTTTAATCTCCGGCGGCGCCGCCTTGTCGATGATCGACCACGACCATACTTCCGTTTTGTCGGGCCCACGAGGGTGCCAGACGCGTATGGTGAAGCTGCTCGTGAGGAAGGATAGATTCGGGAAGGTGTTAGCGCCGCCGTATGTCACTTCTCCACGTGTAGCTCCTAACCGTTGCGCCTTTTCCGGCACCGTCGCCTGCAAGTAGCTACTGATGTCGTCTGGAACAGCATCGCGGTTATAGATGACGTTTAGGGCATGACCGTTGCCTACGCTGACACCCAAACGTTTCGCAGTTACGTTACTTTGTCCGGCCTGGCCAGCGCTGGCCAGCACCTTAAGCGGGGAGATGTGGCTGACCGGTATATGGTAACCGTCGCCGCTGAAGTTATCGGCGGCGAACTTCCAGTTGCACTTCATTATCCATTTGTTCACTCCGCCTACGACTTCCGTGCCGCCTTCGCGGCGGTCGAGGAAAAGGTCCATATACAGGCCATATCGCCTAAGTACTCCAGGAGCGACGGCGCGTTGGGATCGAACGTACCGAAGATCATTCCCTTATACGAGTCGACCTGGGCCACCGGCACCAGGCCCCACTGCTCCATATCTAGCTCTTCGCAGTAGTACTCCTTGTAGCCAGGCACACCTACCAGCTTGCCGTCGTTGCCATAGGTCCAGCCGTGGTAAGTGCAGGTGAAGGCGGCTGCATTGCCGGCGTTTGCCCGGCAGACGCGCATGCCGCGGTGGCGACAGGTGTTCAGGAACGCCCCCACCTTGCCGCGCGAGTCGCGTACTACCAGCACTGGGTCTTCGCCGATGTAGGCGGAGACGAAATCGCCAGGGTTGGGGATCTGTGATTCGTGCGCTAGATACAACCAGCAGCGCGCGAATATACGCTCCAGCTCAAGCTCATAAACTTCCCGATCGCTGTAAATGCGACGGCCAGTGAGGCCCATTATTCGCATTGACCAGTTCGCCCATATCTATCGTCATGACAACCTCCACATAGATCTATGGGTCTCTCTTCTCTATATAACAGCGCCCCCGAAAAATTGTCAATTTTGTGGAAATTGTTGTTACGAGTGCCGCAGTTGACGCAGTTTCACTAGAGTTGTAATGTCCTGAGCGACGGCATTAACGCGATGGCGAACCTAATCGAGAAATACCACCCGTGGCTAACAGGCTTGCTTGCTGTCCCTCTCCTCGTTGGCATCGGCTTTCTAATCAACGAACGGCTTGACGGCCCAGAACCTCTTGAGATTCGGACTGATGTTGCACCAGAGGGTGTGAACGCGGAGATCGCCGTATACGTTACTGGAGCAGTCATTAGCCCGGGTATCTATACTCTTCAGGACGGCGATCGGGTGGCGAACGCAGTCGAAGTGGCGGGAGGCCCGGCTACGGATGCCGACCTAATCGGCGTAAATATGGCGCGCCGCCTGCGCGATGAAGACCAGATAGTTGTGCCCAGGTTGGGCGAATCAGCGTCGGCGCCGGGGGCGGCTCAGCAACGGATGAATATTAACATCGCCCCTATCGAACTGCTCGATACGCTGCCGGGCATAGGCGAAGTCAGGGCGCAGCGGATCGCCGAATCTCGCATTAAGGATGGGCCGTTCCTGAGCGGCCAAGAGCTGGTAGACCGCGAGCTGATACCCGCTTCCGTTTACGAAGACATCGCCGACCTCATCACCGTTGGGCAATAGCCCGTGGCCTTAGCCTATCTCGCCTTCTGCTGGCTTTTGGGCGTGCTCGCCGCCAACTTCGGTGGCAGCGATCGGCTCATCATCGCTTTAGCCGCCTGGCTGGTGGTTATCGTTTGGGTTGCCGTCCAGCTTCCTCGCTCTATTACCTTATTAGCAGCGTTCGGCGCTTTGTTGGTCGTCGCGGGAGCGTGGCATTATAACTCTTCCCAACCGTCGGATGAACCCGGAGGCGTAGCCGCATATAACAATAGCCAGGCAGTGGCGCTGCGGGCTGTCGTCAGCGAAGAGCCGGACGAGAGGGAGTCATCTTCGCGCCTTCGCCTCTCCGTTCGCGAAGTGTTGACGGATGCCGATTGGCAAAAGGCAGAAGGCGGCGTTCTTGTATTTCTACCGACGTATGAAGATTACGATTACGGTGACCTCTTGCAAGTCGTCGGTAGCTTGGAGACGCCGCCGCAGTTAGACGATTTCGACTATCGCGAGTACCTGGCCCGGCAGGGCATAGCGTCGATAAGCTATTATCCCCGGATAAGGCATCTGGAAGCGGGCCATGGCGATCCGTTTAAGGCTACTACGATAGAAATACGCGATCGCTTAAGTGATTCACTCCACGCAAGCCTTATAGAGCCACAAGCCTCGCTCGCCGAGGCTTTTCTGATCGGCCGTAGCGCCTCCCTGTCAGAAGACCTTACTCAGGATATGCGCGTAACGGGCACTTCCCATATCGTCGCTATCTCCGGCTATAACATCACCGTAGTCGCTGCCCTTGTGCTGTGGAGCCTAGCCTGGGTCGTCGGTCGGCGGCAGGCTGCCGTCGTGGCGCTCCTGGTGGTAGCAGCTTACGCAGTCATGGCCGGGCTCGAACCACCCGTGCAGCGAGCCGCCATCATGGGCAGCCTGTATGTGATCGCCACGCTCATCGGCAGGCCAAATAGCGGCTCGGTCTCGCTTCTTGTCGCCGCGGCAGTGATGACCGCCTTCGATCCGCTGCTGGTGCGCGACATCTCCTTCCAGCTTAGCTTTGCGGCAATGCTGGGGCTTATGACGTTGGCGCCGGCTTTGCGGGAACGGCTTCGCTCAGCCGCCGAACGAGCAGGCTACGGCTACGAAGGGCCTCTGGCCTCCCTGGCTGACGTACTTGCGGTTACGCTGGCGGCGATCGCTTTTACGCTACCGATAACGGCGATCAACTTCGAGGCTATTTCGCTGATCGCTCCTTTAGCGAACCTGCTGATAGTGCCGGTATTTAGCATAGTGTTGCTCACGTCGGTAGTCCTAGCGATTAGCGGGGTGCTGGTCCCGGTCCTTGGAGATATACTGGTGTTCATTGCCTGGCCGCCGCTCGCCTATATGACGTTGATCGCAGGACTTCTCGCTGACATTCCGGCGGCCACCGTTAGCATCTCCGGCTTCGAACTGCCGCACGCGATAGCCTATTACACTGTTCTTTTGCTCATAACCAGCGCTTTCACCAGCCGTCGTGACAGTTCGTTGCTCGAGCCTGTCTCGGCGCGCCTAGAGCGCATTCGCGATGCCTTGCGTGGTGTTATGCCTTCGTCCAGGCCTTTCACGACTTCCGGCCTAGCCATACTGCTGGTCCTTGGCTCGATTTTCATTTGGCTTCTCGTTTTCAATAGCCCGCCCTCTCGTCTTTCGGTAACTTTCCTGGATGTTGGTCAAGGCGATGCGATCCTCATTCGAACGCCGGCCGGCCATAAAATTCTCGTAGACGGCGGCCAGAGTGACGAGGCTATTGGCGATGCTCTCGGGCGTCACCTCCCCTTCTGGGACCGCCATTTGCATCTCGTAGTGCTTACGCACCCACAGGCCGACCATCTCGCCGGTCTTCTGGAGGTGATCGACCGATACGATGTAGACCAGGTATTGGCCAGCCCGGCGATAGCGGAAACAACCCTATTCCGTCGCTGGAGCGAGCTCATCGTTGCAGAGGGTATGCCGCACATCGACGCCAAAAGCGGTCAATGGGTCGATTTAGGGGAAGGCGCCTGGCTTTCAGTCCTGCATCCATCGTCGGCGTCGCCGGCTGGGCAAGACCTGAACGAAGGCTCAGTAGTCATGAAGCTCGGTTGGGCAGACGTGGCGTTTCTTCTAACCGGCGACATAGAAGCGGATGCCGAGACGATTTTAGCGAGTTCGGGCGGTGTCGCGTCGAACGTCCTGAAGCTCGCCCACCATGGCTCAGCGACCTCGACGACCACCGAGTTCCTAGAAGCTGTTCGACCACAGGTAGCCGTTGTTTCAGTAGGCGCCGACAACCAGTTCGGGCACCCGGCGCCTGAGGTGTTGGAGCGATTGGAAGATGTGCTACTCTTCCGAACTGACCAGCATGGCGATGTGAGCATTAGCACCGATGGTCGCCGTCTCTGGGTAGAAACGCAGCGTCGTTAACTCTTCCTGTATTTCTCCTTCGCGCGCCTTTGCGATGGCTTGTGGAAAGGCATTACACGTCATTGCGATCGAAGTCGCCTTCAGCAGACGCGGCCGTTGACCGCTCATGGATTCGACAGGCTTACCATGAGGTGTGCGCCTTACGCTCACCCCGAGCCTGTCGAGGGGCGTTGCCTGTCATTGCGAGCGAAGTCTGCCCTTAGCAGATGAAGCGAAGCAATCTCTGCTTCTTCTGTTACGCTGGATTATGTGGCCGAACGTTGGGGGTCATTGAGAGATTGCTTCTGTCACCTACGGTGACCTCGCAAATGACATCCGGCCGCCCTCCCCGCATATTTAAGGTGCTATACTCGGACTGATGCCATCATGAGAAAAGACGGCCGCCCGCTTGGAGGCTTACGCGCAGTCCAGATTACGCCCGACTATCTTCCACACGCGGAAGGATCGGCGCTTATCGAGATAGGGGACACCCGGGTGCTGTGCACCGTGTCCGTCGAGAACCGGACGCCACCTTTTCTACGCGGCACCGGGACAGGCTGGGTCACCGCCGAGTATGGGATGCTTCCTCGCTCGACCTCCGAGCGGATGTCGCGAGAGCATATACGCAACAGCGGTCGTACTCACGAGATTCAGCGGCTGATAGGCCGCTCTCTGCGCTCCGTAACAGACCTAAGCATCTTCGGCGAGCGCACCTTCGCCGTGGACTGCGACGTCATTCGCGCCGATGGTGGCACCCGCACCGCGGCCATTACTGGAGCGTACGTTGCGCTGTGGCAGGCCTTCGATAAGCTAATGACCAAACAAGAGATCGACGCCCATCCCCTGCGTGAAGCGGTCGCTGCCGTAAGCGTGGGGATTGTGGACGGCGCGCCGATGCTCGACCTTTGCTACGAGGAGGACTCGCAGGCCGAGGTGGACTTCAACGTGGTGATGACCGAAAGCGGCCTCCTGGTCGAGGTGCAAGGCACAGCCGAAGGCAAGCCGTTCTCGCGCGCGAAAATGGATGAGCTTATTGATCTTGCTGCGGACGGCATCGGCGAACTGCTGAAGTTTCAGCGTCTCGCCCTGGAGCGACTGAGCGTAGCTTAGCCCTGAATTCGATCTATTCAAGTAGTGCAAGATAGACCTTTTCACTCTCAGCTGACGGGTTGGTGCCCAGTTCATCGAGCAGACGCTTCCTTAACGATGAGTACACCTGCAAAGCCTCAGGACGGTTGCCGGTGTCGTGCGCTTGCATCAAGAGGCGGTAGCTGCTCTCGCGCAGCGGATCGAGAGAGATAGCGTCAGCGGCTGCCTCCACCGCTAGAACGGGCTCGCCCGTAATCAGCCAGATCCTGGCGAGGCACTCTAGCGCGCGCAGCAATTGTCTGTGCAGCTTCTCTCGTTGTGCCTCCGCCCACTTGCCGACATCTCCCGATAGAAACGGCTTCTCGAGATCATCGCGGCGCCGTCGCTGGGCCGAAGGCTTTTCTGGGCTCGCCCGACCTCAACGCTCCTTCCGCTTCGTCTATGTAATAAGCTGCTGCTTCCAGATCGACCCATACGTCGACGGGCAGGCGCAACTAATACTGTCCGAAGCCCTGGACGATAACAGAGTCAGGATTCGCGGATGTCACTTCACCAAGAAGCCGGCGCAGTCGGTTGATTATAGTGCTCAGTGCCGTGTCCCATGCGGGCGGCAATTCCTCGTTCCAGAGAACTTCGGCAAGTTCCTCTTTTCGTACCGGCCTTGAACGGTTACAGATGAGATAGGCGAAAACGGCTCGGCTTTGACCGCCCCTAAAACGCCCCTCTTCGATGATTAAAGTGCCGCCAACCTCTACCGCTATGCGGCCCGCAAGATAGATTCGAGTGCTCACGGAATGTAACTCGCCAAAAACCTGCCAAACGATTGCCAAGGATCGCTTGCTATTATACGGAAACAAAGGAGGTGCCAAGTGGCAAAAAAGATGATCACCTGTCCCTGCGGTTGGAGCGTTAGCTCTGAGAGCGATGATGAAACTAGTGCAAGCCGTCCAGCAGCACGCCAAGGAAGTTCACAACCAGTCACCGTCGAGGGAAGAGATACTGGCTACAGCCCGGCCTGACTAGGCCGGGCTGTAGCCCTCCGTAAAGACGTATCGCCCTAAGTGCGAACCACCAAGGATGTGAAGGTGGGCATGTTCCTGTGACTGCCCGCCTTCCGGGCCGAAGTTCGATACAAGACGGAAGCCGTCAGGGCAGTGCGCTTGCGCTATTCGCAGGGCTACCGGGCCGATTTTGCTTATCTCGCCCCACATCTGTTCCTGCGTTATGTGGTGCTTGGGTACGGCGAGCAACATCAGCGGGGCCCAAGTGAGCAAGTTACGGAAGACGATGACATCGTCGTCTTCGTATACTACGTTTGCCGGCTCCTCGCCTGCGATGATGCGACAAAAGACGCAGTTTTTCATTTAAATCAGCCGAGCACTATTCTATCATCTCGACGCTCGGATTAGCCTCGATCCTAGACTCCTTTCTCCTTCCCTCTTCCCCTTTCCTTCCCTCTCCTTGACCCTTCGTTTGTCGAACAGCTACCATCTTCCACGGAGGAAGAATGGCCGAGGTAGTCCCGTTCAACGGTCTCCGTTATCAAGCGTCGAAGGTTGGCGACATCGGCAATGTGATCGCGCCTCCCTTCGACGTGATTACTTCGGAACAACAGATCGCGTTACATGACCGCAGTCCTTACAACGTAGTGCGCCTCGAATACGGCCTGACGGGCCCCAACGATAGCGAATCGGACAACCGTTACACGCGCGCAGCGGCTGCCCTCGACGAATGGCGCGGCCAGGGTGTTCTGTCGCCCGATACAGTCTCTTCCTTTTATCTGTACGAGCAAGTGTTCGAGCAGCGCGACAAGCAATACCGACGCCACGCCCTGATCGGTCGTGTGCGTCTTGAGGAGTGGGAGAGCGGAGTGGTCCGTCCTCACGAATTCACCCTATCGAAGCCTAAAGAGGATCGGATACAGCTCCTGCGCGCCTGTCGAACGCAGGTCAGCCCGGTCTTCGGTCTCTACGACGACACAGGCAACGAAATTCGCGGGCTTATTGAGCAGGCCTCCGGCGAAGAGGTCGTTGCAGCTCAGGACAGCACGGGCCAGACCCACAGGCTGCGGACGATCACGGATAGAGCGGCCCAGGACGCCATAGTCAGGTTGTTCCAGGACAAGCGGCTGACCATTGCCGATGGTCACCACCGTTACGAGACTGCGCTCGCCTATCGAGCCGAGCGGCGCGCCTCAAGCGCCCGCTGGACCGGCGATGAGCTCGAGAACCTCGTTATGATGGGGCTGACGGCCGTCGACGATCCCGGCCTTTTGGTCCTGCCCATCCATCGTTTGCTGCATACCCTGCTTCCCTCGGAATTTCTTCAAAGGTTGTCGGAGCATTTCCAGGTGGAGAAAGTCGATGGAGAGGTTGACGCGCTTCTCGCTAAGCTGGCTGAAATAGGAGATGAAGCAACGGCGTTCGGGATGACCCTCTCCGGCGCGGATGATCCGTTCGTCCTTACGCTGACCGATCGTGAGGTCGTTTACGGTCGGATGCCGTCCGATAGCCCATCCGCGTGGCGAAGACTGGATGTCAACGTACTGCAGTACGGCGTTTTCGATCGCATACTAGGCATCGATTCCGATTCTATTGCGAAAGGCGACGCGGTTGAATTTACCGAGAACGCCCGCGAAGCTGTGAGAGCCGTTCGCGGAGGCCAGGCGCAGGCCGCGTTCTTACTGAATCCGACGCAGGCTAAAGAAGTTCTCGCCGTCGCCGATGCCGGCTGGCGGATGCCGCAGAAGTCCACCTTCTTCTACCCCAAACTCGGTACCGGTTTGGTACTTAACTCGCTAGAAAGTTGACGACCTTCTCTCCGATAGAGTAACTTCCAGCGGTAAGGCTGCGTTATTTAACGTAGCGTTAGAGGTAACGAGGGAAAGGAAAGAACTATGACCTGGGCACGAACGGGTTATTTTGTGGCTGCTTGGCTAATGGTGGCAGGGATCGTGGTGCAATTCTTCCTCGCCGGCTTAGGCATTTTCGGCGCTGAAAGCTTCGAAGCCCACGAAAATTGGGGATTTACTGCGCTTCACATCCTCCCAATCGTGATGTTCATCTTCGCGCTGCTGGGCCGTCTTCCCAGGATCACGATCGGGCTAATAGTGCTTCTTTTCGTCCTCGTTTTTATTCAGCCGATATTCATTGAGGCGGCCGATGACCATCCGCGCGTTGGCGCTATCCATGTGCTTGTCGCTCTTGGCATCTACGCGATCGCTCATATGCTGGCGCACCGAGCGTATGCCTACTCACCGATGGAGACCCGCTCACCCACTACGTAGACCTGGGGGCTTGCATATAGGGTCATTCTGAGCGACCCTTTCGGCAAACTCAGGGTAAACTCCAGGAGCGAAGAATCTTGCTGTTGAATCTACATTTGCGTAAGACTCCCCGTTTCGCTCTTGCCAGGGGCCGGTCGCCTGGAGACAAAGGGGCATGTAAAAGGAGCAATAAGAAGACCGATGCGCGAGCGTAAGATTACGATAAAGGACGTGGCTAGGGAGGTGGGCGTAGGAATCGGCACTGTATCGCGCGTCCTCAGTGGCCATCCTAACGTTAGCCAGCGCACGCGCGAGCGTGTCTTAGAGGCGGTCGCGAGACTCGACTTCACCCCAAATAGGCTCGCTCGCGATTTCGCCAGGGGTAGGACTCAGACCATCGGCGTGATGGTCCCATCCCTTAGCATTTATTACTTTCTTGAAATTTTGAGAGGCGTTGAGCAGTCGGTTTCCGAGAACGATTATTCACTGATCATCTATAACGCAGACCGCCCAGGGCGAGCCCTGGAGCATCTCAATTTTCTCGCGAAGAACCGCCGCGTGGATGGGCTGGTAGTAATTGCCCTCGCCGGCGAAAGCGAATGGCCTCAGCAGTTTCCATTACCCGTTGTCAGCGTAGATGCGGAAGTGCCAGCGGTCGTCACCCTTTCCTTAGATCACGAAGAAGGTATGTACCTAGCTACTCGCCACCTGATCGACTTGGGCCACCGGCGAGTGGCCTTTGTAGATCGCCCTCAAGACCCGTCGTCTGGGGCTATGACGGAATCGAGACGGCGTGGCTATGACAGAGCATGCGCTGAAAACAGCCTCATAATTCCTGATACTTATGCCCGCGTGGCGGACTTCAGTTGGCAGGGAGGGCATGAGGTCACGAAGGAACTTCTCACCTTGCCGGACCGGCCTACAGCGATAGCTTTCAGCAGCGATATGCAAGCCCTCGGCGCTATGCGAGCCGTTCGAGAACTTGATTTGACCGTGGGCGAGGATGTAGCGATCACCGGGTATCATGGCGTCGAGGTAGCGGAAATAGCAGGCTTAAGTACGGTTAGCGTATCGGCTTACGATATGGGGAAAACGGCTACCGATGTGCTGATCCGACTCCTCTCAGGCGAGCCGCCTGCCGCCGACCATATTCTCTTCCGCCCCCAGTTGATCGCCCGCCGCACGAGTGACGCCGAGCGAAAAACGCCGCTCGTGTAACTCGACCGAAATACCTCAGATTCGTCTAAGCAACAGCCCTCTCTGAATTCGAAGACCACGCTCGAAGGAACGACTGACCACTTCAGACGTCTCTGAAGTATTGGACTTGTCTATCCATATAACCCCGCATTCGCCACGACATAGCCGGGCATCTTTAAAAAAACTTGACAAAAAGAATGCGAGTCTTTATATTTCATATTATGGAAGCGATTCCAGAGGTTTAAATTGTGGATCTGAAGGGAGACGAGGCTTATGACGGATGAGCGAAACTATTGGAATTCTCTATGGAAAACCAGAGCCTCCCGCCGACAAGTGTTGCGAGGAGCCGCGCTGGGTGGCGCTGGCCTCGCTGCGGCCGTTGTCATCGGTTGCGGGGAGGAGGAGACGTCCACTTCGTCACCGGCCGGGGGCACTGGCGCAGCGGCTGGTGAACCGAAGCGTGGCGGTGTGATCACTTGGTTGAGCCAGTCCAACGAGACCGCCAACACTTTGGACATCCACAAGATCGGCCATACCACGATGTACCGGGCGGGCATGGCCTACAACAAGCTGATCCGGCATGACATGTCGAAGTACCCTGAGGAATTCGCCTTCATCGGAGACTCGCTGATAGCCGTGAGGTCGTAGATCCTACGACCTACGTGTTCAATTTGCACAGGGGAGTGAAGTTCGAAAACGTCGCGCCCGTCAACGGTCGTGAATTAGTGGCCGGAGATGTTACATATAGCTTCCAGCGCATGATAGACGAGAAGGCAAACGCCTCTGTGCTAAAGGCGGTCGAGAAGATGGAAGCGGTAGACGACTACACGGTGCGGTTCACTCTCAAGAACCCGGACGCCGACTTTTTGTGGTCTATGGGCGACCCGCGTTCGCTGGTGTTACCGAAGGAGACCGTTGAGTCGGCTAACGGGGACCTGACCAATGGCCCAGTGGTCGGCAGCGGCCCATGGATCATGACGGAGTGGGTGCATAACCAGATCCTCAAGCTCAGGCGCAAGCCTGACTACTTCCTTCAGCCCTTCCCTTACGCAGATGAATTCCATATGGTCACCGTTACGGACGCGCAGACGGGACAGGCAGCTTTCCGCACTGGTCAAGTCTTGAACAATCTTACCAACGACCAGATCACTGATCTCCTTAGGCAGTCCGTTCCCGATCTGCAATTGGCGGATGAGAAGTTATTGGGGGCTGCCGCCGGCGACCGCCTATGGATGAACCCGACCAAGAGTCCAGTTAACGATGTACGGGTACGCCAGGTCTAAGCATGCTCTACAACCGGCAGAACGTAATCAAAAATGTCCTCTTCGGCGACGGCTGGGTCACCTCGGGTATCTTCATGCCTGTCGAGGATTGGCACCTTACGGAAGAGCAGATGAGCCAGTGGCTGGCCTACGACCCGCAGAAGGCGAAACAGCTGTTCCAGGCGGCGGGCTTCGACCCTGGCAGCTGGAAGCCCATGCTGGACGCGGGGATCCCTGGGGGAACGAATGGGACCGTTCCTGGCGCGGAAGCCTACGTTTCCAGCCTAAAGCAAGTTGGCATCGAGGCCACGATCAACATCGTGGACAAGACCGAGATCGTCGACCAGGTCTGGAGACAGGCCAGAACTGAGTTCTGCGTGTGCAACAAGCCCACTTTCAGCGGCACTAACGGCGAACTCTACGTCTTCTACCATTCCACCGGGAACTTAGCCGAGCCATACAGACTGCTCGCCGACACGGAACTTGATTCCCTAATCGATAAGCAGGCGGCCGAGTTAGATCCTGAGAAGCGTAAGGCCATACTGGCGGACGTCCAGAAGCGCGTGTTGGAGACGGCAGTGGCCAGCCCCCTTTTCTCGCGGATCGGCATGACAGCCGTCCAGCCGCATGTGCGAGACTACAAGCACGACACCGAAGACGTGCACCGCTTCTCGGAAGTGTGGCTAGATGCCTAACGGCGAGCCTTAGCGGTTAGACTAAGGGCCGCCGGGGTCATCAATAGTTTTCGTGTAAGCGGCGTTGGATATAGTAGTGCCTCACACTATATCCAACGCCGCTCATCCGTATTGCTAACTACGCTGTGGATAGGGGAAAAGCAGTCCACGACAGCTAATTTTAGAATCCTCCAGCTTTGCCATAGCCCCTTACGGGGAAACTCTGTAGATAGTTATATATTTTCTAATTGACAAGGAAGTTTCTGTAGGTATATAAAGCAAACAAAGTTTAATGAGCATAAAGGAAGGAGAGAGTACTTATGCGAAGCAACGATACTTATTGGGAGAAGTTCTGGCAGCGGCACGTGACTCGGCGGCGCGTCTTACAAGGGGCTGCCCTAGGTGGCGCCGGCCTAGCGGCCGCGGCGGTCATCGGCTGTGAGGAGGAAGACGGTAGCGGCACGCCGGCCACCCAGCAGCCGGGTGGTGCAAGCGACCAGCCCAGGCAAGGGGGCACAACCACCTGGGTGAGCCAGTCGCCCGAAACCGCTGAGACCCAGGACGTACATAAGATCGGCCACACCACCATGTGGCGCACGGGAATGGTCTACAACAAACTCCTGCGCGGGGATATGTCGAAGTATCCCGACCAGATAGACTACATCGGCGAACTGGCCGAAAGCTTCGAGATCGTCGACGCGACCACCTGGGTATTCAATCTTCATCAGGGTGCCAAGTTCACTAACATCGCGCCAGTGAACGGCCGGGCGGTGACCGCTCACGATGTGGTCTACAGTTACCAGCGGCAGATCGCCGAAGGTGTGAACGCTTCGGTCTTCAGAGCGATCAACACTATGGAGGCGGTGGACGACCATACCTTGAGGATTAACCTAAAGAACCCGGACGCAGACTTCGTGTGGTCCATCGCCGACCAGCGCTCGATGGTGATACCGCGGGAGATGGTGGAGGCTGCAGGTGGGGACCTGACGAACGGACCCAGCATCGGCTCCGGCCCCTGGATCCTCGGGAACTGGGTCCACAACCAGATTTTGGAGCACAGGCGCAACCCGGACTACTTCTTGAGCCCGCTGCCCTACGCCGACGTGCTTCAAGTAATCACCGTTCCCGACCAGAATACAGCTCAGGCCGCGTTCCGGACCGGGCAGGTGCTGAACATCCAAGCCAATAAGCAGGTCGAGCAGATCATGCGAAGCAGTGTGCCCGACTTGCAGACACAGACGTCGGAGCTGATCGGAGCGACCGCTGGTGACCGTCTCTGGTTCAACCCCACCAAGGCGCCGGTTAACGACGAAAGGGTCCGGCAGGCCTTGGGCATGCTCTTCGACCGGAAGGCCATCATCGACCAGGTGGTATTCGGTGACGGTTGGGTGACGGCGGGCATCTTCATGCCGGCCTTCGACTGGCACCTCACGGAAGCCGACTTGAACGAATATCTGGCCTTCGACCCCCAGCGTGCCAGGCAGCTCTTCCAAGCGGCCGGCTTTGATCCTAGGAGTTGGAAGCCGGTCCTGGATGCTGGCATACCTGGTGGCACCGGAACGGTGGAGGATGCCGAGTTCTACCTATCGGCGTTAAGGGACGTCGGCATAGAGGCTCAAATCAACATTGTGGACAAGACGGAGATCGTTGAGCACGTCTGGCAGCAGGCCAGGACCGACTTCTGCGTCTGTAACAAGCCTACGTTCAACGGTACCAACGGCGAGATCTTCGCCTTCTACCACTCTGGTGGCATCTTCGCCGAGCCCTACCGGCTGCTGGCCGATACAGAGTTCGACCGGATGATCCAGCAGCAGGCGGGTGAGCTGGATCCAGAAGCGCGGAAGGCCATTTTGCTGGATGTGCAGCGACGAGTGCTCAAGACGGCGGTGGCCGTGCCCGTATTCTCCAGGACCAACCCGATCGCCCTCCAGCCGCACGTTCGTGGCTACAAGCAGTGGAGCGACCCGACCGGTGGAGACGGACACCGACTAACAGAAGTTTGGCTGGCGGACGCGTAACGCGTAGGAGCTATGGAGGTGACGCAGCAGCGGCAGGCGGAGGGACGCCGGGGTGTATCGATTAGTTCGGTGTAAGCAGTGTTGGATGTAGCTGTTAACTATGCTTAACTACATTCAACACCGCTGCAAGACGGCCGCGCCAGTAGAGGTCGTACTCAGCACCTGCTTGGGGAGAGGCGACACCGACCGAATCCCCTCTGGGTTCGATGCCCACCGCTGCTTTCGTTTAACATAAACCCTACTTTTCTTACGATCTACAAGCGGTAAGGGTTTTTAGTAATAAAGGAGCCACTAGGATATCCTAGTGGCTCCTTTATTTTTAGATGTTGTCGTTGAGCTTAGGCGCTATCGCGATGACGTCCAACGCGAAGTGAGCGTTCCGGCCGGGCACCGCGTTTGCGTCGGCCACCTGGATAGCTATACGGGCAGGCGCGTTCTCGGGGAAGACCTCTTGCCATATCTCGTGGAACGCTTGCCGCGTGTTCAGGTCGGCTAGGTAGAGCGTTACCTTTGCTACGTGGTTCATCGTAGCGCCGGCCCCTTCCAAAAGGTCTTGAAGGTTGCTGAACGCTTGGCGCGCTTGCTCCTTGGGGTCGTCGCTCATTTCGTTAGAGGCGGGGTCTTGCCCGCGAACCCCGGAGAAGAAGAGCAGTCCGCCCGCTTTCACGCCGTCCGGGATGGTGCCGTGATGGCTGAAACCACCGGGCTTAGAATGAACGGTCTCGCGAATTTGAGTTGTCGCCATCAGAACCTCCTTATTACTTCTGCTATCAAAGTATACCTACCTAATGAGCCTGACGGCTGCAGATTACTCTTAGCCATATAGGGTGTCAAGCAGACAGGCTTGCACAAAGTCATTCTGAACGAAGTGAAGAATCCGAGATCCAATTGGGCGGCTCTTCGCTCCTAAAGTCGCTCAGGAATAAAATGAAGCAACGCGTCGTGCACTAACCTAACTCTGGCGCCAGTTCCGTTCGTATGGGAGCCTTTTGTGGTCGTGGTGTGGAGGCTAGCGTGAGCGCCGCGAGCACCATAAGGCCGGCGCTGAACCACCAGATCGCATTATAGCTGCCTGTTAAGTCATGGATATAACCGGCGCCCGGTGGGCCGATGCCGGAAAAGAGCAGCATTACCGGTAGCATGGTGCCACGGATGCTGCCCAGGCGTTCCCTCCCGTAATACTCCGCCCAGATGTAATGCTGCAGGACGACGACTCCTTGGATGCCGAATCCGAAAGTTATGAACGCAAAAAAGAGGGCGGAAACGCTGTTCCCCGTGATATTCAGCACCATGGAGACCGCCATTAGAAAGACGAAGCATCCCGCCGACGTATCGTGTCTGATAGCGCCCGAGGATCGGCCCCAGCACGAGGCTGGTAATGATAGCTGCTACTGACTCTGCCGAAAGCGCATACGAAATCAGCGTGGGATCGATGCCCCTGTCTACGAAGTTAGGGATGCGATGAAGGCTAAGCGTGCTTTGGGCTAGCGTCAATACACTAAAGACGGCCACCAGTCGCCAAAATGTAGACGAGTGGATGGCTTCGCTGCGCGTCCAAGATACCTCGTCGTCAACATAGAGCGTTTCGCCCCGTTCTTTTCCGTCAATACCGTCGACTGAATGAGTCACGGTATTACCGTCCGGGTGCAGTCCCATATCTGCCGGTTCGCGGCGGATAAGCAGAAGGGAAGTCGGCACTGTGATCGCGATGCCGATGATCCCGAGCATCGTCCAGGCCGTGCGCCAACCATAGGCGCTTACGAAGGCCTCTGTGACCGGCGCTAAGATTAGGATGCCGATCGGGATGCCCATAATGACGAGGGCAGTCGCTGTGGCCCGCTGATGAACGAACCATTTCGCGACGGGCACGGTATTCAGGAGGCTTTGCCCTCCGCCGATGCCGACGAAGCCGATAAGGGCGAAGATCAGCACCATCTGCCAGCCGGAGTTTACCGTAGCCATGGCGAACATGCCGGCGCCTGTAATCACGGCGGCGAGAGGCATCAGCCAGCGGACGCCGAACCGGTCGATGGCCCGGCCCACTGCAGGACTAGCGACGGCCCCCGTAAGGGTCCTCGTTGTCTGTGCCTAGCCAAAAGTGGCGCGGCTTATGCCTAGATCATCGCCCATGGGTTTGATGAAGAAGCCGAAGTTGATGAGCCCCATGGCGATGCCTACGCCGCTGTTCAGGGCGAGAACGGCGACGATAACCCAGCCGTAGAAGAAGCGGGGTCGCTTAAGAATGCTCATGTGATAGTCAGACGTTTTGCTAAAGCGGGAAAGCGCTCACGCCGCGATTATAGCATCGCGAAAAGGGAGGGAGCGTAAAATTATGGTGAGCTAATCGAGGTCGGTGCGTAGCATAAAGCAGACGCGTAGCCCGCCACTGTCCCGCGGTTCTGCCCAGATGTGGCCCCCTGCGCTTCGATGAGATGTCAACACAGTGTTAGGCCGAGGCCAGAGCCCCAAATATTATGTATTTTCTACCTGTGCTTCATTCTTTCGTGAACATCTGCGCGACGTATTTCAACCGAAAGCTCGGAAGGAGAAGAGCAACGTCGGTCGGTATTGAGCGGTTGCGCGGACGGGCCTTCACCCGAATAGCGATTCAGTCTCGTCGAAACGCTTGCTGAGGAGGTCCAAGGAAAGCGCTGGCTTCGCGGATGAGCGTCTCGGGATCGAAAGGCTTCGCAAGGAATCAGTCGGCGTCGTGGTGGGGAGGTTCGCAGTAGGCGCTGATCAAAATCACCGGTATCTGAGGAAAGGCGCGCCTCACTTCGCAGCTGCTTCGCCAACTCGGCTCCGGACATCCCCGGAAGGTTTACGTCCGCTATGACCAAGTCTGCCACCTGCGTTTCCATTATCTTCAGGGCTTCTTCTGCTGTTCCCACGGTGATGGCGTTGCATCGCCAGGAGAGCCTAAGGACTATGGTGATGAGCCGGAGGACGGTAGGCGCATCATCTACGATCACAACACTAGGGGCACCATTCATCAATTACCATGCTAACGCTTTCATGAGAGATTACCAGTAATGCGGAATTGCAATTCTCTAACAATTCTGCAGAGGCTTATCGATTGTCTTAATGTAGCAGCGCAGCTTAAGATTTCGGGGCGATAAGTTCCACTTCGTTGCCATCCGGGTCGTCCAGGTAGATCCCTCTCAGCGGTAGGAACGGATGCTCTCCGAAACGAAGCTGGTAGCCTAGGGTTTCAAGGCGTTGCCGTTCAGCTTCGTAATCGTCCGCGTCTATCTCGAAGCCGATGTGGTGGAGAGGCCTTTGCATTCTGTCCTGCGGGAAAGAGCCACTGCCTTCGTGTTGCGGCACGCCATTATTGCTTTCGCCGGCTTGCAGGAATGAAGCGCCTTGAACATCCGGTGGCGACATCACGCGTAAGCCGAGGATATCTTGGTAGAAGCTTACGGACTTGTCGAGGTCGTGGACTAAGATCACTACTTCTGTTAGTCCTTTTACGGTGGCCATGATAACCTCCTTTGAACGTTGCCGAACCATTGTAGTCGTTTCGATTGAGCTTTCAACCGGCCCCAACTGCGCTATTGGGTGGCGGCGTAAATACTTCGGAGTACCTACGCCGCCATCGCGATCTTTCTAAGGCTTCGCTTCGAGAATGAGGTTGAAGGGAGTCTCAGTCGCCCGCCGAAAGTGCGTGAAGCCGCCTTTCGTTACTGTCTCGCTAAGACGTTCTTCGCCGGCCTGAGCGCCGAGCGCAGTTCCTACTTCCTGTGCCAGAGAAGACGGTACGCAGATCATCGTTGAGGCGCTGTAGAAGATGCGCCCGACCGGATTCAAAAATTGTCCTGAACGTCCTGGTTAGCGTACGGCTCGACGATCATCCACGTGCCATCTGGCTTCAACGACTGGCGGACGTGTGAGGCTGCGCCTACGGGATCGCCCATATCGTGGAGGCAGTCGAAAAACGCCACCAGGTCGAAGTCTTTGCCCGGGTATTCTTTCGCCGAGGCGATTTCGAACTGCACGCGATCGCCTACGCCCTCGCGCTCGGCTATCTTACGCGCCTGCTCGATAGATTCGCGGTGGTAGTCGTAGCCGATGAACGTCGAATTGGGATAGGCCTTCGCCATAATGATGGTCGAAGCGCCGTGGCCGCAGCCGACATCGGCGACTGTTGCACCTGCCGTTAGTTTCTCGACGACGCCGTCGAGCGACGGCAGCCACGAACTGACGAGATTGGCAGCGTAGTTCGGGCGGAAAAACTTTTCCGTGCCGACAAATAGGTCATTGTCGTGCTCGTGCCAGCCGAGGCCGTTGCCCGTACGAAACGCCTCGATGAGCTTCGGCTCATCCCTGAATAAGGCAGCCGCTATTCGAAAAGCACCCGGCAGGTACGCTGGACTGCTCTCATCGGCAAGCGCAAAGGCCTGCTCGGTTGGGAGCGTGTAATTGCCGTTGGCCGGATCGTAATCGACATAACCGGAGGCTGCCTGCGCAGCGAGCCATTCGCGGACGTTCCGCTCCGTCGTGCCGGTCTTGCGCGCCAACTCTTCGGGGGAGATCGGGCCTGCGTCGGCCATCGCCTTGTATAGCCCAAGCTTCTCGCCTACGATCACTGTCGAGGCGTGGAGCGTGGCGCCCAAGTCGCCGACGAACTTCATTACGAACTCGTTTAGCTTCTGTTGGTCTAAAGTTGTTGCCATTTTTATTCTCCTTCAGTAATTTGCTTTGGGTTTTGCCGCTTCTTTAGAGGGCGACGAGAATGTCGCCGTCGTTCCACTCAGGATCGTCTTCGAGCAAGTCACGTAGCTGCCTGTACCAGCGGTCCTGTTCGGGGTCGTTGGCGTTCTTGCGGTAGTTCGACTCAGAGTCGAACACCGCTACGCCGACGAGTTCGCTGGCGCCGTTTCTGGGCTTGAGCAGATAGCCAGCGACTGCTCCCGGCACCTTGGGCCGGCGTTCTCTCTCCCACTGGCGTAAGAGGTCGGCTACGGCGCCCTCTTGACCCTGCTTTGGGTGCATGCGATAAACCGTTCCGAACATGTCTCCTCCTTTTCAAATTAGCTGCGGTTAGATACCGTGCCGCTAATTTAGAGCGTTTGAGCAAGCGGTCAATCGGTGGGAACACCGATTTTCTACGCGAGGCAGTACGGAAAAAACAGAGGGTATAGTACGGAGACGCGGGTGTTCTGCACTTAGAGGCTGAACGTTATCAAGTTTATACCGTATGTCATTCTAAGGAGTGCAGCGTTGCCGGCTGCCATGGTGAGCGGAACCGCTCACCATGAGCCCTTCGGCGAGCTCAGGATGTACTTGTCGAAGGGCGATGCCTAGATTTCTTCACGGAGTTTATGCTGAGCCTGTCGAAGGGGTGACTCAGAAAATGACATTGGCTTATGTACTACAAATAAGTAGCCTTTTAGGGCCACGTGTGTCAGCCGTTATTTGGCGTCTGGCTTATGCGTTAAGCCGTGCTCGACCGCCCAGGCGGCGATCTGGGAGCGAGATCCGAAGCTAAGCTTAGAAAGGATGTTGCTGACGTGGGATTCCACGGTGCGTTCGCTGATGACCAGTTCGTCGGCTATAGCGAGGTTGGACTTGCCATCGACAATCCGTACGGCTATATCTTTCTCTCGACTCGTGAGGCCGCCAAGCTCACGTTTTGTAGTGCGAGCGTTCTCTGTTGTGAGCCGACTACCGGGGAATTCAGCCGTAGCGCGTTTTACGAAATTGTCTCTGAGCGGGCCTCTTGGGATTTTTGCGTCTAGCTCCTCAACCAGATCGCTGGCAAGCATGAAGTACTGTTCAGCATCCACCTGGCACCCCTGAGTAAGATAGAGCCTGCCGAGATCGACGTTTATTTGCCACAGTATTGCCTTTGCCCCCACGGCCTGTGCTGCCACCTTAGCCTCGAGGAGGAGGCCCTCCGCCTCAGCGACTCGGCCAAGGCTCAGGAGGGGCTGTGCCCGCAGCTTCCATAAGACGGGGATAGCTTGGTTATCGGCTGGCTTCGCGGTCTCAGCGAGCATCTTATCCGCGATATTTAGAGCTGTAGTGTATTCGTGCTGGGCTATCGCCAACTCGATTCGCGCAGCCCAGGCCCTTCGCTGGCCCAGCGTCTGGGCTTTGCTCGTATCCTCCAGGGCGGGATACTATGACCTCTTCTGCTAACTGCAGCTTGCCCTGCTGAACATATGCGGATGCCAAATAACCGCTGGTTGTGCCGATCCAATGGCGCGATCCCGTCTTTTGGGCTAAATCGAAAGCTTCCAGAAGTTCTTTCTGAGCATCATCAAAGGCCAACATGTCTAGATAGACCGCTCCAAGAACGGCTCTGG
>WHTN01000022.1:19223-29098 GCA_009377715.1 Dehalococcoidia bacterium | reverse complement strand
TACGCTTTCGGCAGACCCTGCTGGTAAAGTTCCCAGGCTAAGACGATAAACGTAAGGTTCGACATGTCCATGAGCATACATGGACTGTCGGATTTCTACGGCAACATTCCGTTTGCCAGCGGTTTGCCTACTGTACCATTCAAGCGCGAAGCGGCTTTTCTAGGATGAGAGCTGCCGAACGGGACGCTCACGGTGAGCTTGTTGATCCATGAGCGGCAGTGGCCCGCTCACCCCGAGCCTGTCGAGGGGCGTTGCTTAACCCGAAGGGATACCTTCGAACCCAAGCGTGAAAGCGGCTTTCTTTATCTAAGTGAATAGCTATGTCTCTTTGGGGGAGTGCAGAGGGGGGATATCCCCCTCTGCCGGGGTTAAGGGGGTGCCCCCTTACTTGTAAATTAGCCCGCAGGGCTAGCTTCAACCCTTGAGGGCCCTGAGCGGGTTTGGGGTGATAGAAAAAATGACAGGGATTTTGATGTCAAGATAACCCTCTTGACATCTCTCCATTGCGAGCAGAAACTATCTCCGCACAAAGCCTTTTATCGTTTTAGATTCATTCCACGAAGGGAGTACGTTATGGCACTTCTCGATGGCAAAGTAGCGTTAGTCACCGGTGGCGGCTCCGGTATAGGCAAGGCCGTGGTTGAGCGATTCATCCAAGAAGGCGCGCGCGTCGGTATACTAGAGCGCGTGCCGGAGCGGGTGCAGGAGTTGCCGAAGGAGCTCGGTGAGTCAGTCGTCGCCGTTCAGGGCGACGTTTCGAAGCTCGAGGACAACGAGCGTGCCGTCGCTGAAACCGTGCGCGCTTTCGGACAGCTGGACATCTTTGTCGGCAACGCTGGCATCTTCGACCGCTTCACCCCTATCGCAGACTTCCCGAAGGAGAAACTCAGCTCGGCCTTCGATGAGCTTATCGGTGTCAACGTAAAGGGCTACATCCTCGGCGCAAAGGCGGCTATACCGGAGCTGCAGAAGACCGAAGGCTGCATGATCTTTACCGCCTCACACGCCGGCTACGAGCCAGGTGGTGGTGGCGTGCTTTATATGACCTCGAAACATGCCGTGATGGGCATGATCGCCCAGCTTGCCTACGAGCTTGCGCCTATACGCGTAAACGGAGTCGGCCCCGGCGGCACGATGACTGACCTCCGTGGCCTGAATACGATGGACCAGTCTGGCCCGGCGATGCAGCGCACGCCCGAAATGGTCGAACGGATGCGCTCAGGCAACCCGCTGGGCATCGCTGCCACCGGCGAAGACCACGCCGGGATTTACGCCTTCCTGGCGTCCAAGGAGCTCGCTCGAACGCTTACCGGCATCACCATCCGCAGCGACGCGGGCGTAAACGTAAGAGGGCTAATACCATGGGCTCAAATCAAGCAGCGCCAGCAAGCGCAGCAAGAGGCTGCTTCCCAGAGCCGTTAACTCCGTGTCATTCTGAGCCCTTGTCAGGCTCAGGATAAACTCCGCGAAGAGTCGACACTGCTCTCGCCCAGGCGATGTAAACATTCACTGAGGCGAGGTCACTATGGAGATGTAGTAGGGGCGCACGGCCATGCGCCCTTTCCTGTCCTGTCAGGATGAGTAACGGATGAACGGATAGTCGTAGGGGCGGCTCCGCGAGCCGCCCCTACTGTTTCGCCCAACGATGACGCCGAATATATCGCATCTGCGCTCATGTCGTGCAAAACCCGCTGCTTTGGGGAGAGGAAGTCTGAATAACGATGTAGGGGCACGGTATGCCGTGCCCCTACAAACTCCGGTTGTTCTATTACAGGGCCGTTTCTTTGCCCTGCGCTAGTCCCTTTAAGTAATCGATCTGCCCCTGGTGGTGCGACTCGTGAAGGGCGGCGTGCATCAGCCAGGCTGCTCCACTCCATTCTGGATGAGCGCGGGCTTCCAGCGGCTTCTCCAAGTCCTTCATGTCAGCTGTACTCAAATGCTTTAGTACAGTCTCTCTTACCTTGGTCGTGTAATCGATAAGCTGATCGAGGCGGGCGTTGCCACCGTTTACTGCGTCGAAGGTGTGTCCACTCTCAAACGTTGCCGGCGCTTGTGGATCAGGCAGGCCGAGCTTCGCTTTCCAGCCCTCCGCCTCCCATACTTCTGGCTGTTGGAAGCAGCGTGGCAGGTCGCGGTCATGCATCCTTGTCAGATGCAAAAGTATCGAGCCGATGGAGTTGGCTTTATCCGATGGACGCCACTTGATCTGTTCGTCGGTCAAGCCTTCCAAACTTCCCAATAGGCGTTCCCTGGAGTATTCGAGAGCTTCTGCGATCGACTTAGAAGGGTCAGACATTTTTCGATTCCTCCTTTTTGCTTCTAACTTTAGCGAGCGGGTGCAGGTTGCGCCTGCTGCTGTTGGGGCGCTCCGGGCCTGGTCAGCCGCGACATCGTGCCGCCGCTGGCGTCTATGACGGTTGCCGTTATGAGTTTGGAAGTTGCGGGGTTCGCAAGCAGCAGATAGACCTCAGCGAGGTCGGACGGCTGCTGCGATCTCGCCCGTGCTTCCGGGCTTGCTTCTCGCGGCGCGGCCTGGCCGAGGGCGTCTGCGCCTCTCAAGTCAGTGGCGACGCCCGCCGGAGCGACGCCGTTGACTCGTACGGTCGGATATAGCTCATTCGCGAGCTGCTTGATCAGCCCTACGATAGCGTGCTTCGAGGCGGTGTACAGCGTCCCACCGCCGCCCGCTCGGAAACCGGCGTGCGAGCACGTGAAAATAATGCACCCTTCGGTTTTACGAAGCTCCGGGATGGCCGCCTTAGAGCCCATGAAGCAGCCCTTGACGTTTATCCCTATTAGTTCATCGAAGGCGTGGCCTAACTGGTCGCTCGGCATGTCCTCTAGGGTCATGTTGCGGTCGTGAATGCCGGCGTTGCCGACGAAGATATCTAAGCGCCCGAAAGCGTTGACGGTATCGGCGACAGCGCGCTCGTTGTCGTCCATCGATGTGACGTCACCCTGTATCACCATGCCTAAGCCGCCTAGTTGCTTGCTTAGTTCGTCAACGCGTTCGGGCATCTTCTCTAGAACCCCTACTCGCGCGCCTTCCTGCATGAATTTCTCGACCACCGCCCGGCCGATGCCAGAGCCGCCACCAGTGACGATCGCTACTTTACCGTCCAGTGCTCCCATTTAGACCTCCTTATCACACAAAAAATGATCGTATGAATGATAGCACCTGTGGCCGCCGCTTACGATACTTCTTTTTCTTGCTTGTCGAGAGTTTTTAAGATTCATATACTTGTCCTTGAAAATGTCTACATACAGTGAACACGGCCGAGCGGTGGAGCTTATCTGTACGCTATCGCTGGCAGGCGATATCGGTATCGGCTTACACCCCGAACACTGTCTCCGGACCAGTTACATCGCGACTCGCGCTGCACAACAAATCGGCCTTACCCCAGAGCAGCAGCAGGACGTATACCATGCCGCGTTGCTTAAAGATGCGGGCTGCACGAGTTGGAACAGTCAGATGGCCCTCATACTGGGCGGAGACGAAATGGTGGCCCGGAGGGAGGCGCTGTACTTCTCCGACTTGGCCAGCGAGAGAGATATGATGGGCTGGACGTTCAAGTATGTGGGGGCAGGTTCTTCCTTCCCCCAGCGTGCGATGCGGCTAGCCGACTTCTTCGCGCACGGCCGGGATTTCATTCGCGAAGGCTTCATGAACGCCGGCGAGGTAGCAGCTCGCATGGCATCTCGATTAGGGGCCTCTGCCGAAACCCAGACTGCGCTTCGTTTACTGTTCGAGCGGTGGGACGGAAAAGGTATGCCGCTCGGACTGCGTGGAGAGGGTATACCTCTTGTCGCACGCATCGTCAATCCTGCAACACATTTTGAAGTTGCGCATACGTACCATGGCCCGGGTGCTGCAAGGCAAATGCTGAAAGAAAAATCCGGCAAGGCGTTCGATCCGCAGGTCGTCGAAGCGCTTTTGATGGTTTCGGCCCAGCCCGAATTTTCTGCCGATCTCGGACAGGAGTCGTTCTGGCATACGGTGATCGCTATCGAGCCCGCTGCATCAGCGGCTTTTATCGATGCCGGTATGGTCGATTCTCTGGCCCATAGCTTCGCTGACTTCGTCGATCTCAAGTCCGTTTACACCGCGGGACACTCGCGGCAGGTCGCTGATCTATCGGGAAAGATCGCAAAACGCTTGCGCTTGAGTGACGGCGAATTCGTTACCCTGCACAGGGCGTTGATGCACGACGTCGGCTTGATCGCTATGCCGGCCCATTCCCTGAACCGCCCCAGGAACGAGCTAACACCTGAAGAGGCGGAAAGCCTGCGACAGCACCCCCAGATAGCTGTGGATATCCTTACTTACATGCCATTATGGGAGAATATAAGCCAGATAATTGCTTGTCACCATCAGTTATCGCACGACAACCCTGACCAGCCGCTCGGGGCGAAGATTATCTCGATCGCTGACCTTTTCGTTGAGCTGACCCATGACGGCCCCGGGCGTGCGGCATCGACTACGGAAGAGGCTATCGAGACTATACAGAAGATCCCTAACCTCGATCGCGACATATTAGCGGCTTTCTTTGACGAGATCGCAATTACGAGTCAGCAGCGCGGCCGGAGATTGGCGCACCAGCAATGGCCGGCCGGACTAAGCGATCGCGAAGTTGAGGTGCTTCATCTCGTGGCGAAAGGGATGAGTCGAAAGCAGATGGCCAGGGCCCTGTTCCTCAGCGAGAGCACCGTGCGTCATCACCTCGAACACATCTACGATAAGATCGGCGTATCTACGCGCGTCGCTGCTGCTCTGTTTGCGATGGAGAACGGTCTCTTCGACTCGTGACGCGCTGCTGGCCCCACCCTCGAACGCGTAATCTGTCTCGCCGTACAAAAATAGGACACCTGTCCGATGTAACGCTTCCCCCGTAATCGTAGAGTGGTATGCGTAGTCAAGGCTATACGACAAAGGAGAGGAAAATGCCACTTTTCATGGATGTCCATAACGTACCGGGAGCGACCGCTCAGGCAGTTGCGGATGCACACAAGAAAGACCTCGAAATACAGGATAAGTACGGGGTGAAATACATCCGTTACTGGCTCGACGAAAACAGTGGAGCGATATTCTGCCTATGCGAGGCCCCAGATAAGAGCGCTGCGGAACGCGTCCATCGCGAAGCGCATGGCCTCGTCGCGGACGAAATTCATCAGGTGCGCGAAGGGTCGTAAGACCCTTAAACGCGTCGAACGCAGTAGGGGCGGCTCGCGAGCCGCCCCTATAATAATAATTGCATAACCCGTAGGGGCAGGCATGTCATGCCCCTACGTCGTATTTCGCTGTGCTCATAGTCGCAAGGTTAAACCTGCCACAACAGACGCCACCGAACGGCCAACTATCCGTTAATTCGTTATTTATCCGTTGCCAGACTTGGTAGGGGCGCACGGCCGTGCGCCCCTACCAAGTAATTGCACAAAAACATCAGGCCGGCAAGGACAGCGTTTCTGCCGGAATCCCGTTCTGCGGCAGTGTGAACGTGAACGTAGCGCCTTCCCCTTGGGTGCTTTCGACCCAGATGCGGCCGCCGTGGAGTTCGATGATGCCCTTCGCTATTGTCAGGCCGAGGCCGCTGCCCGATAACGGTTTCGCTCTGGGCTGACCGCGGTCTCTCTGAAAACGGTCGAAGATCTTTGGCAGATCGTCGGCGGGTATGCCTTCGCCGCTGTCTGCTACAGAGACGTAAATCTCGCCGTCCGCGTTTACCGCGCGGATAACTATAGCCCCGTCCGCAGGAGTATGACGCACCGAGTTCTGGACGAGGTTATAAAGTACGCGCTGGACGCGGCGGGTATCCATAACCACCGCAGGCAGGGCTTCATCCACGAAGCCTTTGAGGGTTAGTTGCCGCTGATGTGCTTGCGCGGAAAGGGCTTCCAGCGTATCGGAGATAAGGTCGCCAAGGCTTGCCGGTTCGAGGTCCCGTTGCCTGGCGAAAGCGGTTTCGAGCTGCTCTGCCATCGAGTTGAACGCGCGGGCTAGATCGTCTAGCTCGTCGCTACCGTCGATTTCGATCCGCGAGCTAAGCTGGCCAGAGCCTACGCCGTGCACCGTGTTCACGACAGTTTGTAGTCTCGAGTGGAAGGAGCGCGCGATATAGATGGCGAATACCGCCGAGATGCCGATGGCGAACAGCATCACCAACGCGAGCAGCGTCAAGTTATGGGACGATATGAACATCAGGTAGGCCGTGAAGCCCACGTTTAAAAGCACCAGGGCTGCTGAGAACAGCAGAGCGAAGATAAGTTTGTCGCGTACCGTCCTGAGTAAGCTGTGTTGCCCGAAATGGATCACGCTATAACCAAGTGCGATCGAGATGCCTCCGGACACTAGGAGAAAACTGGTCAATGCGAGAAGATCGTCGCGCGGGGCATCGAGCGTTAGCGCGGCCAGTCCGACGACGAGTGCCGTTAGGCCAAACAGCGTCGCAATGAACGTCGGCAACACGGAGGAAGGACGGGTGAGACTAGCGTTCGTAATCAAACTTGTACCCCACACCCCATACCGTCTTAACGAAACGCGGCCGCATCGGGTCAGGCTCGATCTTCTCGCGCAGTCGGCGTATATGTACCGTTACCGTGCTTGGGTCGCCAGCGTAAGTGTAGTCCCAGACGTCGTCCATGAGCTGTTCGCGGGTGAAGACTTGGCCGGGATGTGTCGCTAGGAAATAGAGTAGATCGAACTCCTTGGCCGTAAGCTCGATCGACCTCCCCCCCGCTTCGACAGCACGCGTCTTGGGGTTTATCGAGAGGCCTTGAAATCGGACCGTCTCGCCGGTGCCGTTCGTTGCGACCTGCGTTGCTGAGCGCCTGCGCACCGCCTTTATGCGCGCCACTAACTCGCGCGGGCTGAACGGCTTCACAACGTAATCATCCGCGCCGAGCTCCAGTCCGACGATACGGTCTGTCTCTTCGCCGCGCGCGGTGAGCATCACGATAGGCGTCGAGGCTTCCTTTCGGATCGCGCGGCACATTTCCAGGCCGTCGATGCCCGGGAGCATCAGGTCCAACACGACCAGGTCGGGGTCCCAGTTCCGTGCGAGGATAAGGGCCTTATCTCCGTCCACCGCAGTGGCAACGTCGATCCCTTCGCGCTCGAGGTAGCGCTGCACGACCTCGGTCACCATCGGTTCGTCGTCTACTACCAGTACTCTATAGCGTGGCAATACATTTCCCTGGATCATCAAATTTGTTCCTTATTATAGCTTTTCTGCCTTTTTCGTGTTTCCAACCTAGTTTAGGTAGTGAACATTTCCAGCTAATTACATTTCTTACAAATCTATAAAACAATCTCTAACTTTTTCGTAATCACTGTAACTATGCCGAAAGAAGGGCCTGCTAAAGTAGCGAGCGAAATTCGCCCTGGAAGGGCAGAGGAGGTTCGAAAATGTTCGGAACGGTATTTCGGATAAAGGCAAAGCCTGGCCACGAAGAAGCGATGACGGAGAGACTAGAGCGCTGGCGCGAGGAACGAGGGTCTAAGGTGCAAGGGTACGTAGCGTCGTACATGTTTAAGCTACGGCGTCAGCCCGGCGAGTACATCGGGGTAGCCGTATTCGACTCCGAAGAAAACTACCGCAAGAACGCCGAAAACCCGGAGCAAGACCGCTGGTACAGAGAATTTCGCGAGCACCTAGAAGCCGACCCCGAATGGAACGACGGCGATATTCTCGAAAACGTTTAGCCGAGAAAGAGTAGAGGAGAAGAAAAAATGACGACCCAAACGATGTTCGATGAGGCTAAAAGGGACGCATTTGTCGGCAAAGCCTTGAACGACAGCGCGGGCTTGGCAGCTACGCTGCTGTCCATCATCGGCGATCATTTAGACCTTTTCAAGGATCTCGCGGCCAAGGGGCCCGCTACTAGCGCCGAGTTCGCCACTCGCACCGGCCTGAACGAGCGCTACCTCCGAGAGTGGCTCAGCGGCACCGCCGCCGGCTACATCGAATACGACCCCGAAGATCGGCCGTTTCTCGCTTCCAGCCGAGCATGTGCCGGTGCTAGCGCAGGAGACCGGTCCGATGTTCTTTGGCGGAATGTACCAGGAGATCGGCGGCGCTAGCGGCTTCCTTCGCTCTATCGCCCCGATCATCCACGCCTTCCGTAATGGTGGTGGTATGCCTCAGTCCGCGTACGATCACCATATGTGGAACGGGCTGGAAAGGTTCACCGCGGGCTGGTTCGAGAACCACTTGATCCAGGAGTGGATACCTGCGTTGCCGGAAGTTAAAGCCAAGCTGGAAGCTGGCGCTTTAGTGGCGGATGTCGGCTCCGGTAATGGCCGGGCGTTGATCAAGCTGGCCCAGGCTTTCCCAAACTCCCGCTACGTTGGCTACGACATCTTCGAGCCGTCGGTTGCGGCGGCGACAGCAAATGCCAGTGAGGCGGGCGTCGGTAATATCATCCGCTTCGAGCATCGCGACGTCGCCAAAGGTCTGCCTGAGGCGTACGACGTGATCACAACTTTCGATGTCGTGCACGATGCGATAGACCCGCGCAGCCTGCTGTGCTCTATCAAAGAGGGCTTGAAGCCGGGCGGCACGTACGCCTGTCTTGACATAAAATGCTCGGAAAAATTGGAGGAGAACTTCGGCCCATTGGGAACGATCTTTTACACCATTAGCATCCTGTACTGTATGACGACGTCGCTCGCTCACAACGGCGAGGGGCTGGGCACTGTAGGGCTGCCCGAATCTAAACTCCGAGAGCTGGCGACCGAAGCCGGTTTCACCGGGGTTCGCGTAGTCGCTTCCGATCCCTTCAACAACCTCTACGAAGTTAAAGCTTAACGTAGGGGCACGGCATGCCGGCCCCTAGTGGCGATAACCCAACGAACGCGATACGGCGTAGGGCGGCTCGCGAGCCGCCCCTACGCCTATGAACATCTATAGCGACTCACACAGCATGGCTCGGCCGGTCCTGCGCGAACTCGAGTAAGTAGAGGGGCCGGCCGGCAGCGCCCTTGATCCCGAACACCTTCCCGAACGGCATGTCCTTGAGCGGTAGGGTGACTTCGCCCTTCTGCGAAAGATCGTTGAACGATGCTTCAGCGTCATCGACGAGCCAGTATAGCTCCGTATCGGCATTGCTGCTCATCGACTCATCGCTTGCGATGGCGAAGCTGCCGAACTGAACGAACGTGGGATGGTCCTTTTGGACTTCGAGACCGACAACTTCGACGTAGAACCGCTTGGCCTCTTCAATGTCCTTCGCGTATTCCAGTGCGAAGCCCGAATTGCGGTTTGTTGCTGCTCATAAGGGCTTCCTTGCTGAGCCATAACTTTCTACGCTGCTCGCAGGTTGCGGAAGAAATCGATTGTCTTCAACTAGGATAAGGTTGGCTAACTTGCAAAGTCATGGACTTCGCTTATTAAACGATTGCAGTTCGCTTACAGCAACGTTATCGCATAGGGGACGATGGGGTCTGTCGCTCGCCGATGCTATCGTCACTAAGGAGCAAGGGCTTCTTCCAGACGTCTTTCAGCGAGAACTCCACGGACCACAGCAGATAAAGCCCCAGAAGGGTGAATGGCACCAGAAGGATAGCGTGCAGCGCCACGACGTAGGCTGTCGCCAGGGAGGCTCCTACGCCCGCCAGCACTAGCGCCTCTCTGGCGAAGAACTCGAACGGGCCGATGCCACCCTGTGAAACAGGCAAGGCGAAGCCAAGGTTAGCGGCCGCCACCACCATCAGGAACACTGGGAATGGCTCATCGATGCCGAACGAAAGCCCAACGAGGTAGTAGGTAACGGCGTCCAGCGTCCAGGTAGTCAGCGTTGTGGCTAGCACAAACGCCTGCGCGCCAGGACTGCTTATCGCCTGTAAGCCAATCAGGAAGATTTCGAGATAGGGCGCAAGG
>WHTN01000022.1:0-19213 GCA_009377715.1 Dehalococcoidia bacterium | reverse complement strand
CGAAGAAGCCCACCCTTGCGCCCTATCTCGAAATCTTCCTGGCATGATCCTAAATACTCGGGCGAAAAGCCATTCCGCCTTCCCCGGCCAGCTGACAAGCGCTATGAATACGAAGAAAGCGGCCGCGAAAAGCACTGCCATAACGAGGGCGAAGTTGCGTAGAAGGTCGTTGACATCCAAGAAAATTCCTAACGTAAACAGCAAAAATACCAGCACCAGGCCATCGAAGACGCGTTCCACCGCGATAGTCCCCAAAGTGGATATCTTGCTGATCCCCCACCTTTGACCCGTAAGGTAGACGCGTACCAGTTCGCCGGCGCGCATCGGTAGGAGGTTGTTGGACATGTATCCAATGACTACCAGCTTGTAAAGTTCGGGCAACGGTATGTGGCGCAAGGGCATGAGCAAGCGCTGCCAGCGTAAGGCCCGAAAACCCGTCGAAAGCCAGTGCACCAGCAAGGCGGGAACGATCCAAACGTAGTTAGCTTCCGCGAAGCTATCGACCACTTCGCCAAGGTCGATACGGGTGAAGAGGAGGCCTAGGAAAAGGGCCGTGCTCGCTAGCCCGGCTACCACGCGAATTAAGGACATCGGCGCCATGCAAAAAGGCTACCATATTCTGTGCAGCCTAGCGAGTTGGGTGGCTACTCGAAAGGCATATCGTGTGTAGGGGCGCACGGCCGTGCGCCTACCAGCCGTCGCATAGCGATCACACGCATTCGTTAATGCCTTTATCAATCCGTTGATAGTAGAACGCGTTGTTGACCAGCGCCCACCCTTTCTGCTAGTCTTGCTCAGATATCTGCATGCAGGAACAGACACTCCCCCCAAATCGAAAGACCGTAAGCATAGTTATTCCTGCCCTCAATGAAGAGGAAGGGATCGCGGGCACCATCGATGCCATCGCCACAGAGCAATTCGGCCAGTTTGGCTACGGACATGAGATCATCGTCGTCGATAACGGTTCTACGGACCGCACAGCTGAACTGGCGCAAGATGCCGGAGCCCGTGTGGTTTACGAACCCCAACGCGGGTACGGCAGCGCGCTTAAAGCAGGATTTCGAGCGGCGACCGGTGACTTCATCGCCACGTTAGACGCCGATCTTACTTATCCAGCGCAGGAGATTCCAAGGCTCGTTTGCCTGTTGGAGGAGAAAGAACTGGACTTCATCTCTACAAACCGTCTTCTGTCTTTTAGCCCAGGCGCCTTCAGCGCGCGGAACCTCCTCGGCAACCGCCTCTTAAGCCTGGTCGCCGGTGTCGTCTTCCGCTTGCCATTTAAGGACTCTCAGTCCGGCATGTGGATATTTCGACAAGATATATTGGAGAAAATGGTACTGAGGTCGGATGGTATGGCTCTCTCAGAAGAGATCAAGGTCGAGGCAGCCTTCTGGGCGAAACTGCGGTGCTCGGAGGTGCCAATCTCCTATGAGGCCAGGGCGGGCAAGGTAAAATTGAGAGCGTATATGGACGGCCTCGAAAACTTGTTATTCTTGTTCAGGAAACGGTTCTGGCGTTGACCTTTTGATCGGTAAGGAGGACGCTGTAGTGGACGCGAAGTTCGATAGATACGCTGGCGAGTACAGAGACATCATCAATAAGGTAGCTCACCTTACGGGGGAGTCGTACGAATACTTCGCCGAACTGCGAGTGAGCTTAATGAAGGAAGTGGTCCTGCGACGCCTGCCACAAGAGAATTCGCTCCGCATCTTAGACTTCGGCTGCGGAGTAGGTTTGACCGAAACCTTAATACGAGACCACTTTCCGCAGGCGACGATTTTCGGTGTCGATGAATCTCCGGAGAGCATAAGAGCTGCCGAGCAACTCGATATCGAAAATGCCAATTTCTCGGTGGCGATGTCGTCGTCGCTCCCGTTCGAAGATAATGCTATAGACGTCATCTACTCCAACGGCACTTTCCACCACATAGCGCACAGCCGCCACAACGTAATCCTGGCGGAACTCAACCGTGTTTTAAGGCCCGGAGGTCTTCTGTTTATCTGCGAAAATAACCCCTTTAACCCTTTAATGATGCGCGCCATGCGCAACAACCCTTTCGATGACGGCACAGAGGTCGTCCATCCCGGCGATCTAAAGCAAAAAGCGCGGGCTGCGGGCTTCCACTTTAATGCGACTTCTTATTATATATTCTTCCCACGCTGGCTGAAGTTTCTAAGATTTGGCGAGGGATATCTCCGCTGGCTACCACTAGGCGCGCAATATTACACTTCGGCGACAAAGTAGGGATCGAATTGACTCCATCCACCAGTCAGGCTTACCTTCCCGCCCACGTCCTCCTAACTTGATGAGCGACGAAACCTTAGCCGCGCGTTGGAGCTCCGGCAAAACCCGTATTCTCGAGGCCAATCGCCCAATATTAAAGGTCGCCTCGGATTCGCGAGTTCTGGCAGTGCTGTTGGCACTGTTAGTTTTAGCGGCCTACTTACCTTTCAGGGCCTCCGAAGATAACGTCCAGCAGTACGTTTACTTGGCGGATGCCCTTTTACACGGTCGCCTAGATATCGAGGATCCGCCTTCAAACGTCGAAGTCTCGGAGTTCGAGGGGCGGTACTACGTGTACCATCCTCCAGCGCCGGTCATTTTCCTCCTTCCCGCCGTAGCCATATTTGGGACTGACTTCAATCAAGCTTTCGTCAACATTGGCCTTGCAGCCGTCACAGCTGCGCTGACATTTCTTACTCTACAGAGGTTGGGGTTGGACAAGCGACTGTCGTTTTGGGTTACCGCGCTCCTGATGTTTGGCACTACCTTCTGGTTCACGTCGGTGTCCGGAGGCTCTTCGTACCTAAGCCACATCACTGCCGTCTTCTTCCTGATGCTGGCTGTATACTTCTCCGTCGGGACGAAACGCTACGCTCTTTTGGCGGGGATATGCTTTGCCCTGGCTACGCTGTCACGTAATACCACCATGTTCGCCTTTCCGTTCTTTGCCCTCGCTTTTCTGCAAACGGAGCAGCGTCCGCGGAACCTCCTCCTGCTCGCAATCGGGGCTGCTTTGCCGCTGGCTGCATCCGTGCCGTATAACTATCTTCGCTTCGAGAACATCCTGGACGTGAGCTATCTTTACTCACCTACCTACATACTTACCGACGATCCCGCCTGGATCGATAAAGGTCGTTTCGATCTTTCGTACATCCAACGCCATATCGTGGCGATCCTGTTTTCTCCACCCGAACCGATCGATAAGTTTCCTTACTTCGCCCCCAACTTGGTGGGCATGGGCCTCTTTCTCACCACGCCGGCTTTGCTTTACGCCTTCCGGGCGCCGTTTGGGCCGATCACGGTTGGCGCGGCTCTGGCGGCCATATTCGTTCTGGTTCCGAACATAACTTTCTGGGCGACTGGCTGGTACCAATTCGGGTATCGTTATAGTCTGGACTTTACGCCGTTCCTGCTTATCTTGGTGGCGAAAGCGATGCAAAAAGAGTTTGGCAATGTCGAACGTGGGGCTATTATCCTGAGCATACTCATAAACTTCTGGGGAGTCTGGGTCGTTCATCATATGGGGACAGTTATCGCTGACGCCCCGTCCAGTCTCACCGAAAGCCTCAGCGCCGGCCTTGGCTTATAATCCGCGTTCTTTTTAATATAATGCGTTGAATCTTATTGAAAGGTTTGCCCAAGAAGTTGGCTAGCCGAGCATGTCACTCTGAGCGAAGCGAAGAGTCCACGTAAAACGTATTTAAACGTAAGATTCTTCTCTCCCTACGGTCACTCAGCATGACATTGGGCGAAGCCAGGTGGAAACTAGACATGAACACAGAATACACGATTCGCAAGGCGAGCCGCTCTGAGCTTGCGACGATAATCGACTGGGCCGCGTTAGAGGGCTGGAATCCAGGACTCCACGACGCAGAAGCGTTTTATGCAACGGATCCGGATGGTTTCTTCTTAGGCCTCCTGGGTGAGGAGCCTATCTCCTGCATTTCAGCCGTAGCCTACAACGACGCCTTCGGTTTTCTCGGGTTTTATATCGTGAAGCCTGATTACAGAGGCAAGGGTTACGGGATCAGGATTTGGAATGAAGCGCTGAAGTACCTCGCTGAGCAAAATGTCGGTCTGGACGGCGTCGTAGAACAGCAAGAGAATTATAAGCGGTCAGGATTTAAGCTAGCTTATCGGAACATCCGTTACCAGGGTGTGGGCATCGAAGACGAAGGCGGGGCTGAAGTTGTTTCGTTGTCCGAAGTCCCTTTCGACCTGGTCGCCGATTATGATGACAGGGTCTTTCCTACCAGCCGTCACGCCTTCTTAAAACCCTGGTTGGAGCAACCTGACAGCTTAGCAGTAGGAGCGATGGCAAGCGACAGCCTGCAGGGCTATGGCGTCGTCCGCAAGTGTCGGACCGGGTACAAAGTCGGCCCACTATTCGCCGACGACGAAGCAGCGGCAGCGGCGCTTCTTCAGAAGATGCGCGTTTACGTTGGTGAAGACACTCCGGTATATCTTGACGTTCCGGAAGTAAACGACCAAGCGATCGCCTTAGCCGAAAGAAGCGGCATGAAGCCGATGTTCGAAACTGCGAGGATGTACACTCGGGAAGTACCAGACGTGCCCCTCGATCGCATCCCGGTTGAATGACTCGATACTTCGGTTGATCAAGAGCGACAGTAAAAAGGCGAAAACGGGCACACCAGGCTGCATAATTAAGACGACCTCGATCACGCTCCCAACGTCAAGCGCGATATATCGTAATAGCTGCGCCGTGCTTGTGGCGAGGCCGGCGATAACAAACCACCGGCGAGCGCGCGTGTCGATGCCGGCAAAGTCCTGCCTTGCAGACGGCTTGAGAAGCAGCGATCCCATCAATATCGCAGCAGCTAAGTAGGAGATTAAGGTAGCTATCACCGGCAGGTCTGCCCGATCTAGGCCGGCCTTAACGAAAATCGGACTGATTCCCCAGAGAAAAGCGCCTCCGACCGCCAGCGGCACTCCACGCTTGAGCTGCTCGGCGCCGATCTTAGCGGTCATGGCGCCCGGGCCGGACCTTGGCCTCCTGTCCTGCGTTAGTAGGACTGTTCCGGCGACAACTAATACGCCCCCTAAAGCGAAGAACCAAGTAAGTTTTCGTCCAGAAAGATGACTGCTGTGACCACCGAGAAGACGACCGATAGGTTCGATACTACGACCGCCCTCGGCGCGCCGATGATAGCGATCGATTCGTAGATGAGGGCGCGTCCAAAGACGAAGTGAACAAGACCGGCTATAGCAAATAGGAGAACGGCTGTCACCGTCAACTCGTCGAGTTTGCCGGTTTCGCCTAGCGCCAAAGCTACCAGCGCGAAGAGAGGCGGCCCGACGAAAATCGATATGCGTACGCCGTGTATCGAAGCCGCCCAGATAGTGGCGCGGCGGGTGGACACGTTTCCGGTAGCGAATGCTAGCGCCGCTATGAAAGCCAGGGCCGGGACTAGCACGGCATAATTTGGGAGAACATGCTTTGCTGTATCAACGTCCCGTCGTGCCTAAGAGCGCCTGGCAAGCCTTGAAAGCACGTTGATCGTTTCCCGACGTGAGGCGGCTGCGTCGGGGCCGACCGGAAACACGTAGCCCTCGAATATCGTCGCTCCGGCGTCCGCGAGCCTTTGCACCTGGTTTTCGACTTCGGACTCGCTGCCTATTATGGCTAGCTCTGACGCCTTCGATACGCCCTCGATCTCCATAAGCCGTTGGTAGTGGGGCGCGTTCCCATAGCGGTCGAAATACTCTGCGGCGGCCTCTCTGCCGGCCGCTACGTCGCTGGTCACTGCGATCGGTACGCTAACGCAAACGGTCGGCGCGGGCCGCCCCGCCTCCTGGGCCGCCCGAGATATCGTTGGTGCGATGTAGGTTTCGACCGTCTTGGGGCCGGTCAGCCATGTAATAGTGCCGCCGGCCAGTCCGCCCGCGAGCCGCAGCATCGCCGGCCCGAGAGCGCCCAGCATCACGGGGCACGGTCGAGCCTCCGGCACCGAAAGTGACGCAGTTGCGTCGAAGACTTTGCCGTGAAAATCGACGCTACCCGTTTGGAGCAGGCTATTGAGAATAGTTAAGTACTCGCGCATGAAGAGGACGGGACTCGCGTCGGACACCTTCCATGCCGGAAGCGAGGCGGGCGGCGGCGACCCTATCCCCAGCACCAGCCGACCCTGCGTCGCGACCTGTACCGTAAGCGCTTGTTGGGCTAGTGCAACCGGGCCTCGCGGCTGGCGTAAGGGGATGACTGCCGTGCCGAGCATAATACGGTTGGTCCGAGTTCCGGCCATCGCCAGCATCGTTAACACATCGTTTGCTACGCCGTGGCCGGCCCAAAAGCTATCGAAGCCGTCCTGCTCGGCTTCGGTGACGGCCTCGATCTGTCGTTCTAGCGTTGATCCCGCATCTAGCCCTATGTTAATACCGATTTTCATAATCTTCTCCGTGTCCATTCAGAGATTGCCACGGCCGCCTTCTGCAATGACACAGCCTTTCCCGTCCTTGCGAGCCCTTCGATAGACTCAGGATGAACTCCGCGAAGCAATCTCAGCCGTTCTATTACTTTGGTTAAACGAACCTAGCCGCTACCATCGCCGTTCTGGCTTTTAGCACCGCCGCCACGCCTGCTCTGTCGCCGTCGCCTCATCGTGCTGACCTTCCTCAGAAAGGTTGGGTCGATGACTGTGACCTTGTCGGCAACCTCGCGCAGTTGTTGCGATGTCTCGAGGCTTGTTCCGAACAGGGCGACCTCAATGTTCTTGCCGAAATCCTTCACCGCCTGCATGGCCTTGGCGAAGTCGTTGTCGGCGCTGACCAAGACCGCCACGTCGTAGTTATCGCGGGCGGCGTGGGTGACCATATCGATTGCCAGGTGGACATCGACGCCTTTCTCGTAAGCCTGCGCTATAGGCCATTTAGACGGATAGACCACTTTCGCGAGACGGAGTTCGAAGTAAGGAACGCCCTTAAGCATTCCAAAAAACTGCTGCTGTTTGCCGTACGTCTCCGGCTCCTTCGTCTCATCGACGACCGCGTTATAGTAATAGGTCCTCACCAATTGCCGGTCGCCGGCCAATTCGAGGGAGAACCTTTGGAAATCAAGTTCAGTCCGTCGGTCCAGTGTTCGTAGGGAGTGATAAACGTTACTCCCATCGATGTAGATCATTACCTTCTCTGGCATCGACACCGCTCTTCTCTACTCGTCTGATATCGCCTTCTTCCGTAGTGTCACATTAGCGCGACTCGGCCCTCTCCGCAACTTCTGGCCCTGCCAATCTGCTCAACTCCTGGAGCCACGCAATTGCTAAAAATGCCCCCCGACGCTCACTTAGTAAACTTTTGGTAACGAAGCTAATCTTCTAAGCGTCTAAGATTATGACCCACTAAACAATTAATATGACGAGGAGGGGGAGCCAGACGATCTCGCGATGCAGTGCTTCACCTTGACGGGAGGCATGGACCCGAATCTTAAGGTCGACGTGACCACAGAGCGATTTGGAGAGGATACGATAAGGGTTCGCGCGTCGACGCAGGTGTGTGCGGACACATTGCCGCCAGACCTAATCAGTTAATCCCTACCGGGTTAGCCGATCATACGGCAGCGATAAAGTTTAAGGGGCGCCATCCGGCGCCCCTTAAAACTAGCTCTTGCGATGTGGCCATAACTGTTACCCAGAGGCAGCCCGCTTAATGCACTCATCGAGTTCGAGCCTCTTCTGAGCGATCATCGCGTTTATGCGGCGAATCTGGCCCGCAATCATCGGCTTCTGGCGCGGGCCTGCGATACCTAGATCGCTCTGTAAACCTTCGATGGCCGACTGGAGATCGGCGATCTCGGCCTCGATGGCCTGACAGGCGGCTGGAATAGGAATGCTTACTTGCCGGCAACCGAGTTCCGGATTGACCCCACCAGTGCGAACATTGATCGCATAAACGCACACCCGCCGGGAACCAGCCATTGCTTTTACGGTTAAGGTAAAACCGTGGTTGTTTCCATAACCAGGATAGACATTGCCAACGTCTGGACGAGAACCACTCGCCTGAGCGCTGCCTACGAAAACGCCGTCGACGTATACATGAATGTCGATCGGCGCCGTTGTCTCCGGATCGATAGTCCAACCGGAGACCCTGATCCCGTTTTCCACTGGCGTCGCTTCGTCGAGCCAGCCGAAGGGATTGGGGAAGCGGATCGGATGGTTGAGGCCGTCGAACAAGCCCTGTGCGAACGGGGGAAGCAGTTCCTTTCGTGATTGCCCCGCCGGGCATACGACGATCAAGTTCTCGGCTCGGCTTGGGTTCGGCCACCAGTACAGGAGCTGCCGCTTATCATCCCACTCGAGCGCCTGCCGGGTCGAACAACGCACCTCGAAATCCGTTTTGTAGTGCATGCGGCTTGGAATGAAGAGCACTGTCGGTGCGCTTACAACCGACCCTTGCAGTCGAAGGGCAAATGCCTTGCTTGCAAGATCGAAGAAGCCGGCGACCGGCTCGGCGGAGCTCCTCATCGGGTAGGGCCGGGCCACAATGTCCGTGTGGCGGGGAGTGCGACCAGGGCCCAGAAGCGAGAAGTTTTCGAGGTTCCAGCCGTCCTCCAACTCATGATCGTTGTAGAGGTTGTAGTTCCAATACGTCCAGTTGAGGACTTGGCGGTCCGCCTGCTGTAGTTGCAAGTCCATGTAGGCGCGTGTCTGACTGCGCCCGCGCCCGTATACCTCAGGCCGGAGATCGGTACGATGCACTTCCCAGTCATGGCTCGCGCCTAGCTCAGTCAAGAACGGGATCAAATTCCTGGACGTGGCGGCAGTCAGCATGCGGTCATAGAGACCAGGCCATTCTTTCTGCTTGTTCTCCATCGTATCTTTTTGCCCCGCCCAATCCAACCCGATCGTCCAGCCGTCGTAATGGTGGTAGGAGAATACCGTCCGCTCATTGGTGAGAGCCGACGTATTGAGCTGGGTTGTTGGCTCGAGCGTTCTGTCGTTCCAGCCGACGCGCGGCTCGACGAATATAAATGAGCGTTGGTCGCCGGCAGCGCGGATTTCGTTGGTAGCCAGGCGATACATCGCCGGGAGGGCGTCGGTTTCCAGTGCCTGCGGGGTCACTTCAGTCTCGTGCGGCTCGTTGAAAAGCTCGTACCCCATATATTGCGGGATGGCCGCGGCCGCCGTTCAGGTTTTGAAACCAGCGGGCCGTCGCGCCGATCGTTTTCGCGAAATGGTCGCGGACATTGCGAGCGATCTCCCGCTCGTTCGCACTCAGTCGGTCGTTGCGCAGTTTGTTGTGCCAAAACGATGCTAGAGTGTGTCGACAAGATTTTGATCGGTCGCCGATCCCTGTCGCATAGTTTGTGGCCCATTGTTTATCTTTGAAGTCGGCGGGCTGGGGCAGGGGGTGATCAGGATCGACGGCAAGGGCCCAGTCGGGAAAGCCGTCGCCGCCGTAGATCTCGTGGGCAATGTCCTGATGAAAATCGAGGAAGACGAATAGCCCTCGTGCATACAAAGCGTCGACTACCCCGCGTAGCTGCTCCAGATAACGAATGCCCTCAGCGGAAAGCGTAGCCGGCTGGGCCTGCGGTGCCGGTTCCAACGCCTTCCAGATGATGAGAAGCCGCACGACGTTGAAGCCGAGCTCGGCCAGCCGGTCGTAGTCAGCGTTAGGGACCGCGCCTTTAGGTCGTAAGGGTAAGAATGGTGGAGCCTTCGAGCTGCCGGCGAAGTTGACGCCACGCAAGGTGACGAAGCGTCCGTCGGCATCGCGGAACCGGGTGCCGACTTTCTCCAGGTCTCGTGCACTGCCGGGTGTATAGCTGTAAGCCATGGCTACCTCCGAGGGTCGCTAGTTAAGTCAGATGCTGATTTGTGGGGCGTACAGGTCACCACGAGAATGAACGGCCGTCAATTTTGTAGCGCAAAACGTAGTCGGCGGTCGACGGCGGGACGTTTCGATTCTGGTCTCTGACATATTGATCGTAGCTTGGGAACTTCATCCATTTGTGAGACCACCAGATAGGGACGGAGCTGCTGGCGGAGAACAACTCGGCATTGGTCTTGGGATTGAAGAGCATAAACCCGATAGCCTTCTTGTGGTCGTAGTCAGGCCACCAGAAGGTGTCGGGTAGCCAAGCGTCACGGTTGTAGAGGCCGACTTCGGCTCCTACTCCACCTGCGCTATGCCCCAGGTAATCGGGGCACGACCCTTTCCACAATTGGACCAGGACATTGCGTCCGCCTATCGGGGTATCGAAGAACTTGGTTGGGTAGCCTGGTAGGACGGTCCAGGGGCCGCAAGGCAGCGACTGGACCAGCCATTCCGGAGGAAGCTCGGTGAACACATATTTGGTTGAAACGCCGCCGCCACTTCCTCCGCCGGGGGATGGCTCCGGTTCGGGTTCAGGGTCAGGCATCATCCTGTTCAAGGATTGCACACCGTCCTCCTCAAATACGCTGTAGGCATCCCCACCAACCACGACCTCGCCTGATTCATCCGCCAAGCAAGCTAGTACGGGATTTGACCTGAGGAGGGAGAGCCTCGATTGGTTACTCTTATCTTGTGCAAGCTCAAAGAAAGCAGGATGCGTGGCAACGAGGCGCTCGAAGCTCTGCTGAGTCTTCCCCGCGCACAGCTTCTGAAAAATGTCCAGTATCGTCGTTCTTTCGGCGAGGGCTGGGATTGCCTTCCTTCTCGCGAAAGTAGTTTTACTCTTGGTCAGTTGCTTGATGGTCTTTGCGAACTCGTTCTTGTCCTCAAGGACGACGGAATTCTTGCGCATTTAGAACCTCCATGCACTTAGTTAGGGAGTTGCCTAGCCCTTCTCGGCTTAGAATATCCCAAAACTCGCCAGTATATTCTCCCTTAGTTCTTCTGGTTCTGCCATAGACATGAAAAAGCCCTTCAGGTAAACCTATCTAGATTTAGAAGGGCGATGATTTCTGGTGGAGACGGGGGAGAATTGAACTCCCCGTCCAGGGAAAGGCTGCTCCGGATTATCCTACAGGCTTAATCGGCTTTTTGTCTTACTCTAACGGCCCTCAACCGACGGAACGCCGATAGTCGCAGCCGATGATCTTTGGCGGCCCTTATCGGCGGTAGAAGCCACCGCATCCCGACTTTATGATGCCGACCCCGCCCGCCGGGAGCGGCAAGGCCGACATGGCTAGCCTATGTTAGGCAGCCAGTGCGAATTCTTTTTCGTCAGTTACTTTTTTGCCACCAGTTTAACGAGGCAGCGGCACCTCGGCCTGCTATCCGAATGGACCCCTCTCTGTCGAGCCCTTTCGTCCCCTTGCGATACTATTATACCATATTTGGCTCATTTTGCCCGTAACAGGTCATCCAATACCTCATGCACAACGGCAGCGTTGTTGTGCTCAGTGTCCTTGGCCGCGTACACCAGGACAAGCGGTTGCTTTTTTGCTTTTCCGGCCAGTTCCTGCAGGGCGTCTTTCTGTTTGCCGGACGATAGCTCCTTGCGATACCGGTTTTTGAACTCATTCCACTTAGCCGTGTCGTGGCCGAACCAGCGGCGGAGCTTATCGCTCGGCGCTACATCTCGCAACCACTTGTCGACGTTTGCTTTATCTTTCGAGACGCCGCGCGGCCAGAGCGCGTCTACGAGCCGAGCGGCGCTGAAGGCTACCGCGTGCTCGTAGACGCGCTCGGTATTAATGCTGTAGCGGGTGGCCACGGGTTAGCCTGTTTAGCTGGCGCTCGGGTCGGTCTCCCACAGTCCGAGGGTGTTACCTTCCGGATCCTCGAACTGAGCGAAATAACCCATCTGAGGCACCGCTGTCTTCGTCATAAGCGGCTTAGCGCCCTGGCTCTGCGCCTTTTGTAGGTACTCGTCCACGGAAGGGACGTTTATGTAGTTGACAGGACTTTGGTTGGCCGCTTGACGTTGGAATATTGCGCCGTTGATAGCGCCGGGCTCGGTTGGCATACCCATCTCATTCGAGTCGACAGTGCGGACGCCCCAGTATTCCATGGTTTGTCCACCTTCTGCTGGCATTTCCCATTTCTGTGTTTGCCAGCCAAAGACATCCTGGTAAAACTTGCTGAGCTTCCCCGGATCGCTTGCTGGTATCTCGAAGTGTACTATCCCGTTGTTTGACATAACGTTCCTCCTTTTTCGACTAAACCCTTCGTCGTATAGCGCGCTGCATTTCGCGCTCCGCTGTGCGTTTAGCGATAACCTCGCGCTTATCGTACTGGCGTTTGCCCCTCACAAGCGCGAGTTCCACTTTAGCGATCCCGTCCTTTAGATATAAGCGAAGTGGCACGATCGTTAGTCCTTGCTGGTTGACCGAGCGTTCCAATTCCCGTATCTCGTCCCTGTGCAGAAGTAGCTTTCGTAGCCGTCGGGGCTCGTGGTTGAAGCGGTTCGCCGGCGCGTACGGCCCGATATGCGCTCCCACCAGCCACATCTCTCCGTTATCGATTCGAGCGTAGGCCTCTTGAAGGTTGGCCCTGCCATCTCTTATCGCCTTGATCTCGGTCCCGGTTAGGACGATGCCAGCCTCTAAGCTCCTGACTACGAAGTAATCATGGTACGCTTTACGGTTGACTGAGACGTTCTTCTCGGTGGCCACGGTCATCAGGGCAAATAGCTAAGAGAATAGTTGACATAATTATGGAGCAGCCTGCACCTTGGCCTTTAGAGTATCTATAGCCGTCATCAACTGCGTATCTACGCCGGCGTCGGCGTTCTCATCGCTGAGCACGGCATTAACGTCGGGTAATACGCCAACTCCTTCGATCTGCTCGCCATTAGGCGTGAGCCAGCGAGCGACGGTGACGTACACTGCGCCGCCTTCGGGAAGCTCGCGCAGGTTGTTGACGGCGCCCTTGCCGAAAGTCGCCTCGCCGACGAGGGTAGCGCGACCGTTGTCGCGCAGGGCGGCCGCTAGTACCTCAGCGCCGCTGGCGCTGCCGGGGCCCATTAGGACTACGATAGGTATGTTAGTAGCCGGACCGCCGGAATTGGCCCTGAATACCCTTTCCGACCCATCCCGGTTGACCTGCGTCAGGACCACACCTTCCTCTAAGAATAGATCGGCCACCTGGACGGTGGAGTCTAAGCCGCCGCCGGGGTTAATCCGTAGGTCAAGGATCAGGCCCTTGTACCGGTTCCCAAGTTGCTCCAACGCGCGGTTCATGTCACGGGGGGTCTGGTCGGTGAATTGTTCGATCCGTAGGTATGCTAGGTCCTGCACCACGTTGCCGTTGGAGTCTTCCAACGGCCCTAAAGGCGGCTCGGAATAAACAGTCTGCACAACGATTACATCTCGGGTGATGTTGATTTTCTCTATGCTGCCGTTGCCGTGGCGTATCTCTAGTTCAACTGGCGTGCCGGGACGCCCGCGGATCACCCGCACCGCCTGCGATACCGTCCAGCCCTCAGTGCTCTCTCCATCTACGGTGAGAATCGCGTCCCCGGGTCGCAGGCCGGCTCGTTCGGCCGGCGACCCTGTGAACGGCGCCTGTATGATGATCTCGCCGGTCAGCGGGTCTTCAGCGACTTGTGCGCCTATGCCCTGGTACGTGCCTGAGATGATGTCTACGCCAAGCTCGTAGCTCTCTGGGTCTACATACACCGTGTGCTGGTCGCCGAGCGTATTTAGGAGCCCGTCTATCGCCCCCTGCAGAAGTATTGCTGGATCGATCTTCTCTTGGTTGACATAATCTCTGTCCAGGACGTCGTAAACGTCTTCTAGGACGCTGAAGTCGGGGCGTTCACCGCTATCGGAAGAATCGGTCTGAGCAGACGAACGATCGCTTGAGCCGTTCGTGGCCGAGCTTTCGGCGTCATCGCCCATAGCAAAGCCGACGATGCCGGCAAGCGAGACGAGCACGGCCAGGATAACGATAGCGACAGCCCAGCGGGCAGCCCTTAAGCCTTGTGCGACCTTATACACGATGGATCATCTCCTTTGGCTTGAGCATATCAGGAGGCAATGTCGACTGTAGTCAAAAAGTTATACGTTGAGCAGCAGTCCAGCGATTCGTCTTCCGGCTCTATGATATGTTCGTTTTCCATGTTAGCATTACCGTAAATCAATCACAAATCCATACTTGCTTTTGGATCGCACTATAACAGTTATGTAAGAATAAGTAGGTGTGGTAAGCAGGATGAGTGCAGCACAAAGTCACTGTAGAGCGGAACAGCCTGAGGTTCAGCGCCGGCCATTTCGCCACGTACGAAGGGGACTGCGAACCGCTGCACGGGCACAACTACGATGTGATTGTGGAGGTCGAAGGCGACCTCACTGAGGATTCCTGGGTCATAGACTTCCGTCTCCTTAAGCAGATAGTGCGTGCCCTCTGTAAGCCCCTGGACCATCGTTTTATCCTCCAGCGCAACAGCGCTGTGCTATCGATCGGCGAGAACGGAGATTATTGGGAGATAGCGTTCGGCGATCGGCGTTATGTAATGCCGAAGAGCGACGTGTGCGCGCTGCCCATCGATAACTCTACCGCTGAGCGCCTGGCGGAATGGCTCTGCCTTCGCATCAAGGACGCCCTTGCCGGTGCAGGAGCTACTAACGTTATGTCGATTACAGTAGGTATCGAAGAGGCGCCCGGTCAGGCTGGGTGGTGCACGCTTACGTTGTAGTCATTAGGCTGCTACCGCCAGGCGCTCCTCTATTCGGGCCAGCAGATCGTCAAGGCCCCAGCCCTTAGCAGCTGATACAACGACGACGTCACCCGGCACAGGTCCCACTTCGTACAGCACGTCCTCGAGCTCTAGCGGTTCGCCTGTTTTCGCGACCAGATCGATCTTGTTCAACACTGTAAGCCTAGGCTTATCCTTCAGGCCCAAGCTGTCTAGCGTCTCCTCGACCGTCTGGTTCTGTTGAGCGGCGTTCGCATGCGTTATGTCGACTACAGGGAGGAGGAGGTCGGCTTCGGTCATCTCCTCTAGCGTTGCTCTAAACGCTGCCACCAGATCGGTCGGCAGCTTCTGGATAAAACCGACGGTATCTGTGAGCAGAAACGCCAGGCCGGATGGCGTTGTTATCCGCCGCGTGACAGGGTCGAGCGTGGCGAAAAGCTTGTCCTGCACGAGCACGTCCGCGCCGGAGAGCGCCCGCATGAGTGTGCTCTTACCGGCGTTAGTATAGCCCACCAGCGAAACGGTGGGAACGCCCTGGCGCTGCCGTCGCCGGAGGTACAGCGCTCTGTGCTGGCGCACGTCCTCGATCTGCTCCTTGAGTTTATGGATGCGATTGCGTACCAAACGGCGGTCTGTCTCTATCTGACTTTCGCCGGGGCCTCTGGTCCCGATCCGGCCTTCTAGCCGCTCCAGGTGGCTCCACTGGCCGGCCAGGCGAGGCAGCAGGTATTCGCACTGCGCTAGCTCGACCTGCAGGCGCCCCTCTTTGGTGCGCGCGTGCTGGGCGAAGATATCCAGGATCAGCGCCGTACGGTCGAGGACTTTAACTTTAAGGGCGTTCTCTAGGTTGCGCTGCTGTGAGGGCGAAAGCTCATCGTCGAAGACGGCGAGCGTATAATCGAGCCTATCACGAAGAGCGATAAGCTCTTCCAGCTTGCCTTTGCCTACGTAATGGGCTGGATTGGGACTGTCGAGCCTTTGGACGCTCTGGCCGACTACTTCGGCGCCGGCCGTCTTCGCCAGAAGCGCTAGCTCTTCGATCGAACTCTCGCCATCCCAGACGGCGTGGTGCTCCTTACTTTCAACAGCGACGAGGAACGCTCGTTCTGTGGTTGCTTTGGTTAAATATGTAGCCTTGGCTATTAGAAGCTCCTTAGGGGTGCTTTTGCAACTACATTATAACAGACCTAAACGTTGGCTTACGCATTCACTTTCGGCGAAAAGCTCCAGCTCTCCAGCCTGCGTATGCCTTCATCGATGCGCTCGTCCGGCGTGGTGATCGAGAGGCGGATGTAGTTCTCGCCCTGCTTGCCGTAGCCAACGCCGGGAGTGACCACTACCGCTATCTCCTCCAGCATGCGCGTCGCAAACTCGATTGAAGTGAAGCCGTCCGGGACTCTGGCCCAGACGTAAAGGCTAGCCTTCGGCGGGTACACACGTAAACCGAGCCTGGTCAACGCCTCAACGACCTTGTCGCGTCGTCGCTGATAGGTTTCGTTATGCTCGTTGATGCAGTCCTGCGGCCCGTCCACAGCAGCGATCGCCATCTGCTGGATCGCCTGCGGTATGCCGGAGTCAAGGTTCGACTTCACCCGCATCAGCGCCTCAATAAGCGTCGGGTTGCCGACCGCCATGCCGATGCGCCAGCCGGTCATGTTGTAGCTCTTGGAGAAGGAGTGAAATTCTATGGCTACGTCCATCGCTCCGGCCGCTTGCAGGATGCTCACCGGCTCGTAGTCGTCGTAGGCGACCTCCGTGTACGGCGCGTCGTGGCAGATCGCGATGTTATATCGCTTGGCGAAGGCGACCGCCTCCTCGAAAAAGCTGAGATCGGCGATTGCGGTCGTTGGGTTGTTTGGGTAGTTGAGCCATAATACCTTCGCTCGCTCAGCGGTATCGCTGGGAATGGCGTCGAAGTCCGGCAGGAAGTCGTTCTCTTCGGTCAGCGGCAGGAAGTAGCACTCGCCGCCCGCGAACATCGTTCCGACCGAATACACCGGATATCCCGGATCCGGGACGAGCGCGATGTCGCCGGGATCGATGAGGCAGAGCGCCATATGCCCGATGCCTTCCTTCGAACCGATCAGTGGCAATACTTCCTTATTAGGGTCGAGCGTTATGTTAAAACGGCGTTTGTACCAGCGGGCTATCGCCTGCCGGACTTCCGCGAGGCCCTCTGTCTCCGGATAGCGATGGTTAACCGGGGCCTCGGCCGCTTCATGGAGCGCGTCGAGGATGTGGCGGGGGGTCGGGATATCCGGATCGCCAATAGCGAACGTCACGACGTCGATCCCTTGCGCCCGCTTTTCCGCTATCTTGCGGCTTATCTCGACGAAAAGGTATGGCGGTAGCTGGTCTAAACGCTTAGCAAGCTGCAAATTTCTTCTCCCTTTAACATGCCATTTTCAGAAGTCCACCATGTAGGGACAGACCTAAGGTCTGTCCGAGCGGACAGGTCTTTAGACCTGTCCCTACGAGGAAAGGCATTGGCCGCTCATGGTTCGACAGGTACATCCTGAGCTTGCCTAAAGCTAATCACGAGCCGAGGTAGTCCGCTCACCCCGAGCTTGTCGAGGGGCATACTTAAAGCTTTATCGCTCCCAAATGCCCCGCAGCCCGATAAGTCCCAGCGTCTTCTTTACCTTCGCTCCTGGCTCCTTTGCGTATAGCAAGACCGTGTGGCGCGGCGCAAAACCGGCCTTCTTGCACAAGTCTACGGCCGCTTTCCGGTCAACCGGTGCGAGCGTCGTCGCGCGGACGCAGCCCTTATCTCTCAGGACCCCGAGGGCCTGCGTGAGCAATGTGTAGCCGTTGCCCTCGCGCCTAGCCTCCGGCTTGACGCCGAGGCGAGCGATATGTCCCGTCATCTCATCTTCGCGCCTGGCATAGACATATCCAACTAGGTCCTCATCGCTCTTCAACGTGAAAAGCTCGTGTCCACGCGAGAGAAGCTCTGTGACTTCGGCGATGCCCAGAGGGGCGGCTTCGTAGCAGGCCTGGTCTAAGGCTATGATCGCGTCGATGTCGGCCTCAGTCGCCGGGCGAATGTCGCCAGGCGACGGCATCGACGATAGGTCTTCGCGCACCAGATATACCATCTCGTAGATGACCTCGAACGCGCTTTGCCGTATTACCGGCTCGATAAAGGGACGGTTGGGATGATCGTCGAAGTAAAGATAGAGCCGCTTAAATCGGTCGGTGTTGCCTGCTTCTATCTGCTCTAGTAGTGTGGCGAAGCCCTTCCGCAAGCCCTCCGGGTCCTCAAAGGCGTAATGGACCGTTAGTTGCTCTCCCAACGGCTGGCCGAGCACCACGTCGTCACCATCACGCGCTGCAAGCTCAGGATGTTGTTGAGCGAACGCGTTTATTGCATCGGCCTGCCAGGTGAAGTTACGCGTCCTGCGCGTTTGCGACGGATCGATCTGCTTCGCCGCTTTAGGATCGATAAGTTTTCGTTTGTTAGCCCAAGATGCCATTTATTGTGCCTACTCCCGTTGCTAGTTGTTACGGGCGATGTTATTGCAACCACTCGCCAGAGAAAACCCGCTGCGCCGGGCCGGTCAGGTAGACCTCCCCTGCTCCGTCCCACTCTATGCGAAGCGGGCCGCCTGGCAGCGTTATGTCAACTATATTATCGACATCACCGTTGATGTACGCAGCGACCATGGCCGCACAGGCGCCGGTGCCACAGGCGAGCGTCAAGCCGGCCCCGCGTTCCCAGACTCGCAGTTCCATCGCGTTACGGTCTAAGACGCGCGCTACTTCGAAATTCACTCGCTGGGGAAACAGACGGTGGTGTTCGACCTTCGGTCCGACCTCCTCCAAGGGGAACTCGGAAACATCGTGATCGACGAAATGCACGGCATGCGGATTGCCCATCGATACGCAGGTCAGCCTTAGGCCGTGATTTCCGACCAGCAGCGGCAAGTCCTTGATCGGCGGCTCTGCTTCCGTAGCAACGGGGACGGCCTGAGGCTCGAAGTGGGGCCGGCCCATGCTCACACGCACGGCTTCGACGCTTCCGTTCGCCCCTTTAGCTTCGGCCGTTAAGATACCAGCGCCCGTCTCGACCGTGATTTGCCCTTTGCTGGCATAACCTTCTCCAGTATCCAGCGCTTCTTTAACCAGACAACGTATACCGTTGCCGCACATCTCCGCTTCGGAGCCGTCCGGATTGAAGATGCGCATTCGCACGTCCGCTTGCGAGGACGGCAGGATCAAGATCAGGCCGTCGGCGCCGATGCCGTAGTGGCGGTCGCAGATCCGCTCGGCAAGCGCTGGCCAGTCGTGCTCATCGCCTTGAGCGCGCGTCAGCACGAAATCGTTGCCGGTGCCGTGCATCTTCGTAAACTGCATTAGCTGCTATCTCCGTGTCACGGGCTTTTCCGACATTATAAACTCTTCCACAAGTTCAGTCGCTATTTCAGCAACTTTGCTGTCCGAATCGATCCAGCGAATTCGCTCGTCCCCGCGCTTAAACCAGGCATATTGGCGCCGCACCAGGCGATGGTTCTCTGTCTTAATGCGTTCGACCGCTTCCTCCAGCGTCATATCGCCGGCGAGATGCCGGTATATCTCCCGATAGCCGATGCTTGACATCGACGGCAGGTCTACGCTGTAGCCCCT
>WHTN01000021.1 GCA_009377715.1 Dehalococcoidia bacterium | reverse complement strand
AGTTCGGGGAGGGAATTGTTTGCCACCGTCCAGGATACAACCTCTTGCGGCGCGACGTTATTACCAGCGCCATCCTTAAGGCGATGATAGTTAAGGATGCCCAGCACATCAGCTCTGTCCTGATACTCCGCAATCTTGCTTTCCCATTCGTCCAACGTACCGATCAAGACGAAATCCAACACCTCAAGCGGAAACTGCGCCGTTCCCGACGAATACTCTTGAACGAACGCGTCACGTACCGCGGCCGAGCTCGCACTGTTGTCGGCGAGGATCAGGATCGACTCAGCGTCGGGAACGATCTCTTGCGCCTCGCGGAACGCGCGAGGAAGGGGATGCGTTTGAGGGTCCCTGTGATACGTCCGCCTGGGCGGGCCAGACTACCTATCGTCGGCAACGTAGTTGGGTCGCCGTTTACTCCCGAAAAGACGAAGGCCGGGCCATCGGCGGGATGTTGCTCCCTATACGCGACGGCCACGTGTTGCAACGCGACATCGTCGGTGACGAAGACCAGGTCCGGCCTGAAGGTATCGATCAACTGGAGCGCTTCATCGGCGCGGTCTGCGATCTGCTCAGGCGACGTGTAGGTGATCCGCGTATCCATAAGGAAGGTCTCGATCGCCGCATTCTCACCATTCCTGAACCCGGACTGTTGTAGACCTTCGACAATGCCTCTCTGCTGTTCCCTCGTCCACCCAAAGCCTTCGTCGTACGAATGGACGATCAGGACGCGCGTTTGCGCAACAGTCTCCTCCGTATCGGGGGCCGGCCTTTCTTCGTCGCAAGCGACTGCGCTTACGATTAAAAGCGGCACGACGAGAACAATCAGGCGTAATAACTTCGATCCAGCGATCAACGCTTACTCCTTTATACGCTAACGGTGGCAGACAGCGCCACGACAGCGATCCGCGGTAATGACGCCGCTGCGATTTTCCGATGACGAAAATTAAGACTCGGCCCTAGCTCTGGAGGAGTGCAAAGTGAGAACGCCAAAACCGAACAGTACGAGGCCAGCGAACTTATTCGGAAGCGCATCTCTGAAGACAGGACTGTTCAGTGATGAGGTGTAAGAGCTTGGCATTCTGATAATCCGTTAGGGATACAGATACTTCGCCTTAGCCTTCATCGTCTCGACCACCTTATCGTCACGTACCTGTGCTTCGCTCTGACCATGGACTTCTTTGCCATGCTCTACGGTAACCTTAACGATCTCTTCCAAGTCCTGGCCCTTAACTACGAAGTCACAATCGTTGCCTAACTCGCGACAAGCCACTTCGAATGACATAGCCCCTCCTAATTCACCTGTTTCGGCGGCTAAAGCGTAGCCCCTGCTTACAAAGCGGCACGCTAGTAGCCCTTCTCTTCGCGCCAGCGCCGGATCCAACCTGTGTGCTGCGCTTCGTGGCTGCTCAACAAGCCTGCTTCGCCGTACAGCGTAGGGTCGAGACCGCGTTGGGTCGCCCCCTCGATCGCTTTCAGCAGACACTCGCGGGAGGTGGTTAGCTCCCAGAAGGCCTGTTCTAAGCCCAAATCCTTGTGCAGATCGTACACCAGCATGTTGAACGCCTCGTCTTGCTCACCGTTCATACGCCAAGCCAAAGTATGCCCAGCGGAGATCCGGATGACCTCAAGCGCGCGGACATAGTCCCAAGAGGCGATGTGGTAGAGGTGGTCCTTGATGCTCCAGCCGTCGAGAGTGTGCTCGGTCAGATGCGGCGGCTTCAGACCGTCGATCACCTGCGTTAGCTCCAACCGCATACTGCGGAACCGTTCGAGGACTATCTCACGTTCGTCGCTCATCGCTCGCCTCCTCTCGGGTGTGCGGGCTTATAACGTGCGCTCCATGGTTCCGTCTTCTACTCGGTCGCTTGCGCGCAAGCCATCTGCACCGCCTCCGAAAACGTAGGGAAGGCGTGTACCGTGGAGGCGATCTGATAAGTTGTCGCGCCGACCGTCATCGCCACGGCGAGTTCGTGCAGCATCTCGCCGGCCCGGGCAGCGACTATCGATGCGCCGACGATCTTGCCGTCGCTATTGGCGATCACTTTAACGAACCCGTCGAGTTCGCTGGCGGTGTCCGCCCTGCTAGCCTCGGCGATCTCGACGAATCCTATGCTTGCAGCGACGCCTTGTTCACGCGCTTCCCGCTCCGTCAGGCCGATAGTCGCCACCTCCGGCGAAGTAAACACGCAACGGGGCATAGCGCTGTAGTCGGCTTTGACACGGTCGGCCCGTGGTAAGAAGGCGTTATTGACCGCGAGCCAGCCCTGGTACGATCCGGCATGGGTGAAGCGGTACGGCCCGACGACGTCGCCGCCAGCGTAGACGTTCGGGTTGCTAGTGCGCAGCGTCTCGTCCACCTCGATACCCTTTTCGTCGTAGCAAACGCCGGCTGCGTCGAGGCCGAGGTTGAGGTGAGGCGCCTTGCCTGTCGCGACCAGGATCTCGTCAACCGCGATCGGCTCTGAACCGTCGCTGTGAGTGATGGTTACTAGCTTGCGACCGTCCTCGCGCCGCACGTTCTGCGCCGTCGCCTGCGTGAGGACGCGTACGCCTCGCCTGCGGAACAGTTCACCCAGCAAAAGCCCTACTTCCGGGTCTTCCTTGGAGAGCAGGTGCAGGTTGTGATCGACTATCGTAACCTCGACGCCGAAGCTCGCGAACAGTTCGGTAAACTCACAGCCTACGGCGCCGCCACCGAGGATCAGTATAGATGACGGCAATTCAGTTAGGTCGATAGCTTCGCGGAACGTTATGTAGCCTGATTCAGACAGCCCATCGATCTCCGGCACACGGGTGCCGGCCCCGGTAGCGATGAGGAACCGGCCAGCGGTGTAGCGTTCGCCACCGGCTTCGATCTCTTTCGGCCCGACAAACTTCGCTTCACCGCGCACAAGATGCGCGCCCGCTTCGACGAACGGCCTTTCGCCCTGCGCGGCCCCGGTATGCGAGACGACCTCATCTTTGCGCGCCTTGATGCGCTTGTAGCCGAAGGTGACATCGCTTACGTCGATGCCGAATTCTCCAGCGCCCAGGATCGTCCGGTACACTTCGGCGCAGTGGAGCAAAGCCTTCGTAGGTACACAAGCAAAGGTGGGACACTCGCCGCCCAAAACGTCTCGCTCGAACACCGCCACGCTTCTGCCCAGGCGCCTGGCGACTTCCCAGCCGGCGCTGCCGGCGGCGCCGGTTCCGATCACTATCAAGTCATAACGGTTGTTCGTTACCATTGGCCATCCTCCAGTCTCCGCTTCATCAGCTAGTATAGCCACTCTTGCATCTTATTTATGATGGAACCAGTTTTACCACTGAATACGTTTCCAGCACTAGAGATAGTGATAAACGCCCATCCTGAGCAGAAGCCAACGCTCGACCAGGCCCACGCGATGATCGGCCGGTTCGTCGCAGCCGCCTAAACGGATGTAGCGTAACGAACGACCGAAAGAAGATGCCCGCTGGTAAACCAGCGGGCATCTTCAACTCTTCTCTTCAGTGACTAGCGGCTCTGCTGAGGCTGGCGCTGCCCGCCCAACCCCATCTCCAGGTTGGCGTGGCGGACGTGTAGCCAATAAGGGTCGCCTTTGCCGCCGTAGTGCTCGGTCTGCCAGACCTCATCGTCCACGTCGCGGGCGCCCCAGGCGCACTCTGTCTCCCAACCGCTCGGGTTTGTAACGTAGAAGGAGACGTTCTGGTCGTTGCCGTGACGGCCGAGAGTCGTAGCGAACTGATCGCCGCGCTTCTCAGCGATGTCGTAGGCCAGGCCAACGTCATCGATCTCGTTGTACTGGACCATGAAGTGGTTCATGCGCTTGTTCACACCCGGACGCTGTTGGAACAGGGCCAGCGAGTGATGGCGCGGGTTGCAGTGCATGAAGAAGGCCCGGCCGACGAAGCCGTCGGAAATGACCAAGCCCATAACGTCGCGGTAGAATCTTACGCTGCCCATGAGGTCCGGCGTCCAGATAACGCCGTGGCCTAGGCCCATGTTCTCCGTCTTGAAGCCAGAGCTTTCGCGGCTGGCGTAGTACGGGGTCTTGGCGACCTGCGCTCCGTAGAAGACCTCCACCGGGAAACCGGTCGGGTCATTGAACTTGATCATGCCCAGCACATTCCTGGACTCCCTGTCCCCCTTTGTGCCTGGAGTGACAGTGATGCCCGCTTCCTCGACTTGTGCGGCTATGCCGTAGAGCTCTTGTTCATCCTTCACCAGAAAACCGAAGTAGGAGACATCCTCTTCCTCGCCCGGGTGGATGAGGAAGCGGTGGTGGCGCTCGTCTATGCGCATGTATACCGTGCCATCATCGGCCTTGTCGGAGACCTGCATGCCCGTTACTTCCTTGAGGAAGTTGGTCCACTTGTCGGTATTCTGTGTAGTAAAACCGATGTATCCTAGTTCGGAAACTTTCGCTTTCGCTACCATAAGTGATACCTCCTTTATACCTTAGGCATATTATAACAAATTAGCTCTCGCCGCCGCCAACGGGCTGCGCCTTGACGTACGCGTACTTCTCCTGAAGCTGCGCCCAACGCTTGCCGCTCTCCCAACACCCATCGTAGTACTCCTTGGGCATAGTGTCGTAGATGTACGGCGGGCGAATGGGGCCGGGCTTGCAGTAACCGGAGGCTTCCATTACCACCCGGTTGACCTGGATGTTGAAGGACGCGAATATCTCCGGCTTGTGGTACTCGTGGCTCGGCTCGCCGGCCCAAGCCATATCGGCAGCGATCTCGTCGCCCTTCGCCCAGTCCTTCGCCAGGATGGCGTTCGCCAGGGCGATGGCCGGGTTCAGGCCCGCGCATATAGTCCAGAGCGCCTTGATGTTGTCCGGGCACTCCTTGGCCAGCCGTAGTCCGCCGGCGTTGCTAGAGACGAAGGCGACGCGGCCCTTAGTGGCTTCGACCGCCTCCTTGATTATCTGCGCCTGGCCGAACTTCGCCGCCATCACGGTGGGCGCCTTCTGCGCTATTCCCTGCCAGAAGTCCACGCCGAACGGGAAGCGGAACGCTCTCGCGTTGCAGTAGACCATGATGCCGAAGTCGGGGAACGCCGCTGACAGGTCGCTAAAGTGCTGGACAGCCATGTCGAGGGTCGCCGGCTGCCACATCGGGATGCCGAGCAGCGTTGCGCTGGCCCCCTGCTCCTTGACGAAACGGATGCGCTTTACCATCTCGTGGCTGCCGAGGGCGGTGGCGCCTACGAAGGTCGGGATGCGCTGTCGCACGGTAGAGAGCAGGCAGCCTACGAACTTGCGATAGTCTTCGTCGGAGAGCGTAGCGCACTCGCCGGTGGTGCCGAGGGCCATGATCGAACCGGCGCCGTCCTGGATAACCGCCTCTACCAGCCGAGCGGTCTCGTCGAGATCGACGGTGTCGGTCGCCAGCACTTTCTCAGCGCCCGGCTTCGATGGCGTTGGGAATACGGCGACTACGCCTACTACTTCATCTGCTGTTAGCATTACTTAACTCCTCCTGAAAATATTCTTGCGATGTTCTAGAGCAAGGAACGCGATTCATTGCGGCAAGCGCGGACATCGCGCGGATACAATCTCACGAAATGGCGAATTAGTCAATGCATTTCTTCTGTGGAATGGCGAAATCTCTTGAAAGCTGTTGATAGTCTATGTGGGCCGGCCAGAGCTGAATGAATAGTTGACATCATATGCAAACCACAATAACCTTTTGCATAGACAATATCTGATCCTTCCTTCACTCATTTTCTGATAAGGAGCAAGAAATGGCTGATACTGTGTCGGTAATCGGAGCGCCCATCCCTCGCCTGGAAGGCCCCGATAAGGTAACCGGACGCGCCCTTTACGCCGCAGACTTTAATCTGCCAGGCATGCTTTGGGGCAAGGTCCTCCGCAGCCCCTATCCGCACGCCCGTATTGTAAGCATCGACGCTTCCCAGGCCCGGCAAGTCCCGGGCGTCCGGGCCGTCATTACGGGCAAGGATCTCGAAGGCTACCTACAAGGTCGCCGCCTGCGCGACATGCCAGTGCTCTGCTGGGACACCGTGCGCTTCATCGGCGACCGCGTCGCCGCAGTGGCCGCCGACACCGCTGAGGCCGCTGATGAGGCGCTGCAGCTCATCGAAGTAGAGTACGAGGACCTGCCCGCAGTCTTCGATCCCCTGGAGGCGCTGGAGCCGGACGCTCCCCGCCTCCACGAAGACATGTCCGCGTACGAAGGCCTCGACCCGAACTTCGCTTATCACGACGTCCCGAATGGCCTGACGCGTCTTACCTGGAAGAAGGGGGACATCGAAAAGGGCTTTGACGAAGCCGAACTAGTGGTTGAGCACACCTTTCGCATCCCCAGCCGCCACCACGGCTACATCGAGCCGCACGCCAGCACGATCTCAATAGATGACGACGGCCGGGTACAGGCCTGGATCTGCACCAAAGCGCCGATGAGCACCCGCACCCAGCTTGCCCAGTCCATCCGCCTGCCGGACGACATGGTGCTGGTGCACGCCGTGAGCGTCGGTGGAGACTTCGGCGGCAAGGGCGACGCCATGGATCTGCCCATCGCCTACTTCCTGGCGAAACAGGCGGGCCGCCCGGTGCGGATCATTATGAGCTACACCGAAGAACTCGTGGCTGGCAACCCGACCCATCCGTCCGTTCTGATAATTCGCACCGGCCTGAAGCGCGATGGCCATATGGTCGCCCGCTATTTGAGGGCGGTGCACAGCAGCGGCGCGTACGGCGCGTTCAAGCCCACGCCGAATGTTGCCATTGGCGGCGCAGGTCAGGCCGGCTGCTACAAGATAGATAACACCTTCATCGAAGCGACCCAGGTCTACACCAACACCGTACCCGCGGGCTTCTTCCGGGCGCCGGGCGCACCGCAGGCGGACTTCGCCATCGAGTCGCATATGGACCTCATCGCCAAAGAACTGGGGATGGACCCCGTCGAGTTCCGGCTTAAGAACATCGTCGACGAGGGCGAGGACAACTCGCTGGGAGGGCGCTGGCAGGACATCAAAGCACGCGAGACGCTCGAAGCAGCGCTCGACGCCGCCGGCTGGGACAAGCCGAAGCCGGGGTCGAACTTCGGCCGCGGCATCGCGATGTACGAACGGTTTACGGGCGCCGGCCCCACAGAAGCCACCATGACCGCCGACCCCGACGGCATACTAACAGTATCTGTAATCAGCTACGATCAAGGCACGGGTCTGCACACCGCCCTCCAACAAGTCGCCGCGAACGAGATGCAAGTGCCGATAGGGCAGGTGCGTGTCCTAACCGGCGACACTGATTCCGGAAACCTCGATATCGGCTTCGGTGGCGCCCGTTCGACTAACATCGGCGTCCACGCCGTGATCGAAGCTACGACGCTGCTCAAAGAGGAGCTAAAGACGCGAGCCGCCCGCCTCTTGGAATGCCCGGCCGACGAGATAGAATACCGCGACGGCCGCTTCAACCATCGAGGCGACACCAGTCAAGGCATCCCAATAAGTGAAGTTGTAAGCAGCACCGAAGGAGGCGAGCCGGCTAAGATCCTCGCCAAGGTCAACGTCGCTATGAAGCAGGAGTCAACCTCATTCGTAGCGCAGGTTGCGGAAGTAGAGGTGGACAAGGAAACCGGGCAGATCAAGATCCACCGCTTTATCACTGCTCATGACGTTGGGACGATCATCAACCCACTAACCCACCAGGGGCAGATCGACGGCGGCGTGGTGCAGGGCATCGGCATGGCCCTGATGGAAGACCTCGGTATCGAGGACGGCCGCGTGACCAACGCGCACCTCGGCGATTATAAGCTGCCCACTATTGCCGACATCCCCCAACTGGAGACGGTGCTGATCCACGGAGATACCGGCCCTATACCGTACGACGCCAAGGCGATAGGAGAAATGGCAAACGTAAGCCCGTCCGCGGCCATCGCTAATGCCGTGGCCGACGCGACCGGCATACGTTTCTATGAACTGCCGATCACGGCCGAGAGGATCCATAAGGCTCTCAAGGAAAATCGTTAGCCCTACTCGTGATACATAGAGGCATCGCTGGAAATAGTTGCGATGGCCTTTGGACCTAGCCATAAACAGTTTACCTGTTATATATTTGTAATTGTTTAAACAATAAACTTTATATCGGCGTTATAACGCTTAGTTTAACGTCGAAACGAAGTTTGCAGCGATCGCTACATTTAGCAGTAGCCTTAAGAAGTCTCATTCGATTCGATAAAGGGGGTTGCGCGGTGCGCATCGCTATAATCGCGCCGTTAGAGATACGTGTCCCTCCAGTTGGCTACGGCGGCACTGAACTGATCGTCAGTCATCTTACGGAGGAGCTCGTACGCCGCGGGCATGACGTCACACTGTTCGCCAGCGGTGACTCCGTCACGAACGCTAAGCTCGTGCCGGGATCGTCTCATTTTCTACGCGGAAGCAATCTGAACAAGCCCGCCTTGGGCCTTGCCAACGTCGTAAGATGTTTCGACAGCGCCGACGAATTTGACATCATCCACAATCACACGCCCGTGGAAGGTTTCGTTGCCACTAATTTCGCCAAGACTCCCATGCTCACAACACTTCACAGCAAAGTCGAAGGCGAACTGCTGGAACTTTTCTGTCGTTATTCAGGCTGGTACAACGCCATAAGCTATTCCGCGAAATCTCTCCTGCCAGACAAGGAGCGCTGCGCCGGCGTGGTTTACAACGCGATCGACTGCTCTTCATATTCGCCCAACTTAGGGTTGCGCGAGGACTACCTTCTCTATTTCAGTCGAATGAGCGAGGAGAAGGGCCCACATATAGCTATAGAAGTAGCGAAACGACTAGGACGCAGGCTGGTAATGGCCGGAAATATCAATTGGGGCACGCCCGACGAAGATTTCTTTAGAGATCAGGTATTGCCGCAAGTAGACAACGACCGAATAATCTACGTCGGAGAGGCTGATGCTCAGCAGAAACGTGAACTCTTGCGCAACGCCTCCTGTTTGCTAGCTCCGATCATCTGGTCGGAGCCTTTTGGCCTTTTTATGGTAGAAGCTCAGGCCTGCGGCGCGCCAGTCATCGCATTCAGGCAGGGTGCCGCTCCGGAGGTCGTTTGCCACGAGCGAAGCGGCTTTATAGTCGATGACGTAGACGGGATGGCTCAGGCAGTGAGCAAAATAGAAGCGATCTCGCCATATGAATGCCGCACCTTCGTTGAAGAAAAGTTTAATATCGAGCGTATGGTTGACGAATATCTTCGAGTGTACGAATCGATCCTGCTCGCAGAATCGAGGCCGGTCATGGAAGAAACACCCTCTGTCTTAGCTCGAGACCTGATGAACGCACTACCGGCTACGCACGACGGCTTCCACACGGCTGCATCTTTGAAAGAAGGCATCTACTCCTAAGAGAAGAGGACCTGTTTATCGCAGGTCCTCTTTTGCAACGCGTTTGATACCACAGCAGCGGCTTATTTAACTGATATTAGACGGAACCGATGCCATCATTTGTATCAGCACAGCTTCATAGACTCTAATCTGCGATTGCATTTTCATACATGAAAGTCTAGCGTTTCTTTAATGCACTATATTAGCCTGATCACGGATTACGACGGCACACTTGCCACTTACGGCAAAGTTAGCGACGATACGATCGCTGCTTTGGAACGGCTTCTGGAATCGGGTCGGAAGATAGTACTAGTAACGGGTCGTGAACTGGGCGACCTGCTTAGCGTTTTCCCTCGCGTCGATCTGTTCGAATGGGTCGTCGCCGAAAATGGCGCTTTGGTGTACCACCCAACCAGCAAGACGGAAACGGTCATCGCTCAAGCTCCGCCAGAGAACTTCGTTAAAACCCTTCAGGACGTTAACGTCACGCCTTTGTCCATAGGACGGGTTATCGTTTCCAGCTGGCACCCCAACGAGACGGCGATCTTGGACGTCATACGCGAACTAGGCCTTGAAATGCAGGTGATATTTAACAAGGGCGCCGTGATGGTGTTGCCTTCCGGTGTCAATAAGGCGAGCGGCCTTATGGCCGTCCTCGAAGAGATGAAACTGTCGCCCCACAACATCGTCGGTATAGGCGATGGAGAGAATGATCTGTCCTTACTCAACGCCTGCCAGTGTTCGTATGCGGTCGCCAACTCTGTCCAGGCCTTGAAAGACCAAGCAGACTTCGTAACTGAAGGGAACAATGGCGCTGGCGTAACCGAACTCATCGATACGCTGGTGAACACCGATATGGAAGAGGTCGACCGGAAGCTAAAGAGACGCCATATATCCATCGGCACCCGCGAGGACGGCTCGGAAGTAGAAATAGCGCCCAGCCGTATGACACTGCTGCTCGCCGGCTCTTCTGGCGGGGGTAAATCCACAGCCGCCACAGCGATGTTGGAACGGCTGACCGAACAGGGGTACCAGCTTTGCGTGATCGATCCCGAAGGCGACTACACGACTTTCGAGGACGCGGTCGTCATCGGCGATAATTCTCGCGTACCTAGTACAAGCGAGGTTATACAGCTTCTCGAGACGCCCTCGCAGAGCGTTATCGTGAACCTTCTCGGCCTGTCGATGGAGGAGAGGCCGGCTTTCTTCTCCAATTTGCTGTCCAGCCTACAGGAGTTACGCAGCGCCACAGGCAGGCCTCATTGGACGTTGGTTGACGAGGCGCATCACGTTCTTCCGGCATCTCGCGGCGACGCGACCGGGCGGACTTTACCTCAGGATTTACAAGGTACCGCGTTTATTACTGTCGATCCCAAGCAGGTCGCAGCGTCCGTTTTAGCGAAAATCGACACTCTTATCGCGGTAGGAGATGCCGCGGAAAGCGTAATCAACGGCTTCTGCGAGGCGACGCAATCAACGCGACCGGCCGTCCAATCTTCGCTAGCGCTTAAACCAGGCGAGGTAATCGTCTGGGACCGCACTCATGATCAGCCTCCCTTCCGCCTCCAGGTGCCAAAGACCAGCACCACGCGTAAGAGGCACGACCGGAAGTACGCGGGGAGGCCATTAAAGATGAGGGCTTAGCAGAAGAGACGGAGCAAATCGAGAAGGGAGAAGGCGCTACACCAGCGAAAAGCCGGGAGTTAATCAAGGCTGCCGTTGAAAAACACTATACCCTGTCTGCTTAACGTAAACGTATATGTAAGGATTTATCTATCAAAAACTCGCAGGTACGGCCGAGGAGAAAACGCTGATATGGCTTTGCTTAGTATATTTGGAAGGCAAGAGAAGGATTCAGAGGAAACCGAACCACCCGCTTATCACTGTACTATGGTCCCTTACTGGGACGTTCCAGGAGAGATCGGCAACGAAAAGCGTATAGCGGGCTATCGTTGCCCGGCATGTGGACAAGAGTTCACCATAACCGCCGGTGCCCGCTTTGTCGAAGCCGAGCGGCGTAGGCTGAAGCAAGAATACGATCTTGACGAAGCGCCTAAGAAGTAAAGTTCGATTCATGCATGGAGAGGCTTTGCCTCTCTTTTTGCGTTGTAACGCGATTGCAACAAACGCTACAGGCCGTGAAACGCCACTGTAAGCCGTCACTCGCCATACTGTAGCTGCGTACATCTCGTCAACTTGTCGCCAACTTGCGGCAAAGAAGAAGCTAAAGGAGGTTGCGGCATGGCATCCATCACCTTCATCCGGTCATAACACGAAGCACAAGTTTAGTCAGGGCTCTTTGCTTAAGCAAAGAGCCCTGACTTATTAGCGCCGTCTGCCCCGCCCAGCTGCCTCTCGAAAAGAGGGCCAACTGTCCGAATCGCTGTGAGGTCGCGCCTCTTCCAACCGCTCCGGCCTGAGCGGCAAGCCTCGCTTCTTTAGCCAGAACGGAGCATAGGCCCTTAATAGCAACCGCTTCACTCGCATGCTAAGGCCGCTAGGCGGACGGCTCTCCACAACGGGCAGGTCGCCACCTCCGCTGCTAAGCCGGATGCCGGCGACCGCTTCGTTGTTGACGGCTATGTCCTGCTCGGGCGTCTTGGTTCCCATCACCGCGTTAAGTTCCAGGCGAAGGACACGCGAATGGTAAGTGAGACCATCGAGATCGAGGATATTATCGTTGCGGTCGTATACTGAACTTTGGATCGATATGTAACCCGTCCCATTAACGATCGCCTTCTGATTGCCGTACCGCTCTTGGTCGGTCGGGCAGACCCACTCACAGAGGCCGCAACGCATGCAACGGTCTTCGTCGATCATGAAACGCCATGAGTCATCGAACGATAAGGCAGGCAGCGTCCGACGAGGGCTGTGCGGACAAACGCCCCCGTTGGCTGCCTGGCACGCTTCGAGATCGTGGTCTCTCGGTGCAGCGCGCGGGTTATCGACCGGTCCCGCTACGCTGATGCAATCGACGGGGCAGATATCAGCGCACTGTTTACAGCCGATGCAAAACGGCTCGTCATGTTCGTGATCCCATACAAGCAGCGGCAGGCCGCGTGATCTAGGCGCCAGCCGTCTCATCTCCGTGGGGTACTGGGTCGTGACCGGTTTACGAAGGGCCGTAGAAACAGTAGTAGCCAGCGATCTCAAAATACCTAACATTGCTTTCCCCTACTCTCCACCACTCGTTCTGACGCCGACGTTTCCTTGAGCCTCCGACTTGACTTCTCGTTGCCGGCGAACGCCCTCCGCAGGGACAATGACGCGCGCTGCTTTATCGAAGAAGAAATAAGACCAGGCCCAGTTGACTAACACCTGAAGCCTATTGCGGAAGCCGATCAGCTTGATAAGGTGAACGACAAGCCAAAGAAGCCAGGCGAAAAAGCCCGTAAAACTGAGACGACCGAAGTCCGCTACCGCGGCGTTCCTGCCGATAACCGCGAGCATGCCGCTATCGCGGTACCGGAAAGGCTGCGGTTCCTCGCCGCGTGTCTGGCGCAGTATGTTTTCAGCCGCGGCCTCGCCTTGCTGCATCGCCACGGGGGCCACCATCGGCAACGGCTTACCATCCATATTGAAAGCGGCTAAGTCCCCTACAACGTAGACGTTAGAGTGTCCCGGCAATTGCAAAGTCGGTTCGACGGCAACTTGGCCGCGGCGGTCTGTGGCCAGCCCGCTCGCCTCAGCGAGCGGGTGCCCACGATGGCCGGCGGTCCACACCACCGTTTCGGTTGGAATAATTTCGCCGTTCTGTAAGTACACGGTTTCTTTCTCTACGCGACCCACGGGAGTATTAAGCTTGACCTCGATGCCCATCGTCTGCAGCCTAGCAAGCGCGTAGCGGCCTAGCCTTTTGCGCATGCCGGGCAACAAACCGTCTAAAGCCTCCAGAAGTACGACCCGCACCTGCCGGAAATCGAGACCGCTGAAGTCCTTGCGTAAGTTGCCATGAATCAGTTCGTAGAGCGCTCCGGTGAACTCCACCCCTGTCGGCCCGCCGCCTACTATAGCAAACGTCAGGAGTCGCTGGCGCAGTTCCTGATCGGGCTCATCAACCGCTCTCTCAAAACAAGACAGAACGTGGTTGCGAAGGGTTACGCCATCATCGAGAGTGCGAAGTGTGTAAGCGTACTCATCCGCGCCTGGTGTGCCGAAGAAGTATGGCGTACTGCCTGGCGCCAGGATCAAGTAATCGTAAGCGAGCGCTCCACCTTTAAATCGCAATGTGTTCTCCTCGAGTTTTATCGCCTCGACTTCGGCGACAGAGAAGCGTAGGTTCCTCTGCCTTCTCAGAATGCTACGCACGGGATTGATGATTTGCGAAGGGGAAAGCTCGGCCGCTGCCACCTGATACAACAACGGCATAAAGGTGTGATAGTTGTTACGGTCTACCAGAAGAACGTCAGTTGGAGAATTCGCAAGGGCGCGCGCCGCCCAAAGCCCACCGAATCCTGCACCTACGATAACTATGTTGGGGCGCTTGCTGCCTACCACAAGGGATCTGAATTCTGATCAACGCTAGCCCTATGGGTTTCCCATGTCATTCTGGCGAAGTGAAGAAACAATACGGATTCGTTCCTTAGGTCACTCAGAATGATGTGGATGCAAGGCTAGTCTACTTGCATAAAGCGAGTGACCGTATCTAGCAGTTCGTCGATATCGAACGGTTTGCCCACGAAAGCATCAGCAATACGAGCGGTTGGATCGCCATAGGCGCTCATAAGGATGATAGGTGTATCCGCTAAATCTGGGGTGGTCCTAATTTTGTTAGCCAACTCAGTGCCGTCCATACCGGGCAGCCGGATGTCGGAGATGATGAGCTTGGGTTTGGATGCCCTTACGATTTCCCAGGCAGTTTCTGCGTCTGGGGCAGTTTCCACTTCGTATCCAGAGCCGCGTAATACAATCGACAACAGCCGTACAATCGCCGGTTCATCGTCGACGACCAAAATTGAGTACGCAGTCTGCTTCAGGCTTCCCACCGGCATCTCAAGGGCTAATTTATCTGGTTTGAATAATATTGAGGCATTCACGTACTGACGTTACAACCATGCAGCTAGAATTGGTACTGGCATCGATAGACAAAGCGTTGCAAAAGCATAACAATTTTCCTGAAACTAATTGTTAAGCCCTTTCACTTGATATACTAGACAGGGAAAATTTCTCCTAAGCGCGACCGCGCTGGAGGGCTTATGGCAAAACCGACGTCAGGACGGTACATCGCTAAAGTTAATGGTGATAATGTAGCGGCTGTTCTCAATCACGAAAATAGCCAAGATAGCCTTTCCAACCTCTTAGAGAGCGCCCCCGTGGCCATACGCTGGGTTGGAGCGGACGGCACCATCATCTGGGCGAATAAGACGGAGATGGAGCTTCTCGGCTATTCGCGTGAGGAATACATCGGCCATCATATCGCTGAATTCCATGCCGAAAAGCCGGTAATCAATGACATATTGATGCGCCTAACTAACAGAGAGGCACTGAACCACTACTCTGCTAAATTGCGCTGCAAGGATGGCTCGGTAAGAAACGTCAGGATCAACTCCAACGGCTACTGGGAAGACGGTAAATTTATTCATACCCAGTGCTTCACTATCGACGTAACCGATCAGACGGAGTCCGAGACGGCGCTTCGAGATACGGAAGACCGCCTCAATCTGGCGCTGCAAGCAGGGGGATTGGGCGCGTGGGAATGGGATATCGAAACTGGCCGCGTGAACTGGTCGAAGAAACTCGAGGAGATCCATGGCCTAGTGCCCGCCTCCTTCGGAGGCACTTTCGAAGATTACCAGAGAGATATTCACCCGGACGACCGGCAGGCCGTGTTAGACACAATCTCCCACTCCCTAGAAACGGGAACGCACGAACTCGATTATCGCATCATCCTCCCCTCAGGCGAGGTACGCTGGCTGTCCGCTCAAGGTACAGTCGTTCGCGACGAGTCTGGCAAGCCCTTAAGAATGCTTGGCGTCTGTCACGATATAACCGAAGACAAGATCAGCGATCTCCAACGCGAGTTGCGGCTCACTCAATTACAGACGATCTACTACCTTAATGAAGCCATCAACCGGGTCCACACGCTTGAAGAGATATACGACTTGGCGGTGGACGGCATAATCCGTTCCTTACACGTTGACAGAGCATCCTTACTGCTCTTTGACGAAGACGGTATCATGCAGCTCAAGTCTTGGAGTGGCCTATCCGATAGTTACCGGGCAGCGACGACCGGGCACTGGCCATGGACTAGGGATACGATCGATCCCCAACCGGTCCTCGTACCCGATGTCCGAAATGAGCCGTCTCTCGCCGGCCTACTAGACGTCATAGAGGCGGAAGGCATCCGCGCTCTCGCCTTCGTCCCACTGCTTAGCCGCGGCCGCCTAATGGGCAAGTTCATGCTGTATAGCAACCCTCCCCACACCTTTAGCGAAGACGAAGTCCAAGTAGCGCAAACGCTTGCCGGCAACATCGCCTTCGCAATCGAGCGGAAGCGGGCAGAAGAGGCGTTGCGCGAAAGCGAAGAGAATTACCGCACCATCTTCGAGAATGCGGTATTCGGGATATCTCAAACAACGCCGGATGGCAGATTCCTCGCTGCAAACGATGCCCTGGCACATATACTTGGCTTTGAATCAGCGTACGAACTGACCATAGGCATATCGAACATCGGGCACCAGCTATACGTCAACCCTGAAGAACGTGTTCGATACGTAAACGAACTCCGAGATAAAGGCGCAGTTACAAACTTTGAGGCCGCACTTTATCGCAAAGATGGCGCCGTAATCTGGATCTCCGTGTCCTCGCGCGCTTTACGTGATGCTAACGATGAGGTTTACCTGATAGAGGGCATCATCCAGGACGTCACCGAACGCAAAGAGGCCGAGGAGGCCCTGCGCGATAGCGAGGCCAAACTAGCAGTAGAGCTAGCTGATACGAGACAGTTACAAAACGTCAGCGGTCAGTTGATCCATGAAGATAATATCGACGCCCTTTACGAACAGATCCTCGATGCTGCCATCGCCCTGATGCGCTCAGATATGGGAAGCATGCAGATTCTCGATGAGGGGCAGGATGCCCTCCGGATGCTGGCGTGGCGGGGATTCGGCCCGGAGTTTGGCAAGATATTCGAGTTGGTTCGTCCGAATACGAAGACTTCGTGCAGCGTTGCCAGGCGGGCGGGCCATCGCGTCATCGTGCCTGACGTGGAGACGTGTGACTTCATCGTCGGCACGCCGTCCTTGGAGGACCATCGCAAGACGGGCATTCAGGCGGTGCAGTCCACGCCGCTGGTCTCGCGTAGCGGAAAACTGCTGGGGATGATTTCAACCCACTGGCGCCAGCCGCATCAGCCGTCTGAGCGCGATCTTCGTCTACTAGACGTGCTGGCGCGTCAGGCTGCCGACCTCTTCGAGCGCAGAAAGGCTGAGGAGGCCTTGCGCGATAGCGAGCAGCGTTTAAGCGCCATCTTCGACCAGACGAGCGCCGGCATCGCGCAGACGGATTTAACTGGGCGATTCGTATTCGTGAACCAACGCTATTGCGAGATCGTCGGGCGTCCAATGAGCGATCTTCTGGGCATGCGGATGCAGGATATAACGCACCCGGACGATCTACCGCGCAACCTTGAATTGTTCACACATCTGGTAACCGATGGAACGGGGTTCAGCATCGAAAAGCGATATGTGCGGCCAGACGGATCGTGTGTGTGGGTAAATAATAGCGTCACAGCTATTAAAGACCTGAACGGCAACCCCCAAGCAGCCGTCGCATTTGCGATAGACGAAACTGAACGCAGACGAATGGAAACATCCCTGATCGAAAATGAAGAGAAATATCGGGCTGTCTTCGAGAACGCGTTGAGCGGCATCCTTATGGTCGAACAACCCACTCGCATCATCAGAGACGCAAACCAGGCCATGTGCGACATGCTTGGATTTGAGCGCGCCGAACTGATCGGGCAGACGACTAATGCCCTTCTCGCGTCCGGCTCTGCGGAAATCATTACGGTTGAACGCGAAGAGCTTGAACGGACCGGCTATTGGAGTGGTCAGTTCCCTTTGCTCAAGAATGACGGGACACCCATCGACATAGAGTGGCAGATCACTACTCACGGCCTACCCGGGATAGCTATCTCCATTGGGAATGACATCACAGAGCGCAAGCGGGCAGAAGAGGCGTTGCTCAAAGCCGAGGAGCAGTACAGGGGCATCTTCGAAAATGCCATCTTCGGCATCTTTCAGTCTACTCCCGAAGGGAAGTTTATTAGGGCTAACCCGGCCTTAGCTCACATACTAGGTTACGACTCGCCAGAAGAGCTAATCGATAGCGTAACAAGCATCGGCGAACAGACACACGTAAACCCGCAGCGGCGGAAGGACTTCGCGGCCGAACTTCAAGATAAAGGCTTTGTTTCCTATTTCGACGCTCCCGTATACCGGAAGGAGGGGACGGTAATCTGGATATCGCTAACGGCACGGGCACTTCGCGACACCGATGAAGGAACCACTTACGGGTTCGAGGGCATCGTCGAAGATATCACTCACCGAAAGTACCTGGAGGAACAGGCTACAAGCTTGCTTAGCCAGATGCAGGCAGAGAAAGAGCGCGTCGAGAACATTATCGCCACGGTTCCCGGAATGGTCTGGGAGAGCCGCGACCGAATAGGCGAAGCGAACCATCGAAACGTCTTCGTAAGCGATTACGTTGAGCAGATGTTTGGTTACACGGCTGAAGAGTGGCTTCAAATACCGAACTTCTTGGAGACTGTCATTCACCCGGATGATCGCGAACAGATGATCAGAGACACCGCGGCGGCGATTAAAAACGGCAGTGGCATTACGCAAGCGCGTTACTACCGCAAGGACGGCACCTTGTTTTGGGCTCAGGCCCACATGATCGTGGTCTATGATGCAAGCGGCCAGCCTACCGGCCTACGCGGTGTTACGGTGGACATAAGTGAACGCATGCAGCTTGAGGATGAGATGAAGAGGCTGTTCGTTCAAGTGGAGCAGGAAAGAGACCGCCTGGACGGCATTATCAGCACTATACCGGGGATGGTTGGGGAAAACCCCGGTATGCCTGGCGATCCGGATAGACCACCAGGGTACGTTAGCGACTACGTTCAAACCCTTCTTGGGTTCAGTCCTGAGGAGTGGACTTCCGATCCTAATTTAGCCTGGCGGCTGATACACCCGGACGATAAGGAGCGGTTCCAGCAGGCCTTCCAAGAAATTCAGAACGTAGGAAAAGGCACCCTGGAAGTCCGTTTGCAAAGAAAAGATGGAGAATACCTATGGGTGGAAACCAGCGTGGTAGCTATCCGGGACGCAGTAGGAAACGTATCAGGTTTCCGCGGCGTCACAATGGACATCAGTGAACGAAAGCAGAGAGAAGAAGAAAAAGCCCAGCTTCTAGATCAGGTACAAAGTGAAAAAGAGCGTGTGGAGAACATCATCGCCACCGTGCCCGGCATGGTATGGGAGGTCCGTCGCAATACAGAGGGTCGAATAACGCTCACTTATATCAGTGACTACGTGGAACAGCTGAGCGGTTATTCGGCTGAAGAGGTACAGGAATACGGATTGAGCGATCGCTTCATCCACCCTGACGATCTGCCGCAGATGTTGGCGGAGACGAAACAAGCCCTCAACCAGGACTCAGGATACATCAGCTCCTTCCGGATCGTTAGAAAAGACGGTAAGACCACGTGGATAGATGCCCGTACGGTAAGCGTGCGCGATCAGGCTAACAACATAATCGGCCTGCGCGGTGTATCGATGGATGTCACGGAACTGAGGCAGGCGGAAGAAGAGCGCGAAGAGCTATTCGCCCTTGAGCAGGCGGCGCGCGTAGAAGCGGAGAAGGCTACCAAAGTAATGGGTAGCGTTCAGCGGGTTACTGAGACCGCCCTCACCCACCTGGCGCTTGATGAGCTGCTCGATGAGCTTCTTTTACGCCTTCGAGAAGTCCTCGACGCTGACATCGCTACAATATTGCTCTTGACGGAAGATACTCAAGGCATAAGCTTGCACGCATACAGCGGCGTTGCCGGAGATATTAGCGAGGACGTCTACGTGCCGTTAGGTAAAGGTGTAGCTGGACGCGTAGCCCAAAACCGAGAACTCATGATCGTGAACGATGCTTCCAGCATAGAAATAATAAGCGTGCCTACATCTATAAGAGACAAGATTCGCGCCCTAATGGGCGCTCCATTGATAGTCGAAGGAAGGCTCATCGGCGTTGTTACGGTTGGGGCAACCGAAACGCACGAGTTCACCTTAGACAACGCGCATCTGCTGCAACTGGTAGCCGACCGCGTAGCGCTGGCAATCGACCGCTCTCGCTTATACGAGAGCGAGCAGGTCGCGCGCGAAGAGGCTGAGTTAGCGCAGGCGGAGCTACAAAAGGCAAACGAACAGAAGGACGAGTTTTTGGGCCTGGTATCCCATGAACTCCGCACGCCGATTACTTCCATCTATGGAGGCGTCCGCGTGCTCCGTTCCCGCGGCGCCCGTCTCGATGATGAGGCGCGGGCAGACGTGCTCGCCGACATAGAACTGGAGACGGAGCGCTTACACCGGTTGGTCGAAGACCTCTTGGTGCTGGCTCGTCTTGAGTTAGGCCAGGAAGTCGAGAAGGAGCCGGTCCTACTTCAGCGTACTCTCGATAAGATTGTGGCCAATTACCATCAACGCAGGCCGAACCGCGAGGTTAGGCTGTTGACAGAACCAGATTTGGCACCGGTCCAGGCCGTACCACTTTATGTAGAGCAGATATTACGGAATCTTTTAAGCAACGCCGACAAATATAGCGATATCCAAGAGCCAGTTGAAATAACGGCGAAGAGTAATGGTGATTCCGAGATACTAATATCTGTCTTAGACCGTGGCGTAGGCTTGGAGCCTGGCGAGGCCGCGCGAGTCTTCGACCGTTTCTACCGGTCGAGCCGCACAGCGAAAAAAGCGCAAGGAATCGGTATCGGGCTTACGGTCTGTAAACGGCTGGTGGAGGCACAATCTGGCCGTATCTGGGCGCAGCCTCGCGATGAAAAAGGCCTGAATGTATCGTTCACCCTACCGGTGTACAAGGAGGAGGCCGATGACGCTTGATCCCCTAATCTTGGCGGTTGATGACGAGGCAGGTATCCTCAGGCTGATAAAGCTGTCCCTGGCGGAACAGGGCTTCCGAGTGATCTCCACAAGCCACGGCGAAGAAGCTATCCGGCTCGCCGAGGAACAGCGCCCCGATTTGGCCTTACTCGACGTGTTAATGCCCGAGATGACCGGCTTAGAGGTAATGCGTAAGCTTCGTGAACAGCGGCCTATCCCCATCATTTTGGTCACCGCCAAGGATGGCAACACCGATAAGGTGACCGGCCTCGAGCTTGGAGCCGACGACTATATCGTCAAGCCATTCAGCCCGGAAGAGCTGGCAGCGAGGATCCGCGCCGTGCTAAGACGGAGCTCGGGCTTACAAGGCACCGAGCGGACCATTAAGAAGGGTGATGTCGAGATCGACCTTAACCGCAGACTGGTAGAGAAGAAGGGCGAGGTGGTCAGCCTTACGAGGACTGAATGGCTTCTCCTACAGCATCTGGCGGCTAACGCGGGTAAAGTTATGCTCAACGCCGAATTGCTTAGCAAGGTCTGGGGTCCCGAATATAGGGACGACGTCCAATATCTCAGGGTCTGGGTATCGCGATTGCGCGGCAAGCTTGAGCCTGACCCAGCTAATCCCGTTATTATCAAGACGCTTCAAGGGATCGGTTATATGCTGGACGCAGACCCCGATGACGAAGGGGCAGAGGTAGAAGCCACTAACTCCAGCTCCACATAAGTTCCCAAGCCATTCCTGAGCGAATATCTCGCATTAAGCAGTATTAAGCAAGACAAAAACAAGCAGCCGGACGGAACCCCCGGCTGCTTGTTTTTGTACCCCGCTTGGGGTAGGTCTAGCGTTCTTCCCTACGGGCATGTGAACGGTCTTCACGATACGTAGATGTGGAGCGCTCCCTCATGGGGAAGGAAGCGATCGTCCAAAGCATCGCTACTAGCAGCATTGCGGCTGCGAAGTATACGAGCATCGCTACCACCGTGGCCGGCTCGAAGATTCCGCCGCCATCACCGACTTCCCGGATGGAGCCTATGCCTGTGAACGGCTCGATCATTGGGCCGGTGATGTCGTATATGAAGTCTACAAAGCCGGTAGCGTTCGCACCTGCCAGCTGAAAACCGAGACGAAAGCCTAGGAGCGTCTCGACTACAGCGAGGCCGAACATCGCCCACAGACCCAGAGTGCGGATCCAGTCCCGCGTAAGCTCTCCCGGACCGGGACGCGTACTGGTGATGCTTTCCTCTGCCGTTCGTTCATCGAGCCTTTGCTCATCGTACCGATTATCGACAGGATGAGGTCGTTCGATCGTATCTGTGGATCGCTTGCGCCTAAACATGATGCCTCCTAGCGACGAGGCCGGCTCTCTGCCTCGTCTTCTTTAAAAATTCCTTCAAGCTTTTCGCGAACAGTATCGATACCTTCGCCGGTGCGTTCTTTTATCGCACCAATAAGTCGCTCATTATCTCCCTCAGACTTCTGGACATCGTCATCTGTTACCGAACCTCGAGTGGACCGGATGCGGCCCTTGATTCGATCCATACGCCCTCTGTCTTCAGGTCTGCCATAAATCCTCCTTAGTTTACGCAGGAATCTTCTCAGACCGCTGCTCCTCTAACCAACGAGCGTACCGTCTCTTTCGTTCTTGATAACTACTCAAAAGCTCTGGACTCATAGCCTGACGGTGAGAGCATTGCAGACAGACCAAATCGCTAGAGCCCAGATCCTGCTCCACGAACATATCGCCACCGCATCTCGGACATCCTTTTAACAGCATCCTTAAATCCATCCTTTTTTGATTTAGCAATTATCAGAGTAGGTTAAGGTAGGTTTCATTTATATAAATCTGAAAACTGCCTACCTTACAAACTGCTAACGACGAGTGAAATTGCAAATCGATGCACGCAGGCCTAGTTGCCGTTCAATATGGGTTTGTAATAGCGTTTCTCTTGTCTTAATGCGCATATACGCCATTGTTTAATATTTTGTTGCCAAGGAGGAAGGCATGGACGAAGACCTTGAAGCGATGACCCGTGAGCAACTGATGGCCGAGGCGAGGCGGTTGCGCGACGGGATCCGGACACACCGTGACAGCACCGGGCATGAACTCTGCTGGCATCACCCTACGCTCTGGGGGCTCCTGCCAGAAAAAACCGACCCGCTACCATCGGTCCCTACATGGCCAGAGTTTCTGAGGGGCTGCCCTTCGTTACCGCGAATCCCTGGATAAGCAGTTGCCTCAGGCGCCTTGTTCAGATGCGTCATATCAACCGTGACCAACACAATGGGCCGAGCGCCTCAAAGCTGCTATCGGCACGTCAGCAGTAATCGATACAGATCTGTAACGGCTGTTTCTTCTGCCTTAATGCGAACAGGAGTCACTGTTTGCATATAGTTTTATTGACAGAATGATGTGTCGTGCGCCCTCGTCAAATGGAAACGTCTTCTTGATGGATAACAGCAACCTAGAATATTGGGAGGTGTGGTATCCGGCCGCAGCGGCAACTGGTCTGCATATCGCGCGCGGCCTGCTCGATTCGACGGACAGCCTACTATTTCACGCCGCCCCTGACGTCATTACGGTCGAAGTCACGGACGAAGGCGGCGTTAGGCTCGCCTACGGCAAGGATTTAAAGCGCACCGAAATGTCTCCGATGTGCCGCCTTCAACGCCGGGATAACGAAGTAACCCGTCAGGACTGCTGGCCAAGCGACGCGGACGTCGGCTCGGTCGTTTTACTGCCGGGCGGCGAAGTCGGGATGCTGAAGAAGTGGTGGCATGCCGACGATGAGAAGGAGTGGCGCTGGGAGATCGAGTTCTATAACTCGATACGTTAGGGATCAAGAAAAAGGAGAGGACCCATGAGAATACTAGTAACTTTAGATGGATCAGACCTGTCCGAAACAGCTCTCGGACCCGCGAAGCAAGTAGCCGATGAACAGAACGCCGAGATTTATCTGATGCGTGTCGCCGATACCCCGCCCAAACCTTCCGTGACGCCGCGAGTGAGAAGCAGCGATGCTCTGCTAGACTCTGGCTCTACGGGCAGGCCGCTCGGGTATGTTCAAACTCCGACCGATTACGAAGCAACTATAGACGATAAAACCGTCACAGAACATCTCGAAGACGAAGCGGAGCAGGAGATGCTCCAGTACTTAAAAGAGAAGGGTATCTTCTTCGGCGACAGGTCTGTGATGTACGAGATCGCCATCGACGATGACCCCGCCGAGATGATCATCGAGAGCGCGCAGGAGAATGAGATCGACCTCATCGTCATGGCGACGCACGATCGTTCTGGCTTGGGCAAACTACTCAAGGGCAGCGTTGCCGACGAAGTTCTGGAGTCGGGCGTCGCTCCCGTTCTGCTCGTGCACCCCACAGGCGAGACCGAGATGCTACCAGCCGGGTCGGAGCGCTAACGTACGGCTAGGATTGGATCGTATTATGGTCTCCCCAAAAGATGTATTTAAGCACTTACCGCCGGCCGGTCGACTCGGTACCTCTCCATATCGACCCGGTGATCTAGCAGTGCGCGCTAGCGTAACGCCTTATCATCATTCGGAAACAAGGTTATGGTTAGGAGGTTACTATGAGGTTCCTGATCACGCTAGACGGCTCCAGTTTTTCAGAAGCAGTCTTAGACCCTGCCAGACGGTTCATCCAAGCGGCTAACGCCGAAACCCACTTGATGCGAGTGGGTGAGCCACCACCGCATGTCGTAAGTGAGCCCAGGCTAACCCCGAGAGACGCCGTATCTGACTACGGCTCCGTCTCCGGCAGGCCAATGATGGAAGAGGAGGAGGCTTCTCTAACTATTGACGCCCATCAGGAAACCTACTCTACGCTTTTTGATCAAACTGAACACGAACTGCTTGAGTATCTGGAAGATAAGGGGGCAGTCTTTAGCAGCCAGCCGGTAACATACAACGTTGTTCTCAGCCAGGAGCCTGCTCTGCAGATAGTTGACTACGCGAAAGAAATAGGCGCCGATCTCATAATGATGGCGACTCATGGTCGCTCTGGGCTAGCAGCCCTTATACAGGGGAGCGTAGCCGGTGAGGTTGTGCGGTCCGGCGTTGCACCCGTGATGTTGGTCCGTCCTTTGGAGTGAGCGAAGCACATTGGTAGTCCTCAGACGAATGTCCTAACGAGCCTGCCAGCGAGTAGCGGCCGCAAGGAGCACCGTCGCGCCCGCTATCGTCGAGGCGTAGAGGAATACGGCGCGTACCCCGAATTCGTCGGCGATGAAGCCGCCTAATAACGGCGCTAGTCCGGCGAATAGGGTCGAGGATGAGAACATCAGCGAAACGGTAGTCGCCTGCACCTCGTCCTCGACCAAATCGGCGGCCGCGGCGAGCATTAGCGCCATCGTCGGGAACATCACTGCACCCAAAGCTGCGAGGGTGACAACGAACAGCGCTCCAGATGCGATTATGTAGAGCAACAAACAAGCCAAGCAGAAACCCGCCAGTGTTGGCAGGATAACCACCCTTCTGCCATGCCTATCGGACAGGGTGCCCATCAATGGCTGCGACCCGATCCCTACCACCTGCGCCAGAGCGATGTAGACGCCGAGCACTAAGGTTGAGAGGCCCAAGTCCTCGCGCACATATACCGGCAGAAACGTATTTACAACGCCCTGGGCAGCGGAAAACCCGCCGGTGATACATAGAATGGTGACGAGCTTGCGTTGTTGGAAAAGGCTTTTCATCGAGCGCAGATATGCGTTGACGCGCACCGGCCCGGCTTCCACCGGAAACGATCGCAAGAGAGCCCACACGCCAAGCCCAGTCAGAACGGCCGGAACTATGCTGATCTCCAGGACCGTACGCCAGGTAAGAGCGACGAGAAGCGCGCCCGCCAGTAGCGGCCCTAACGCTTCGCCGATGCTACCGCCCGTCCCGTGTAAGGCTATCGCGAAGCCGCGCCTGTCCGAAAATGAGCGCGCCAGCGTGCCGATGGCTGCCGGATGCCAGAAGGTTACAGCGATCACGACCAGCGTAGAAAAGAAGATCGCCTGTGCGTAAGAATCGACGCGGCCCAAAGCGAACTGGAAGACGCCGATCAGCGCCATGCAGACCGCCAGCACGACAGCGAAGCGGTGCCGGAAGTGGTCGGCCATATAACCGGCCGGGAAATTAGTTAGCCCTCCGCCAATAATGCGGACGGTGGAGAGCGCCCCCACGGCGGAATTGCTCAGGCCTAGGCCGCTCTTGATTTCTGGGAGTATTACGAAAAAGCCGGCGCTGAAGATATGCTTGATCGCGTGCCCTGCAACCAATGTGGTCAAAAGCAAGGGGCGATGGCCGGCGACTTGCGCCGCGCCGATCCGTTGGAATGTCTGTGCGCCCCACATAGATTTAACGCTAAGAGCGTAACTTTAATAGGTTATGGGCGTCAACAAACGCATCTGGCTTTTTCCAGGCCCTTGCGCTAGAGTTTAGACAGCTTTTAACCTTGTAACGCGCGGAGGTCAGATATGGCGGTACGGATCGGTGTTGTCGGTACAGGTTTCGGCACGCAAGTGCACATCCCAGCGTTCCAATCGGAAGGGCTGGAGGTGGTGGCTATCTGCTCGCGTCGCGAAGAACGGGCGCGCGAGGCAGCCGAGAAGTTCGGCGTTGCTCACGCCTTCACCGATTACGACGAGATGCTACAAATGGAGGGCCTCGACGCCGTAAGCATCGCCACCCACACCTCGCTCCATCACCCGATGGCGATAGCTGCTTTGGACGCTGGCAAGCACGTCATATGCGAGAAACCCTTCGCCATGGACCAAGCCCAGGGTTATGAGATGTGGCAGAAGGCCGAGGCCACGGGCCTAACAGCGATGGTCGCTCACGAGTTCCGCTTCGCCTCCGGACGGATGATGGTGAAAGAGTTGGTCGATGAGGGGTACATCGGCCAGTTGCACATGGCCCTCGTAAACCTCGTGGCCGGGCAGCCGACCGGCTTCCAACCCCGGCCATATTCTCCGGACCGCGATGTGGCGGAGAACGGCGGCGGTTTCCTCTTCGGGCTGGGATCGCATTACATCGACTGCCTGCGTCACTGGTTCGGCGAGGTCGAAGCGGCTGAGGGACAAGTCCGTACCCATTTCGCGGACAGGATCGACCCTGCAACCCAGAATATCGTCCAGGCTACCGGCGACGATACCTTTCACTTTAGCCTTCAGTTCACCCGCGGAGGCTGGGCATCCATGAACGCGACGATGGCGGCGCCTTTCGGCCCTGGCGGCCGTACAGAGATATACGGTCGCGAAGGCACTCTGGTAACGCCGCATAGGGGCTTAGGTGTGAACCCTCCCTCGCACGGCACAGTTTTGGGGGCTAAGCCGGGCGACGAAGGCCTGAAAGAGCTGCCTATCCCCGAACGGCTCCAGCCCTTCGCCGACGAACGTGACGACCGCCTGATGCCCTTCCGGATGTTCACTCGTGAATTCGTAAGCGGAATCGATGAAGGCATTTCACCTGCGCCGAGCTTCTACGACGGTTTCCGCTGTCAGCAGGTGCTGGATGCGATACGCGAATCGTCAGCAATCGGCCGCGTCGTGCGCATCGCGCCCTAGAGTAGTCGCTCGACGGCGCTAAGGGCCTATCGTCCAGCTCGCAGCGGACGATACGTGAATCCACATGATGGTGTTGGCGCACACTTGCGATAAGCCGTTCAAAGCGTCCGGCGCCGTCGGGTCAAAACCGACCCACGACTGTTTGCTGTCCACGAAGCGCCAGACCGCGCCAAGCATATCGACCGTGTGAAAAGAGGCGATCGCTTCGGATAGCGGTATACACCTGATGCCTTGCATCTCCACAAGGTTCCAGCCCGGCAATAGGTCCACGTTGAAGACCAGGCCGGGCGGCGCGGAAGGGGTGACTATGGGGCCGCCCTCCACCGGATATAGCGCCGAAATGTCCTCAACATCCTCCTGCCCTAACTCGCGCCTTATGCCGTTGTAGGAGACGTACATCACCGCCTCTCCATTGCCGGTATGGCCGAGGCCCAAGAAATGGCCGATCTCGTGCAGGACGACGGTCTGAAGATCGAAGTCGTCGATGCCGTCGGTTGACCAGTCGTGGACCGGGTTAAGCATTACGTCCGCCTCGACAAAGGAATCTCCAACCCAGGTCAGCGACGTTAAACCTAGAGTGCCGGACGATGGAAAGTCAGATGGCTGTCCCCACACGATGTCGTTGTATCCGTCTACATGGTCTTTGCCATCGCGATAGCCATCGCCTCCATACGTGAAAGCGACAGTAGATGAGGCGACGTCTTCCCAGGTCTTAAAGGCCGATGCGATCTCGACGGCCATCGCATCGGCCAATACGCCCTCCGGCCTATTGCTGTCAAGGTTGATGTAATACGACATCGGGGCGTTATTCGGCCAGCGAATGGCGTCTAGCGGACGCGTTGTCAACTCGGGAGTACCGCTAGGGTCCGGGATGCGGAATTCTTCGCTAAAACCTTCTCTGACCTGCCTTTCGAAGGCATCTATGGACATGCCGATCTCCCTTACGCGGCGTCCCGGCCCAGCCCCCACGGAAAGCTTGCCCTGAAACCCACCAACGAGTTGCATGCGACCGTCAGGCGTCTCGTCAAGAAAAAGGATGACCTCTTCGCGCTCCCTGAACGACGGCATACCACCCACTAAAACCTGTAAATCATCGATCCGGCCGCCCGGCAAGGTCAGCTCTAGATCATCGCCGTCTACGTATCCTTTGATGAAGCGTTCGACCAAGATTTCGATATCGGTCTCCAGCCTGTGGGCCAGCCGGCGGCTGCTTATACCTGCCACTCTGGCAACAACGACGACATCAGCGTCAGCCGTAAGCTCGGCTAACGTCAAAGGGCGGACTAAAAAGATACCAATGGCCTCCCCGCCTTCATAACTGACGGCTAGCTCAACGTCTGCCCTTGGTGAAACCGCAAATACTGCTAGGCCGAAGACAAGGGCGCTAACAATGGAAAGGGATGTCCAGTGATATAAACGCCTCAACTTGCATTCGCCTGAATAAGAATTGATGAATCGCCTACACGATACAACATATCATAGTTATGTCGTGTAGTCTACTGAACGCCGCGATTTTTAAAAAGATGCAGAAAGAGGCTTTAAGCGTGACCGATTACGATCACGCTTTATCAGACCTGAGGAGGGATTAGAGATGAACTTCTGTAAGGTGCGGCCGAGCGCCCCTACATTTCGGATTATCGTTCGTAGGGGCACGGCATGCCGTGCCCCTACGGCGTTATCGTTATTAGCGGCCGCGGATGCTCAGCGCTCGAAGGGCACACCGAATTCGCGACCTACTGTCTCCAACTGCTCCCGTATCCACGGAGACAACGGAATACCTTCCTTCGAGCGGCGCTGGAACTGATCGTGCTCCGGTTCGCCAGCGACAAATAGGCGAGTTACCCCCTCTTTACGAGGAGCGTCCTTAGCCGCACGCAGCGTTTCGTCGACGTTAGCCTTGAACTCAGCCAACGGCATAAACAGTTCGGGATCGAGCGCGTAAAAGAAGTGGCCGACCTGTCGAACGCCGATCCCCTGGGTGAAACGAGGGCCGAATCGCGAGCCAGTCATAACCCCGGCGAGAACATCCATAATCAAGGTCATGCCGAAGCCCTTGAAGCCGTTTTCGCCGAACGGCATCAGGGAGAAGGCGTGGTTGGGATCGGTCGTCGGATTGCCTTCTTCGTCGAGCGCCCAGCCCAGAGGGATGCTGCGGCCTTCACGTGCGTACTTATTCACGAGGTTGAACGCCTTAACGGAGGTCGCGATATCGAGGACAAGCATAGGTTCTGCGCCCGCCGGTATCGCGTATGCCGAAGGGTTATTGCCGTGGGTCGCGACGTAGCCACCCGGAGGCGCTAAATGCGGTGGCCCGTTTGTAGCAGCGAAACCGATGAAGTTTTCCTGCGCCGCCATCATTGCGTAGCTAGCAGCCGCGCCGAAGTGCGTGGAGTTCCGCACGCCCGCCATCGCGAAGCCAGTTTCTTTCGCTCGTTCGATGCACCACTGCATCGCCTTCGCCGAAGCTACATAGCCGAGCGCCAGGTCGGCGTCGAACAGGACGTGTACCGGTCCCTCTTTTAAGATACGCAGATTAGGCCGAGGGTTGAACTTGCCCTCCTCCAACGATCGGGTAGCCCCGGCGAGTCGCGCAACGCCATGGGTATCGACACCGCGCAACTCTGTCTCGACCATCAGGCCAGCGGTAACCTTTGCGTCTTCGGAAGGCACGTTCGCCTTCTCCAGAACCTGAGCGCAAAAGTCGCGTAGTGCTTCAGCCTTAATAATGAACTGTTGCTCTGTTGTCATCTGTCACTCCGTTTGGCTATTTAGGCCAGTCGCGCGAAAAAAGCAGCCACACGATATGATACTGAAAAACCGTCCAGGCTGCAGCCTGGACGGTTTTTCAACGCACATAATCTGAATAGCCGTTTATCCGGCGAGCCAAGCCTCCGCGAAGCGATGCCCGTCGAGCGAATCGTTTGCATAACCCCTTAGCTTCGGAGAGAGTACCGTCATACCTCGACCCGACCATATGGGCGTAACTACGGCGGTCTCTAATACACGCCTCTGCACGTCATGAAGGATCGACTTGCGCTGCTCCTTGTCCAAGGTCGTAGCTTGCCTATCGATCAGTTCGTCGAGCCGGGTATCGCCAAGCTGCTTGTAGAGGGCAGCGAAACGACCGGTCGAGTGGTAGAAGGTGTAAAGCTCGCCATTGGTGCCATTTACCGTGGGCTTGTTGCAGACGCAGAACTCGGTCGTGCCCTGGAGCCAGATCTTATCCGTGATCTCCACCTTATCGACGATGTGTAGGGTAGCCTCGATCCCCACTTCTCTCAGCTTGGCTATATAGACATCGACAGTATCTCTATTGGTTTGCGACGGGATACCGCCATCCATGGTGGGCTTCCAGCTTCCTTCCGTGACGCCGGCAGCCTGGAGTAGCT
>WHTN01000020.1:18328-30519 GCA_009377715.1 Dehalococcoidia bacterium | reverse complement strand
CTCGAGTAGTGGGTGGATGAAGTATCCGGGCCACTGGTCCTCGTGGAACGGGCGAAATTCGCCAGTCTTCTCTGTGTCCAGGTTCTTTACCCTGGTCCTTACTGCTACGTCAGCCATTTAGTTTCTCCTCCCTTTGAATTCCGATGGATGCAAGCACCATAGCAAAACTTTAGAAAGTTGTCAAGCTTTGAAGCTTTGCCAGTTGTATAGTCGGAAATCGAGTGCTTACAGACAAAAGGATCTATGAGCCTAGTCGTACTCTCTAGTCAGGTGGTCTAGATCCTACCTGCCCGGACCAAGAATAGCGGCTAGCCAGCGAGATCGATTAAGGATGGGGGATCGCGCCCAACTGCTGAAGAAGTCCCATCGCGTCTATCTGGCCCCAGTGCTCAACCAGCTTACCGTTCTGTATCCGATGGATCGCTATGCCGGTCATTTGCACTTCCTTATTCGTGGCCGGAATCCCCACGAAGTCCCCGGTGTGCCGGCCATATCCCGTAATCACGCTGACTACAGTATCGCCCTCGGTTACCTGCTGTCCGACTTCGTGGCGAAAGTCGCTGAATGCGTTCAGGGCGTAGCTGAAAGCTTGCCTAGACCCCTCGATGCCATGAGAAAGCCCAGGAAACGGCGGCGGATTGTGGTCGTTGTAGCTGGGATCGACGAACTGTTCCAGGATACCGATGTCCCCTGTATCTATTGCTTCGATGAACCGACGCACTAGAGCCTTATTCTCTTCAGACATAGATGTCACCTCCGCGTTAAAAACGATAGAAACATTATAGCAACCACAGTAAGAGACGCTGGAAGCGGTCATGCCTGATTGCTGCGACCAACCCCAGCGTGAGGCGAAGGGAATGGACCAAGTCTAAGCCTAGACTGCTCTTTAGTGCCGTTGTGCGACTAGCCCCGTTGGGCCATCATCTGCTGAGCTTTCTCTATGGTCTGCAACATCCCTTGAGGCGTTCCAATGGCGTGAGCCTCGTATGTTGCTATGGCAGTGAACGGCAGGCTGCCTAGAACCGCATTTAGCTCATCCCCGGACTCCGCCTCGATGATGAGGACACCGTCAGTCATGTCAGCAAATGGGTAAGAGGCCTTGATCTTGGGGTGGCCCGCAGACAGAAATTCAAAGCCAGCTTTAATGATTGCCATCGCCTGCGGCGGGGGGACAGATGACATGTTGTCTGGGCGACCTATTACTGCGAATTGCATGATTGCCTCCTTCTACAGTATCTAACCGCGCTAACACCCGCTCTTTGTAATTCTACCTAAGATCAGCGGTATCCGACAGGAACGTCTCAATCAGTCTCTGCGACTCTTGACCAAAGACGCAGTTAACCACACCGAAGTTATCGACGATCAACTGCGCCCGATTCATCAGGCGTTGAAACTCGTCGGACGCTACCAGGGCATCCAGGAGCGCTCGTTCGCCCCGAACGAGAACGAAACCTCCCAGGTCACCGCCGTGCGGCTGTACGAATACCGGCTCAAAGCTCGCAACTGTGCCCTGTTGTTGCTGTCCGGCGAGAAAACCGATCATCTCCTGAAAGACCTTAACGGCACCTTCCTCACGTCCTCTGGCAGGGAATCCGTAGCCGATAAATAAGCCGAAGTCAGCCATGCCAAACCTCCTTTTGCTGGGGAATTCCCTCGCAATCTAATGCAGGCAAGAGAGCCTGTCAAGATGGTGCTTTTAACCGACGCCTATTGCTGGACAAAGCGTCCGACACCAGCAAGCTTATGTGCAGAAAAGACCCACCCCAATGGCTCTACCAGCGAGCACCACTAGCCCACCGAGCCACAGCGCCACAAATCGTGTGCCTCGCAAGTTGCATGTTGATCCTCCGATGTGCCTAAGCACGGTAATACTCAGAGGATGCAGGCTGCGAGCTTAGTGGTAGGTGCAACCTGATTCGTGACAAAGCACCTAATCCGCCTGATTTGACAGCCCGAATGGCGCCTCTCTATCCTATAAATATGCCTCCGTAGCTCAAAGGACAGAGCACCTGGCTTCGGACCAGGGGGTTGCGGGTTCGAGTCCTGCCGGGGGCGCCACGTTTTTAGATATAAAACCGTCTTCTGAGTGCGACTACGTTGGGCGCGTTGTCAGCCGAAGGAGCGTGTAGCCAGAGATGCCGGCTATAAGAGAGGCCCCGAAGATGCCCATCTTGGCGTCAGAAATCAGAATTTCGTCGTCGAATGCGAGCCCCGTTATAAATAGAGAGACGGTAAAGCCGATACCGGCCAGCATTGCCACGCCGGCGATCTGTGACCAGCGCCCGCCCGAAGGCAGATCAGCTAGTCCTAGGCGAACCGCCAGCCAGGATGCACCGAGAATGCCGAAGAACTTTCCTGCGAGCAAACCGATTGCAATTCCCAGTGTCACTGAACTCGTAGTAGCATCGCGGATCGAATCACCGCTGAACTCAAGCCCCGCATTGGCCAAAGCGAATACGGGTATGACGAGGTAACTAGTAAAGGGATGAAGGATACGTTCCAGCCTTTCGACGGGCGCTTCGGTTGCCTGAACGAGGTCCTCGATCTCGCCGAGGGCAGCTTCGGCCTCATGCTCATCTCGGTCATGCAGGGCTTGCCTGTATGCTCGTGTCAGAGAGTCTAGGCTCTCCAAGAACACTTCCTTGGCCATATGGGCCGAAGCTGGAGTCAGCAAACCAAGGATCACCCCGGCTAGAGTGGCATGGATGCCGGATTTCAGCATCGCCGCCCAGAGGCCTATTCCTAAGAGGAGGTAGATGGATACTTCGACTACCCCCAGGCGACGCACCAATGCTGTGCCAGCTAGGAACAAGCCAGCTAGCCCGAGGGCAGTGAAGGAGAGGTCAGACGTGTAGAACACCGCGATTACCAGAATCGCTCCGATATCGTCCGCAATCGCCAGGGTGAGAAGAAAAATGCGGAGCTGCGATGGTATGCCGCGCCCTACCAAGGCGAGAACGCCAAGCGCAAAGGCAATGTCTGTTGCCATTGGGATGCCCCACCCCTTCTGCCCATCACCTCCAACGTTGAGAGAGAAGTAGATAGTCGCGGGTACGATCATGCCGCCAAGTGCGGCTATTACCGGCAGCGCCGCCGTTCGTTTGGACGACAATTCTCCGTGGGTCATCTCCCGCTTGATCTCGAGACCCACGACAAAGAAGAAGAGCGCCATCAGGCCGTCGTTCACCCAATGCTGCAAGTCCTCTTGAAAGAGCACGAAGCCCAAATCTACTGTAATGACGGCTTCCCAAAGGTCGTGATAGCTATCTTGCCAGGGAGAGTTAGCCCAGATCATGGCGGTGACTGCTGATACCAGAAGCATCACACCGCTAAGAGCCTCGGTGTGGATGAACTCTTGGACCGGAAGAATGAGCCGACGCGTTACCAGCGATCTTTGGGCCCGCGCAGATGCTGTCCCGCGGCTACGAGGTGGAACAGGCATCAGTGGTTGCTATTACGTAACAAGGCTTATCAAAGCTAATGGGAGCGGTCGCTGTACAGATATCTTATTCGCGCGAGATATAACGGTCAATGAAGCCTCGTCCCGGAAGACTACAGTACTTACTGTCCGCTGTGCGCGATACTGGTGCGAGTGGGTTGCAAAATTTGGTGAACTGCAATAGGATATGCCAGTCTGGAGCGAAACTTGACGATAATTAAAACCAGTGTAGAAGGGAGCATAATATGCTTAGCGCACAGGACGTCAAAGGGGTAGTGGCAGTTATGGCGACGCCGGCCAAGCCGGGGGCCGATAGCGTGCTCGCGACCGACACAGTAGACCTGGACGAGACCGCTCGCTCTACGGAAAAGCTCATCAAGGACGGCGCCGATTCCATAATGGCGCTTGGCACCACCGGTGAGTGCGCCGCGCTGTCCGACGAAGACTACAGAAAGTTCGTCGATACCTTTCTGTCTGTAGTGAATGGCCGGGTTCCGACTTTCGTGGGAACTACGGCGCTCGGCAGCCACGAGATCGCGAAGCGGATGAAGTTTGTAAAAGAGCGTGGGGCGTCGGCTGCGCTTATGGGCATCCCGATGTGGCAGCCCGCCACGCTCGACATGGCCGTGCGGCACTACGCCGACTTTTCGGAAGCTTTCCCGGACTTCCCGATCATGGTCTACGGTAATTCGGGCGCCTTCCGCTTCTCGTTCCCCGTCGAGTTCTGGGAGGGCGTAGCGAAGAAGGCGCCGACGGTAATAGCGGCAAAGTTTGGTAATACCAGCATCACGAAGCAAGTGGTGGATGTGACTGGCGGCCGGATCAGCTTGGTGGCCGTAGACCGAACATCTTTGGACGCAGCAAAGCAGGCCCCAGGCCATATTACGGCCCTATGGACGCTGGCGGCCGGTCTTAACACCGCTGCTGCTCTGATCGATGCGATCAACGCCGGAGATTGGGACCGTGCCGAGCAAGTTAGAAACGACATCAACTGGGCGATGGAACACACACAGCAATACCGCAAGCCAGAGATATTCGCTTCCTTCAACATCCAGTTGAACAGGGTGGCTATGGACGCCACGGGCTACACCAATAGTGGTCCTATCCGCCCACCCTACCAGATCAGCACCATGCCGCAGGAGTACATTGACAACTGTATCGAGCAAGCGGAGCGTTGGAATGAGCTAGAGAAGAAGTACGCCGGCGCCCGAACTCAAGCTGTAGGCGGTGGCGGTGCCAGTTAGCCGATAAACATCAGCGGACCAGCCCGCTCAACGCGCCATAGCAACTAAGCTATGGCGCGTTTTTATGGGATAGCCACAGCTATCCTTCCCCTTGTGGCAGGGCTAAGACCTTGTTATCGTATGATTACTGTACTTAGCATACTGAGATGTTGAACTTTAGGAGGAGTCACTATTGAAAGCGGATCGATTGAAGAACTTCATCGGCATTCGCATTTTGTTATGCCTTTCGTTACTTGCTATCGTTATCCTTGGCGCAGCTTGCGGTGACGATGAAGAAGACGTAGAGAATGGGAGCGCCGGAAGCAATGGCGATGAGATAACCATCGGCGCTCTGCTTGACCTCAGCGGTTCCTGGCAGACGCTGGGACGAGCCAGCCAGGCCACGCTAGAAATCGCAGTAGAAGATCACAACGATCGCCTCGAATCCCAAGGTCAAGACACCAGAGTTCGCCTCATCGTCGAAGATACGGGCCTCAACCCCGATCAAGCGCTGGAGAAGCTTCGCTCCCTAGCTGACCAGGGAGTGCGCATAGTAATTGGCCCTCAATCCAGTTCAGAAGTGACAAGGATTAAAGAATACGCCGATGCCAACGGTATCATCGTCATCAGCCAGGGCAGCACGGCTTCTGCGCTTTCGCTCGGCGGCGATAATATCTTTCGCTTAGCGCTCGACGACCGCCGTGAGGCAGCGGCGCTTGTCGTTTTGATGGACGAACGGGGGCAAACGGGCACGGTTCTTCCTGTATGCCGCGACGACCTTGGCAACAAGGGGCTGTGCGATTCCACTTCGCAACTTGTGGAACAGCTAGGGGGTACAATTCTCCCAAGGGTTACGTACGCCGGCAACGCTTCACCCGCCGACGTAATCCAGCGCATCAAGACGGCGTTAGGTGACGCCACTTCACCGGCTATTTATCTCGCGGCCTTTGAGGAAGCGGTACCACTCTTTGCAGCAGCGGCTTCGGATGATGCATTGGGGCAGATCTCCTGGTATGGCACGTCCAGCCTGGCGCTGATTCCTCAGCTTGTGGATCCTGCCAATCAGCAAGCGGCCCAATTCGCAGAGGAGGTAGGGCTGCCCAATCCCATCTTCGGCCTGGACGTAAGCGAACAGCAGAAATGGCAGCCTGTCTTCAATGAGGTTAGGACTAGGGTGGGCTACGACCCCGATGCTTTCGCCTTGTCGACCTACGATGCGCTGACTATTTCCGTCGCTGCTTATCAGCAAGCCGGTGGGGTGGACGACCTGACGGCGTACAAGAACGCTTTCGTTGCTACCGCACGGTCGAACGATTCTCTAAGCGGCCCGACGGAATTAAACGACGCCGGCGATCGTGATAGCGGCGTCTTTGACTTTTGGGCCGTCAATAGTCAGGGCAACACTTTAGAATGGGTCAAAGTAGCTACTTATATGCCTACGGGTGACGGTGAAGGAACGATCACCGGTAATCCCTAAGTTCTTTTAATCTAGCGAGCGGCCCGAGATTTCCTCGGGCCGCTCGCTTTTTACTTTAGCCTTTTTTACTTAGCAAGGGTGCGTTAGCCCTTTAGGTTACGTATGAAGAAGTCTATCGCCTTCCCCCAGGCGTCGGAGGCGGCATCGGCCTTGTAGGTGCCGTGAGTATCGTTGAAGAAAGCGTGGCCCGCCCCCGGGTAGACGTGGATCTCGTTCTGCTTCCCGTGCTGGTTGAGGGCTTCTTGTAGGCGGCCGACTTCGGATACTGGGATGCCCTGGTCTTGATCGCCGTAGACGCCCAAGAGCGGAGCAGAGATATTTTGCACCTGATCGATTGGGTCGGGGTTGCGGCCGTAGAATACCGCTACGGCATCGACATCGCTGCTGCTGATGGCCGTTCGCAAAGCGAGGCCGCCACCCATACAAAAGCCGATCACCCCGAACTTGCGACCGGGGTTTCCCTGAGACTTAAGGTACGCCAGACCACGTGTGATCTCGTCCACCGCTTTGGGCATGTCAAGTTCCATCGAAGCTTTTCTGGCCTCATCGGGTTCAGTGACCACCTTGCCGCCGTAAAGGTCCGGCGCGTAGGCGGCGAAGTCCTCTCGCGCGAAGCGCTCGACTACGTCTTTGATGTGCGGCTCTAGTCCCCACCATTCCTGGATGACGACTATCATGGGCACGGAGCCAGGCTGGCCTGGCCTTGCCATATAACCTTTCAAATAATGATCGTTAATCGGTACGCCTACATCCTGGGTGATGATTCGTTTCTCTTGCACAGTACTCCTCCTTGCTTCGGTATCTAGTCGTTCGGGCGAAAGCATATGGCGCAACGCTTAGGTTGTCAATAGTGCCTGTAGACTCAAAGTTTTCAGCCTTTGTATTCTCATGGCGTAGTCGAGCGCTGTACAATCATTCGTAAGGCTCGCTGAGCCATGAAGGAGGCAGAACCTATGATGGACCGCATGGTGCGCACCGCAATGCTGGATGTGCAGGCTTACGAGGAAGTAGAACGAGACCGAGACGCCACGATTCAAGCGCTACTTATAGTGGTACTTGTCGCGCTTGCCAGTGCCATTGGCGGTGGCTTAGCAGCCGGCGTTAGCGGCGTCATATTGGGCGCTCTTACCTCTATAATCGGCTGGCTCCTCTTTGCGGGCGTTTCGTACTGGGTGGGCACGACGTTCTTCGCCGGGCCGCAAACGCGTACAAGCATGGGCGAATTACTGCGAGCTACGGGTTTCGCCCAATCGCCGGGGGTCCTACGTATACTGGGCTTTATCCCGATAATAGGCATCATCATTAGCCTAATCGTATCCGTGTGGGTCTTGATAGCGGTCGTAATAGGCGTTCGCCAAGCGCTCGATTTTGATACGTGGCGCGCAGTAGCGACCAGCTTGATCGCCTGGATAATTCAGGTCGTTCTGATCATCATAACGTTCGCAATACTTTGAACGTGTGACGACGAACAGCGTCGTTCTCGATCGACGCACGTGTGACGACTGTTGGCAACTTTAGAATCGTTTAACACTGATCATGTGAAGACAACCCTTCGCTATTTATAAGATTCAACGATGCTTAGGCTTGAGCTCTCCTATCGAGGTATGATCCTGGTCGGCCTGGCGGTATTGACCATCTGGGCGCTGATGGAGCTTTGGCCGGTAATCCTTCTCGTCGTTACCGCCTTTATCCTTACGGCGGCTTTCTTGCCATACGTGGAATGGCTTGTACAGCGTGGCTTGCCCAGAGTCGCCGCGGCTTTGATATTTCTCCTCGCTGTTCTCGGCATTATAGCCGGCTTGTTCGCTTTGGTAGTGCCGACGCTGGTCGACGGGTTCCACAACATTCGGAACGAACTGCCCGAAGACGCCAAGGCGGTTAGAAGAGTTGCTGGCCAGGTTCAGCGCCGATGTTGAACTTGAGGAGCGCGCCCGAAACATAAATTGGGGCGGCTTCATATCAGGCTCGGCTGCTGTAGACTACGGGCAGCAGATCGTCTTTACGACGCTTTCAATATTTACCGTCATTGTCCTTACCGTTTACCTACTGATCGATGTGCCGAGACTGCAACGCTCGCTATCGATTCGTTCCGCCCGGACGCGAGCCAGATGTCGAATTGCTACTCGCCTCACTCGGCCGCGTCGTCGGAGGATACATTCGAGGACAGATAATAACGTCCTTTGCCATAGCCCTGTACACGTTCGTCGTTTTGCTAGCTACGGGAGTCGATAATCCTTTAGGCTTTGCCGTGCTCGCGGGTTTCGCCGATATCATCCCTTTGGTCGGCGCGTTCATCGCAGTGCTGCCACCTACGTGGCCGCGTTTCACGAATCGAATACGCAGGCCTTTATCGTGGTCGGCAGTCTTCTGTTGTACCAGCAGTTTGAGGATAGATTCCTGGTACCACGGATTTACGGCCAGACTCTAAATCTGCCCCCTTTGGTTGTGTTGATAGCTGTTTTAGCCGGTGGCCAACTGTTGGGCATTACGGGGGTCTTAGTTGCTCTTCCCGCCGCTGCGGCAGGAAGAGTCGGGTTGGAGTACTGGCTGGAGAAGCTTAATCCGGCGGCCGCTAACCTGCTTCCAAGCAGCGACCCCGTGGCGCCTGACTCGATACAGACCGGTGAAGAGCAAGAGGCCGGTCAAGCAGCATCAGCGGAATCTACCGTCGTCAGCGAAGAGGATATGCCCAGTAGAGGCGTAGGCAAATGCGAAAACAATCACGTTGGCTCTTACGGCTACCCTGGCCGGCCCGAGGAGCCGTACCAGTTTTGCGCCCAGTGTGGAAGCGCGATGATGTGGGCTTGCCCGAGTTGCAGCACTCCGCTGCCTTATGATGGGGACGAATTTTTGCTGCGCAGTTTTGCCGCAACTGCGGCAAGGTATATTTCGAAACTTCACAACCTTCGCGGAAGGCAGAAGCTAAGCCTGGCGGCCGTCAACGACGTCGACGGTCAAGCACGCCGTAGCATTATAGCTCGGCCAGCCGTAACGTTTGATGATTGAGTTTCTAGTCGATACCAACTGGTTGGTGGACTATCTCAAAGGTAAAGATTACGCTGTCCAGCCATATCGTCGCTGATAAGACGCCAAGCGATAGCTACTTCTATTATCAGTTACGCCGAAAATTGTTGAAGGGTTATTAAGCGCCCCGACTTCTCAGTATAGGCTCGGACAGTTCGAGCAACTCCTGCAGGCTGTTCCTCTTTACTATGTAGGCACGTTAGAGGCACATGTTTTCGCCACGATACGCAACGATCTAAGATTACGCGGCGAGCTAATTTCCGATCTTGATATCCTAATAGCGTCCATTGCCATTCATTGAGTAATGATACAGATTTCGAGCGCATTTCAGGACTCAAGTTCACAAAAGTGCCAACGTAGGCCGATTGTTTTAAGGTCTGTGGTCGCCTTCATCCTCGCGACCTTGGCATGCCTATCCTTCGCCTGCGGCGATGACGATTCGCCTTCTTCGTCAGATACGACTTTGCCTTCGCCGGTTACGAGCACTGCGTCGCCTTCTGGTTCGCCTACAACACAGCTAACGGGGGTTTGGCAAACGAAAGCGCCTATGTTAACCGCGCGCAGTGAAGTTGTCGCTGTGGCGATGGGCGAGCGGATATACGTTATCGGCGGTTTCGGGCCGGGCAGCGATGGGAGCGGCGTAGAAGAGTATAACGCCACGACCGATAGCTGGCGTATGCAAGCGTCACTGCCGTTGCCGCTCGATCATGCAGCCGCGGTTGCCGTTGGTACCAAAGTATACGTGGTTGGTGGCTTCAGCGGAGGCGATCCAGTGGACGCGACGCTCGAATACGATCCGGAAGGCGACACCTGGCGAGAATTAACGCCTATGCCAACCGCGCGAGGCGCTTTGGGGGCAGCGGTGGTCAACGGCAAGATATACGCCATCGGTGGCGTAACCGAAGATGGCGATACCGGCGCGGTCGAAGTATACGACCCGGCGAGCGATTCCTGGCAGGCGCGCTCGCCGATGCCAACTGCGAGAGATCACATCGCAGTGGCGGAGCTAGATGGCAAGATATATGTAGTAGGTGGCCGCCTGGGGACGTTCATACGCAACGTCGACGCGAACGAAGTCTACGACCCGCAGACCGACCGCTGGGAAAGCCGCGGGCCGCTTCCGACGGCTCGCAGTGGTATCGCCGGGGCGGCGCTCAACGGCCGCATCTATGTCTTCGGTGGCGAGGAATCGGAGGGCACTTTCGACGAGAACGAGTCTTACGACCCGGTCAGTAACTCTTGGCAGAGCCATTCGTACATGCCTACGGCCAGGCATGGCCTGGGCGCCGTTACGATCGGCGACACGATTTACGTCATTAGTGGCGGGCTGACGCCTGGCGGCTCGGCCAGCAATCTGAACGAAGCGTTTTCCTTACGCTAGCGCGTTGCGGTGATTATCAGCGGCAGGACTATCGCGGCGAGCAGAATCAGAAGGATCGCTGTAAAGACGGCCTGTCGCAGCCGTTGCCATAGCGAGGGCCCGTAACGCAGCTCCGCGCCGCCCCAGCCCAGATCGGCGTCCCGCTCGTCCGGCCCTTGGGCAGGGTCTTCGTCCTCTTCTCGTTCTTCTTCGGTTCGGTCGTCTTGCATGCTACTCACGTAATGCGCTTGGCCATAAAGATGTCGGGCTTGCCAAAGTCGTTGGCGTCGGGCATGACGCCAACGACCACGAACCCCATCTTCTCATAAAATTCAAAAGGGTGACCCTTTTGATTAAGGATGTTAGCTAGATTGGCGAGCACGTCTGGATATAGATCGACGCCGTAAAGGTTCGTTAGTCCCTTCTCATCATCGGTGCCAAGGTCTACGATCCTCACGCTTTTCGACATGTTTGACTCTGTCCTAAGAATACATAGGGGAGCTTTAAGCTCCCCTATATAGTACGCAAGATCGAAGCGTTATTTCTCGACGGGCGCACCCACTAGGCTGCCGTACTCCGTCCAGGAACCGTCGTAGTTGCGAACGTTATTGTAGCCGAGCAGGTACTTGAGGACGAACCACGTGTGAGAAGACCGCTCGCCTATGCGGCAGTAGGCCACGACGTCTTTATCCGGGGTGACGCCCTGATTTCCGTACAGCTCTTTCAGCTCATCGGCAGATTTAAAAGTCGCGTCCTCGCGCACGGCCTGCGACCAGACGATGTTCTTTGCGCCCGGGATATGGCCGCCGCGTTGCGATCCTTCTTGCGGGAGGTTTTCGGGCGCTAACAGCTCTCCGGAGAACTCGCGCGGGCCACGTACATCGACTAAAGCGGTGTTGGCCTGGCCACCCTTGCCTATCTGAAGCATCTCATCACGCAGCGCTCGTAGGCTTTCATCTGGCTCTTTCGTCTTGTAGTTCCCGCGCGGGTGCTGCGGCATATCCGTGACCATCTGCTTGCCTTCGGCGGCCCACTTGGCGCGGCCGCCGTTCATCACTCGTACATCTTGATGGCCGTAGTACTTCAACAGCCAGAACGCGTAGGTGGCGAACCAGTTGTTGTTGTCGCCGTACACGACGATGGTTGTGTCGTCGCTTACGCCAGCGTTGGACAACAGGTTTTCGATCTGCTCGCGACTCGCGATGTCCCTCTGAAGCCCGGTCTCGAGATCGGACTTCCAGTTCAAGCCGACCGCGCCCGGTATGTGACCTGTATCGTACGCCGTAGTATCGACATCGACTTCAAGCAGCCTGACTTTCGGGTCGTTCAAATGCTGAGCTACCCATTCTGTATCTACTAACACTTCTGGATGGGCATAGTCTGCCATGCATCTCCTCCTTTATTATGATTAGCTTTGCTGCAAGCCATTATGATAGTGAGAAGGCCGATCCTTGTAAAGGCCGTTTGGCTTGCACAAAAAATGTCATTCTGAGGAGCGCAGCGACGAAGAATCCGTACCGTTTTGGTGTTCGGATTCTTCACTTCGTTCAGAATGACATTGCCAACAGTCCGCATTTAGAGTAGCTCGTTCTGAGCACTTTTGTGTAAGGCAAGTCCTAATGTTTAGCCTGCCTTGATCGCTTCTAAGACTTCCTCGGCGTGGCCTTC